>CAYYIW010000104.1:0-1544 GCA_964472085.1 uncultured Rikenellaceae bacterium | reverse complement strand
GGCCACCCCTGGCTGCACCAGGGGTTATTCATCTTTGGCTCTTTCAGAGCCGTATATATCTTTAAGAAGCTAATGCTAAATAAGAAATTGGCAGTTAATTAAGGAATTTTTCAATGTTCATGGACTTATTTTTAAGAAATGACTATATATGTAGTTAATTTTATTGAAAATTGTTTGGTTGACTATAAAAATAGTCATATATTTGCAAAGAAGGATTGATGAAAAAGGTGTCAGGTTTCAGGTATCTGGTGGGAGAATATTTTAATTCATTCCTGAAGTCTGTAGCCCGAATTATAAATAGTTTAAATTTGGAATTATGCAATTAACAAAGGCAGAAGAACAGGTTATGCAGATCCTGTGGGATATGAAAGAGGGGATTGTTAAGGATATACGCGACAGGTTCAGTGATCCCAAACCGGCACGAAACACAGTTTCCACCGTATTGAGGGTATTGGAAAAGAAGGGTTATGTCGGACATAAGGCTTATGCAAATGTTCATTTATATCATCCCCTGGTTTCAAGGGCAGAGTATTCAAAGAGTCAGCTCTTCGGGCTGATGGAGGAATATTTTAATAATTCTTTTCCCGCCATGGCATCTTTTTTTGCACGAGAGAAGGATCTGACAATGAAAGAGCTTGAAGAATTGCTTGAGGACACAAAGAAAGAACTGAAGAAATCGGGGAGGGAATGATTATGGAAGCTATTGCCATGTATCTGCTTAAATCGGTCACCTGGCTGACCGGATTTTTGATTGTGTTTATACTCTTTCTGAAGAATGAACGATATTTTACTCTGAACAGGATTTATCTTATAACAGGTATCCTGGCATCGGTTCTCCTGCCGTTCATCACTATCCGTTATGTGGTGGAACTTCCTGTAATCAGCAATGTAATTCCTGCAGTGCAGGATAATGTTGTGGTGAAAAATAGTGGTAACACCTGGGCGAACCTGACGGTAATGCTAATATTCTTATTATATATATCAGGGATAATGCTTGTCATATACCGGGCATACAGTCAGAACAGGCATATCCTCAAAACTATAAGGAAAACAGGAAACAGCAACGGTGATCCGGTAAAACTGATCAGGACTGCTGATTATGCCTCTTCATTTTCATATTTCTCCTATATTTTTATCAATCCTTCAGTTTCAGACGATGAGACAAGGGAGATTATGAATCATGAACTTGTGCATGTGAAGCAAATGCACTGGATCGATCTTGTGCTGGCCCGGGTGCTCTGTACGATACAATGGTTCAATCCGCTTGTATGGATATATATCAGGTATATCAGGCAGAACCATGAATATCTTGCCGATGAAGTTGCGCTGCAGCTGACTTCCAATCCGGCGGTATACAGGGCGGCACTTCTCAACCAGACCATAGGAATGCACGTTACGGGTCTGGCCAATTCATTCAATGAGTCACTTACAAAAAAACGATTTAACATGATGAAAAAGATAATAAGTTCTCCGTACAGGAAGTTGAAATTCTTCCTGGTATTACCTGTGTCTGCAATTATATTATATGTTTTTGCGACTCCGGT
>CAYYIW010000103.1:0-1689 GCA_964472085.1 uncultured Rikenellaceae bacterium | reverse complement strand
CTCAGGGGTATCGAATTCATCTACAAATCGGCTGGCGTTAACAGGCCTTTGAGAGCCAAAGAAGTCCATCCTCAGGATAATACCAAAAATACCTATTATCTTGATCAGATAAATAAAGTTGCCAATGCAGTAAAAGAGATTATAACTGCCATAAAGAGTTCCTCGCAGAATGAAAAAGATACCGGACCAATATTGCAAGTAGAACATACTCATGTTAAAAAAAATCAAAAAACGAGAAATATCATCATAGGTTTCATTATCCTGATACTTATTATTCTCGGAATTCAAATAATTCCGGGACTTATAAAGCCAACCACAGAACAAGTTAAATCAATAGCCATATTGCCATTTTTCAATGATAGTCCCGATGAGGAAAACGAATATTTCATCAACGGTATAATGGATGAAGTTATGAATAACCTGCAGGCAATCAAGGATCTGAGTGTTGTTTCCAGAACTTCGGTTGAACAATACAGGGGCAGCGATAAACCACCTATTCCTGAGATCGCCAGGAAATTGAATGTTAACTACATAGTTGAAGGAAGCGGACAAAAGTATGGTACTGTCTTTCGCTTGAGAGTACAGTTAATCGATGGCAACAGGGATATGCATCTGTGGGCAGATTCGTATGAACGTGATATACGGGAGACAAAAGACATATTTGTTATACAAACAACAATTGCAGAAGCTATTGCTGCAGAACTTAAAGCGGTAATCACTCCTGAGGAAAAACAAAAAATCGGTAAAACACAGGAAACTAATCTTGAAGCTTATGATGCTTACCTTAAAGGACTGTTCTTTTATGAAAGAGGCGGTGTAGCAGGGGAAGACAATAATAATGCCATTAAGGCATTCCGGGAATCTATAGACCTTGATTCAACATTTGCATTGCCATGGACCTACCTCGCTATGTGCTACTGGAGAAATGCCGTTTCAACAATTTCCCCTGAATTCAGGGAAGCAAAAAGGGCGGCTGAAAAAGCCCTGGAATTAGATCCCACATCTGGCATAGCCTTAGTCAATGTGGCTGAAATACTTGATAATGAATACGATTTTGCAGCTGCTGATGAAAAAATAAAACTGGCCCTTCAGCTTGATCCTGGAAATCAATATGTATTAAGGAACGCGGGACGCTTTTATACCAAGCTTGGTAAACCAAATGAAAGTATCGAATACTGCAAAAAAGCACTGCAAAGTAATCCCAATAACCGGACAGTACTTAATTATTTAATCCAGGCATTATTTTATGCCGGACATCTGGATGAAGCCATGGCAACATCCCTTAAGTATAAGGAAATGGGGTACCTGGAATTAGATTCTTATTATAAAATTCTCCTCGAACAGGGTAATTTCAACAGAATCATAACTGAGTCTTCATTTGAAATGACAGAAGATTATCATGATGTTTTAATGGCAGCTGCGTATTTTGGCATGGGGCATAAAAATCAGGCTGAAGAGATAGTCACTAAACTGATTAAGAAAAATATTTCTTCATACTGGATAGCCTTTGCATATGCTTATGGGAATAATCCTGAGAAAGTTAACGAATGGCTGGAAAAATCCTTCGATAAAAGAGAAAAACAAGTTCTGACCTATCTTGGCGTGGAACCGGCATTTAAAAAATACAGGGATCTGCCTGCTGTCAAAAAGATCCTCCAGGGAATAAAATATCCATAGAAATAATACTCT
>CAYYIW010000102.1:0-1761 GCA_964472085.1 uncultured Rikenellaceae bacterium | reverse complement strand
CGGTTAGGTCGATATTTTTCAGGCCGCATCCACGGCAGTCAAGATATTTTAAGGATAAAAGATCTGAAACATCCAGCTCATTTAAAGGGTTGTTGTAACAGATAAGGGTATCCAGTGCTGTAAATTCTTCAATGCCGGAAATATCGGAAATACTGTCATTACTCACATCCATTGAAGTTACCAGTGCAGCTTCATTGATACTTATTTGCCCATCTCCGTCAGTGTCAATCCCTGCTTGAATCAGTGCTTTTAAAAAATTATTATCGTTGATGGAAATCCGCAAGATCGTTTCATCCTTATTACAACGGACAAAAAGGATAACAAGGAAAATGAATAATATTGAAAGCCTGAATAACCTCATTGCAAGATTTCAAACATATAATGAAGTTCATTATATGCAATTTACACCAAATAACAGAGAAAGTCAAGATGCTGGGAGCTGGTTACACGGAGCAAGTTACTGATTACCGATTACTGGTTACTGATTACAGGCTTTTACTCCCAAATCCCAACTTTAAGTACTCGAAGTACTCCTCACTTGAAGTACTATCTGATAATTCATGATTCACAGGAACAAAATTTTTCAGAATCTGTTTTATATATGCTACCATTATAAGGATTTGCAGGATTTTGGCATTTCCCGTAGTTTTTAAGAAACAAAATGTACATTTGGATGAAAAGTAAAGGAAAATTATAAAAGAAAACATCATGGTTACACTTACACAGGCAATGAAAGACATGGTTGCCAGCCAGCAATGCTTTATTGGGACAGTCAATGAAGACGGTACCCCTAATGTAGCACCGAAAAGATCAACACGCGTTCTGTCAGACAATTCACTGATCTTCACTGAAGGAACAGGAGGAACCACCTATACAAATATACTCAGAGGATCGAAGGTTGCCGTTTCGGTTGTAAACCGCGAGATTCTCGACGGATACAGGTTTATTGGAACTGCCGTAGCAGAGGATAGCGGTGAGCTTTATGACCAGGCCGCTGACATGTCGGAGAAAATGGGAATGCCTAAACCGATTGCAGTGGTAATAATTAAAATAAAGGAAATCCATTCACTTAAACCCGGACCGATGGCGGGTAAAAAGATTGGATGAAAAAATTCACACTACCATTCATCGAAGAAATATCCCGTGGCATGTGTTTCAGCAGACTCCACGGAAGAATTCCTGACTCCCTGAGTCTTTCCTTTTACTGTTACATATGCTAGCTGGGTATTCAGTCCGAAAGCAGTGCAGTAAACGAGGCAGCCATTAATAAACGCCACTATGTAGCCTACGGGTTCAATAGA
Organism: uncultured Rikenellaceae bacterium; assembly: GCA_964472085.1. Taxonomy (GTDB): domain Bacteria; phylum Bacteroidota; class Bacteroidia; order Bacteroidales; family VadinHA17; genus LD21. The sequence continues at coordinate 460 of CAYYIW010000102.1, read as the reverse complement.
ATTATATACAGCAAAAAGGACACAGATAGCTATTGAGAATACCAGTGCAAAGATCCTCGGGTCCTTTTTTAGGATGGCCCTGTAGGTATTTGCGACAACAACTGTTGCAAGAGTTGCACCACCAAGGGTTGCCAGACTTTCGATAGTTAAAAAGCTGCTGGTCGGTTCCATATTGATTTTTAGCTTTAATTTATATTATACTCCTGTAATTCGACCCGAGGCTGTCTCATAAGTTAAAACCTTAACCGCAGAGAACGCAAAGGCATTATGCAGAGAATGCAAAAGGATGAATTTAAACACTTTGTCTGTGTGATCTTTGCGCATTCTTTGCGTGCTTAGCGGTTATATGGAACTTTTAAGACAGCTTAGGCAGACTAACTGATCCACATAAGACAACTGTGATCAAATTTACCAAATTACATGGTAAAATACAAGCTGTTAAAGCTTAGATACTATCCGT
>CAYYIW010000101.1:0-1906 GCA_964472085.1 uncultured Rikenellaceae bacterium | reverse complement strand
ATTTATAAAAGTAACGCTGGAACTAAACTCCGAGCCTCACCCCTCCCATGTCCATTTCTGCACTGTCATCCTGTTTGGAGCTCAATGGAATGAAAGATCTCCCACGTGGTGGCAGGAAGTCAATTGTGATCAGGTAACAATAAAACTTTTCGGTTTCCCCGGTGTTAATATTAGGACCCTTCACGACAGGATCCCGAAAAACCGGGAGGAATAAGGCGTTAAGGTTTCAGAATAACTTAATTTATGACCAGATAAGAGATTTTTTAGTAATTTGCATATTGAACTTATTTTAAAGATCAAATCATGAAGAAAATTGCAACATTATCATTTGCACTGATATCAGCAGTGCTGTTTATACTTCCTGCATATGGCCAGGCAGTTAATACACTCACTTCCAAGGAGAAAAAAGAAGGTTGGACCCTTTTATTTGACGGAAAGGATTTTAATGGCTGGCGGCAGGTCAATGGCACTGCTATGCCATCGAACTGGAAGATAGATGACAACGCTATGGAGGTATTCACCGCACCGGGGAAGAATCCCGGACAGGGATCAAACGGCGATATTATATATGCCGCAAAGAAATTCAAGAACTTTGAACTTTCTGTCGACTGGAAAGTTAGTAAAGCTGCAAATTCAGGGATCTTTTTTGATGTCAGGGAAGTTCCTGGCAAGCCAATTTACTGGGCAGCTCCTGAAGTACAGGTCCTTGATAATGTTAATGCCGAAGACAACAAGATACCCAGTCACCTTGCCGGATCTCTTTATGACATGATACCTGCAGATCCCAAAACAGTAAAACCTGCCGGACAGTGGAATACTATTGTAATAAGGGTGAAAGACGGACAGGTAACGCATATCCAGAATGGTGTTGTGGTTGTTCAGTACCAGTTGTGGTCACCGCAATGGGATGAGATGGTTCAGAACAGTAAGTTCAAGACATTCCCGGGCTTCCAGGAAGGCATCTCGAAGGAAGGATATATAGGATTACAGGATCACGGATATGATGTATGGTTCAGGAACATCAAGATACGTCAACTCTAATTAATTTATTGCATAATCTTTAACCTGATTTTTTAAATACCTTTATGAAGAAATTATTTTCAGTTTCGAAAACAGCCATATTCTTTTTTCTGCTATGTCTGCTCACACCAGGTGTTAAAGCACAGAACAATATGGGAAATCCTATGCCCCAGTTTCTTTTTCCTTCATTCAGACCCGGGGAGATCGTTTTTAAGGACGGGCAACATGTAAAGATGTTGCTTAACTATAACATGGTGGACCAGATGCTGGTTACTGAGGTGGAAGGTATTTACAGGTATTCAAAAAATCCCGATCTTATTGATACTGTTTATATTGCCGACAGGGTCTTTGTTCCGCTGGGAAGGATCTTTTATGAGTTGCTTGCAGGGGGACCAGTCCCGTTTTATCTTCAGAACAAGAGTAATTACACTCCCAAAGGATCGGATATTGGGTATGGTGCAAAATCGCAGTCTGTAGGGCCCACGCAGTATTCGAGGTTTGAGATGTCAAATGCAATGTCACTATACAATGAGGTTGTAAATATCGATCTTCCTCCTAATGTTACGGTGACTCCCGCATCGGTATTCTGGGTAAGCAAAGGCGGACAGATGGAAGACTTCAGCACTTCACGCCAGTTCCTGAAGATCTTTCCTGACAAGGAGTCATTATTAAAAAACTTCATAAAGAAAGAACGGATCAATTTTAAACGACGGGAAGATATCATTAAGCTCGGGCAGTATTGTAATACCCTGTTCCGGTAAACAGGGTGCCGTCTGATTAATAGAATTGACCTGACGGTATAAATAAATTTATTATTTTTATGCGCTCAAAGGGTTGTTAGCTCAGTTGGTTTAGAGCATTACCTTGACAGGGTAGGGGTCACTGG
>CAYYIW010000100.1:0-2047 GCA_964472085.1 uncultured Rikenellaceae bacterium | reverse complement strand
ATTACAATGAATTACAATGAATTACAATGAATTACCTGCATCCTACACCCTTACTCCCCCTGATTCTGAATACTCCTGAGATACTTCAGATGACCTGCGACAAACTTGATTTCGGACCATGTTACCTTATCCCCGAGAGCCTCCTTCACAGGAGCAAGCCTTAAATCGTCGCTGACTTCGAAGCAGCTTGCTATGAGTTCTGTTTTTTCCTTTGAAACAAATCGGCTGACCGGAATTTCACCCGTACCTGTATAATATGCAAGGTGCCCCTCAATTGTTATTATGCTCAATTTCCTCTCCTCTGCAATTTCTGAAATCGATTTACCTTCCTTAAAAAGATCGTAACTTATTTTCTTTGTATCGCGTTTGACTTTTTTCGGTTTTTTCTCAACAACAGGTTCGTCCGGCGGCTCAATATTTTCTTTTTCGCAGTAAGAATTGATGATATCCAGTATCTCTTCACCGAATTTCTCCGATTTCTTTTTTCCCATTCCCTTAACCTTTTTAAGAGACTGCATCGACTGAGGCATTAAATCAGCCAGTGCAACCATCGTTTTCTGCGGCAGTATCATGTAATGTGGAAGGTCGGCTTCCTTTGCTTTGATATTACGCCATTCCCTGATAAGGTTAAATAATTCGGGATGTGTAATGACTCCGGCATTTTCTTTTTCCGTCTTTTCAGTATGGGATTTTTTTGCAGGGACCTCAACAGCTGCCCTGGATTTTGCATCGAGATATTTACCGATATTAAATCCGGACTTGACCGATTCAAGACAGGCCATCTTTATTGCGTTCTCTTTTCTTACACGATCCAGGGCTTCATTGACTGATTTCCTTACTGCTCTGTTGTCTGTTTCCACAGAAAAATCCTCCATCACCACTCTCATGGTCTCTTCGAGCTTTACCGAGAAATATTCACCTGCTTTTTTGACTCTCTCCTGTAAAAGATCATCTGCTTCAGCATCAACAGACCTGGCCAGAAGTACCTTTAACTGCAGTATAAATTTCCCGGATACTTCAACAAAGTCAGTCCTGATTCCTGTTAATATGTTCGCAAGTATTTTCCCGGGATCCCCAAGAATACTTGTTTTATGCTCCTCGAAAACCTTCAGGCAGTAGCTTATCCTGCCGATAAGAGGAGTGAAATCAAAAAGCTCTGTAAGCAGCATCTGCTGATACTTTTTTCGCGATTCGGCAAGCTGTTCCCGGCCGGGCTGATTTTGTACGGACCCTTCAATGAAGTCAGAGATGACGGGATTATCAACCAGGCTTCCCTGGTTGATCCTGCTGCTTAGTACCAGGCCTTCCAATGAACGGCAACGGCTGAGGGCCACATATACCTGTCCGTGTGCAAAAGCAGCACGGGCATCAATTACTGCCCTGTCGAACGTGAGTCCCTGGCTCTTGTGTATTGTGATTGCCCATGCAAGTTTAAGGGGGTATTGCGAAAAGGTACCGATGATTGTCTCCTCTATCTCCCTGGTCTCTTCATTGAGAGTATATTTCATGTTTTGCCATTCCGCCATCTCAACCATAATGGGAAAGTCATCGTCGGGGCATTTAACAATAATCTTATCATTATCAAAAGACTCCACTTTGCCAATTTTACCGTTAAAGAAGAGTTTTTCGCCCGACAGGTCATTCTTCACGAACATAACCTGTGCTCCTTCCTTCAGGACAAGCTCAGGGGAGTTGGGGTAGGAAAACTCTGGAAAATCATCTTTTACTATGGCATTATATGAGTGGGCTTTGCCATGCAGTTTATCAAGCTTTGAATTATTTATTGACTGTGCCTGGCTGTTGTGTGTGGTAAGGGTGATATATCCACCGTTGGAATCAGTGTCAAAACCAGGAATATACCTTTTGTTAAGCTCATCGAGGACCCCCGGATCAGCCTGGTTGTTGCGTATCCTGTTCAGAAGGTTAATAAAGGTCTGATCTTCCTGCCTGTAAATATGTTTGAGTTCAATAGTAACGTAATCAGTGCTGCACAGGGCCCTGCTTCCGAAGAAAAAAGGAGTGTTATAATATTTCCCTATGATCTGCC
>CAYYIW010000099.1:0-2198 GCA_964472085.1 uncultured Rikenellaceae bacterium | reverse complement strand
CGCCAGAAAGACAACAAAGGTGACAGGTGGGTTAGTGAGTTTGTTGATGCTCTTAAAGACGAACTCGAATCAACCTTCAAAGAGGAAATAAGCGTCTATTTTGATATCAACCCACATGATGAACTATTAGAGACGCATGATGTAGGTGAATCCCTCAAAGAGAAGTTGAAATGCCTTGTCTTTATCCCTATTATTTCACTTACATACTGCGATCCAAAGTCATTCGCCTGGGAACATGAATTTAAAGCTTTTATAGAGCGGGCTTCTCAGGATCAGTTCGGACTGAAAGTAAGGCTGTCAAATGGTAATGTTGCCAACAGGGTTCTTCCTGTCCAGATTCATGATCTGGATGAAGAAGATGAAAAGCTGTGTGAATCAATCTTTGGGGGAGCGCTCCGTGGAGTAGATTTTATTTTTAAATCCTCAGGGATCAACCGGCCTCTTCGATCGATAGAAGATAAACCGAAAGAAAATCTGAATAATACCGTTTATCGTGACCAGATAAACAAAGTCGCTCTTGCTATAAAAGAGATAATCTCTTCTATCAATACAATTGATAAAAAGGATAGCGAACCTCCTGGGGAAGCTATTGTTGAGAAGACTGAAACAACATCACATAAAAGAGCTCGATCAGCTGGTTTCAAGGAAGGATATGGTAAACCTAAGAGAAGGACTATCCTGGTTTCAGCTCTTTTATTGGCTATAGTAATTATCGTTGTTACTCTCATAGTTTTTAACACTAGAGGTGGAGGAAAACAGGTAAGGGCCGGGTCAATTGAATCAGTTGTTGTGTTGCCGTTTGGGAATTATACTGGTGCAGATGAGATGGAGTCTTTAGTATCAGGAATGCATACCTGCCTGATATCGGATATGGGCCGGCTTAGCGGATTGAGAGTTATTAATACAACAACTTCCAATGTATATAAAACCGCCAACAAGTCTGCACATGATATTGCAGTTGAGTGCGATGTTGATGCGGTAATTGAAGTATCTGTACTAAGTATTCGTGACAGTATAATTCTCAAGGTGAGTTTGATCAGAGCATTCCCGGAGGAAGAAACAGTCTGGATTGGTGACTTTAAAGAGGAGAAGAGCCAGATAATGAACCTCTATAATCGGATCACAAAGCAGATAGCTAATGAGGTGAAGATCGAATTAACGACTGATGAAGAACGCTTACTTGCAGAAAACCGGGAAGTAGATCCTGACGCTTATGATGCCTACCTGATGGGAAAGTTTTTCTGGGAAAAGCTTGACCCGGAGTCAATGCATAAGTCCCTGGAATATTTCCAAATGGCCATTGAAAAAGAACCGGAATGGGCCGATCCTTATGCAGGTCTTGCAAATTCGTGGAGCATGTTTGGAACATTATTTAGAACTCTACCAAAATCCGTGACCCTTCCCAAGACATATGAATATCTGAACAAAGCCCTCGAACTGGATCCCAATTCAGCCGAGGCACATTATGTAAAAGCTCTGACTGCAGTATGGACTGAATTTGATTGGAAGAAAGGAGAAAAGGCATTTTTAAAGTCACTTGAGTTGAATCCGAACGATGCTCTGTGTCACCTGTACTATGCACATTTATTAATGATTCTGCGCAGGTCAGAGGAAGCAGTACACCAGGCGAATCTGGGTTTGAAACTGGATCCCCTGAAACCTCTGGTTCTTGGACTGTATGGAGTAGTGATGCGTAATGAGGGTGATAATCAGTCTGCCATTCTGAATTTTGAAAAAGCCCTCTCAATCGATCCGAATTTTGGTTTTGCTGCTCATAATTTATTTGATATCCAAATGCAAACCACCTACAATAACGGAGAATATGAAAAGTGGTTTGAATTATGGGAGAAAAAAACCCGGGCCCTCGGGCATTGGAATGATGAAGGCAGGGAAGCTGTACTAAAAGTTTTTCATGAAAAAGGACTTTTATCTGCCTTTGAGGAGATGTTTAAGATGAATGAAAAATATGGGAATGGCTGTTATATGAGTGGCGCTATCAAAGCGGAAAGATATATAAGATTAGGAAAATATGACAAAGCTTTAGAATGCCTTGAAAAGGATTTTGAAATGCGCGATATGAGTATGACATATATATCAACCGATGTTTATATTTTTAATAAATTGAAAGACAACCCAGGGTATATTGCATTGCTCCGCAAAATGAACCTGCCTTTACCAGAATAGTTGATTTTGCATTA
>CAYYIW010000098.1:0-2321 GCA_964472085.1 uncultured Rikenellaceae bacterium | reverse complement strand
ACTTGACTTTAATTCATATAAGTCATAATTTTGTTGAGTAAATCTCTCTGATTTCATCTATTATCACCATATGCTTTGGATGACTATCCTCTATGGAGAGCAGGTTTCCGAACTCCCGCCCGGCAGTTTCAGATTTCTCAAGGAGACTGGCAACCTGAACATAAATTTTCTCTCCTCCCCTGCTTGTGGTTAAATCCACTTCCCTTATGAATAAATTCACCGGCATTAAATCTTACTCATTCAAACATGTAACAAATTTGTTACTAACAAATATGTTTCATATATTTGTATCATAAAACAAATATTTATGGAAACGCCATTTGTTTTTGGGAAAATTGCTAAAAACGAGAATTTTACCGACAGGGAGAAAGAAACGGACCGTCTGGTCATGAACTTTGACTCCCTTATTAACACCATAATCATCTCTCCCCGTCGCTGGGGAAAAAGTTCCCTGGTTGAAAAAGCAGCGTCAATTGCATGCTCAAAAAGCAATACGCTTCGCATATGCAGGATAGACCTTTTCAGTGTAAGGAATGAGGAGCAATTCTATGAGCTGCTTGCCATAGCGGTTTTGAAAGCGGCCTCTTCAAAGTGGCAGGAATCGGTCGATGCAGCAAAACGATTTCTTGTACGACTTGTTCCGAAGATAGTTCTGAATGCTGATTTAACTAATGAGTTCTCATTGAATTTTGACTGGAAGGAACTAAGGAATGATCCCCGGGAGGTCCTGGATCTTGCAGAGAAAGTAGCATCTGAGAAAGGATTCAGGATGGTAGTATGCATTGATGAATTCCAGAATATTGCCGGTTTTGATGATCCTTTATTCTTTCAGAAGCGTCTCAGGTCGCACTGGCAGAAGCATCAGAATGTATCCTACTGTCTTTATGGGAGCAAGCGTCACATGATGCTTGATGTCTTTACGAATCCCTCCATGCCGTTCTACAAGTTCGGGGACCTTCTCTTTCTTGAGAAGATCGACACTGCCTCATGGATCAAATTTATTTCAGAAAGATTTTCAACAACAGGGAAGACAATTTCAGACAGCCTGGCAGAGATGATAGTCGGGCTTGCTGATAATCATCCTTATTATGTTCAGCAACTGTCACAGCAGGTATGGTTGCGTACTGAGGATGAATGCCACGAATTAATAGTAGAACAATCTCACCAGTCACTGGTTGAACAGCTGAGCCTTCTCTTTGCAACCATTACCGAGACGCTGAGCAACAGCCAGATCAGGTTTCTTCAGGCTCTGGTAGCCGGAGAGACAGCCTTATCATCAGCTGAGGTTATTGAAAAGTATCACCTTGCCTCTTCCTCCAACGTAGCCAGATCGAGGAAATCGCTTGTTGACAAGGAAATTCTTGACAATAATGCAGGTATGGTTTCGTTTCAGGATCCGATGTACAGGTTTTGGCTTGAAAAATATTTCTTTAGCCATTAGGCGCAAACTGAGTCAGTGCAAATGACAATTATCCCGATAACTCTAGGGTGTACCTGTGCAGCTGTTTTTCACTCCACCCCTACCTGCTTCGCCTTCGGCTTCGCAGGTCAGTGAAAAGGAGCTTCCCGGCACCCGTTACTCAAACGCTCGAACCATCGAACCCTCAAACGCTCGAACCATCAAACCTGTTAAAAATTACCACCGAATTACGGTGGAAAATGCTGGCTCGTAAATTCCCTTCCCGGGAGAGCCTGCCACGCTCTGCGTGGGGTCAGGGGTGGGTTAGAGGGCATGTTCCAGCTCCCAGCGTCCATGGTCCAGCGTCTTTACAACATAATACATTGTAATTATTTAAATCAACTTAATTAAGAAAATGGATTATTCAAAGACCTGGATTTGAAAATTTGAATGCACATAGAAATAGAGTAAATTAGATGAGTATTTGCAATTTATAGATCATTAAATATCAAAAAAATGGAAATTCTTGTCATTATTATCATTGGTGGAGCCGCCGGCTGGTTGGGAAGCATGATTTACAAAGGCAGAGGCTTAGGGTTCATTGGAAATGTGGTAGTGGGAATAATTGGAAGTTTTGTTGGTTACTGGCTTTTAGGGAAACTTGGCATCAGTCTTGGTACCGGGTGGATTGGAGCCATACTGACAGGTGCTGTGGGAGCAATTATTATTTTGGTACTATTTAATCTGATATTCGGAAAACGATAGAGATTAACCGTTATTTCAAACCAGTTACACAGAGTTTCACGGAGCAGGCACTGAGTCACACAGAGCCTATGTAAATAAATTCATAAAGAGATTCCTTCTTCCGCTTACCGTATATCGAAGCGAAGATCCCGCCTTCATTACTGATTACTGATTACTG
>CAYYIW010000097.1:0-2563 GCA_964472085.1 uncultured Rikenellaceae bacterium | reverse complement strand
AAGTAAATAACCCCGTGCTTCCGCACGGGGCATTAAAAGTCAAACTCTAACTGTTTGGGAGTTTTTTCTTGATGTCTGTGGTATTGTATATATTTCTTTATGGTATCACTGGTGACCTTGTCTCCAGTTGTTCTAACAAAATATCCATCTTCCCAGAATTCTCCACCCCAGAGTTCTTTTTTTACTTCTGGATATCTAAGAAAGATTTCCTTTGCACTGATGCTTTTGAGGACTCTTACTATTTGTCCAACAGAGTATTTGGGAGGTATACTGGTGAATATATGGATATGATCTTTGGCTACTTCCATTTCCTCTATTTCACAGTCTCGTGCTTTAAGTATCTGTTCAAACAACTCTTTAACGGTATCTTGCAATTTTTCTTTAAGTATCAATTTGCGATATTTGGGTGCCCACACAAGATGATATTTTGTGTCGTAAACTGCATGGCTGAGTCGTTTTATAGTCATGCAGTATATTATACTAAATTATTATACAAAGGTAACCCTTTCCTCCCCGTGCTTCCGCACGGGGTATCCAGGGTTGGATTTTCATGAAATGTCCTCGAAATTGAAAGATGTTTTTAGTGCAAATGGTAAATCGGGATGTTGGTGGCATATCGATCAATCATTGTAAAACTAATAATAGAAATTTTGCCAAAAAATCCAGGCAACGCGGTCATCAGGAAGCTGGTGCAACAGCTTTTATTTATTCCCCAATCCAAAGACGCAGGAACGGGGAGACCGTAAAAAATAAACAAGAGAATGGGGGTTGACCCCGGAAAACATACAGGATTTTAGGAATGAATAAAAAACAGTTTGATAAAAATTGACTTTACGTCAACTTTTTTCTTTACTTCTAAAATCCCTTTGCCTATAATATGGATAAAAAAGAGGCCAAATCCCTTCTTAAAAATCTAACCCGAGACTGCATAATAATCACTGAACATTGCAAACAGCGCATGAGGGAGCGAGATGTTGTTATAGATGATATTCTATATGTTATTATGTGGGGCGAAGTATCCGACATCGAAGAAGATCCCGAACATAATAACTGGAAATGCTATGTTAAGGGAAAAGATATTGAAGGGGATGATCTTACGGTAATCGCAGGCATAAATGAGGCTGAAGGTTATATCAGTTGCATTACCGTTTGTTGAAAATAACCAGGAGGGAGAATTATGAAGTGCCCGGCTTGCAATAAAGTCATGACCTGTAGGACAGGAGAATACCACTATGCTGAATCGGGATTGGATAACGTATACTTATCAGGCGTTGAAATCTGTGAATGTACTTGTGGGGAAAAGACAGTGGCTATCCCATCAGTAATGGAATTACACAGGTTGATCAGTATAGCGCTAGTCAATAAAAATTCACCCTTAACCGGAAAGGAGATAAAGTTTCTGCGTAAAAACATGGGAATTAGCGGAAAGATATTTGCAGAAGTTATAGGCATAGATAAGGCTACACTTTCCCGATGGGAAAATGATAATCAGGTTATATCAAAACCACATGATAGATTGATACGCCTGGCCTATTCAAATGTTAAAGGTATCTCCAAGAAAGAAATAAAGCACCTAATCGAAGACAAATTCAGGGAAATTAAGCCCGAACAGGAAAAGGCTTCTCGCTTTACTATTCCGGTCGAGCAATGGGTAAGGCAAAACATGTGCACTGTATAGCGGGCAAGCGGGATGTTGATGGCATATCGACAAGTTATTCTAAAATCAATAACAAAAATTTTGCCAAGAAAATCAAGGATAGGTGCCCCAGGAGCATTACATCATATTATCGCAAGAGGGAATGAGCAAAGGAAAATTTTCAGGGATGATCAAGATAGCAAGTATTTCTTTGAACGTCTTGGACTTATCTTAATTGAAACAGAAACCGCCTGCTATGCGTGGGCACTGACCCCCCTATTTTTTTACACGACCTCTCTCCTGCTACCATGTAAAGATTGATGGACTGGAAATTACCGTAATTCGCCTGTCCTCTTTTCTTTTTTAGCCACAAGGAATAGAGAGCTGCCGAACGGCTTTGCCAGGAGCCAACGGTTTTCAAATCTGGTAATGCCTTCAAGCACCCTATTAAACCAAGGACTCGGCAGGTCGATATCAGAGTGCACTGCGAAAGACGAGATCATCCGCATCTTGACCCTTTGAGCGAGTCTTACTAGGTAGACAATGGGTGATAGCAGGAACGGCCAATAGACCTGCTTGACTATGGAAAATTGGCTAGAATCGAACAAACTGAGAGCATCTTGCAAGGAAAATCGGTGCTTTATCCCTACGCTGAGATCATGGATCCCCCGAAAATACTTCAAGGCCGGCAGGTTGAGGATCAACAGACCGCCGGGACTTAGTACCTGAAAACATTGTTGCACTAGATCGATGCGCTCCTGTTCATCAAGAAAGCAGAGAGTGTCATTGCTGACGATGACGTCCGCCGATGCAGGAGAATAACGGCGGGCGATGTTCAGCAAGTTCTCATGCGTCACATTAAGTCGCCGCTGGTGGCATATCCTGACAGCATCTAGTGACAGGTCGAAACCTTGCGGATTGGTATAT
>CAYYIW010000096.1:0-2607 GCA_964472085.1 uncultured Rikenellaceae bacterium | reverse complement strand
CACCTGACACCTGTCACCTATTGTCTTACAATTCCAGCTTTTCCAGCCTTGCAAGCAACGGTGGATGAGAATAATGAAAGAACACATATGCCGGATGCGGCATCATATTGGAGAGGTTCTTGACCGACAGCTTTTTCAGAGCTTCTGCCAGGAGCCTTGGTTTATAGTTCTCCCTGACAAAATTATCGGCTTCAAACTCGTTTTTTCTGGAAATATAATTTGTAGCCAGGCCAATCAGCAACGAAAGCGGGCTGTACAGGATGCCGAATACTATCAGCCCCATATGAAAACTGGTGCTCTTTGCTCCCACTGCTTCAGAAAGAGCAGGACTGTTCACAACAAGTGAAAACAGGAAAAGCATGAAACCGGTCAGGATAACCGAGAGCAGCAATGTCTGGAGTACATGCTTCTTCTTATAATGTCCTATTTCATGAGCCAGTACGGCAACAATCTCTTCTTCAGTTAATTCTTTATCCAGTGTATCATAAAGAACTATTCTTTTCTTCGGACCGAAACCTGAAAAATAAGCATTTGCTTTTGTACTTCGCTTGGAACCATCAATAACATAAATATCTTTCAGTTTAAATCCGGCCTTCTCTGCAAAGGCTTCTATAGCCGATCGAAGGGAGCCTTCACCCAGGGGTGTCTGTTTATTGAAAAGCGGAACGATCAGTTCAGAATAGAAAAAATTCATGAAGATTGTAAATGCTGTTATAAGACCCCAGGCATATAGCCAGAAAAAGGGGCCGGTTTTATAATAGAACCAGGTGATAAGGCCAAGTACAGGGATCCCAACAAGCAAGGCTATAAACCATGACTTTATATGATCAGTTATAAATGTTCTGATAGTCATTGTGTTAAATCCAAACTTCTTTTCGATGACAAATGTGTCATAAATATTAAAGGGAATATTGATAAGGTCTGATGCAAGACCAATTATGCCGAAGAAGATCAGGGAAACCAGTACAATATGGCTGCTTATCAGTCTTGATATGTTATCTGCCAGCGCAAAACCGCCGAAGATGATCATTCCAAGAATTACAATAAGATTACAAGTTGAAGACCAGAAGGACAGCTTTTTGTTTTCCCTGTCATAGTTCTGTGTTTTGCGGTATTCTTCCTGGTCACATATATTCTTAAGCTTATCAGGCAGGGAATCGGACCACATCTTTGAATTAAGATAATCGAGATATCGTTCAGTAAGGAAACCGGCAACAGGAATAATCAGTATAAGGTAGAAAATTGTATTGTGCATCTGTTAGGGGCTTATAAAAAAAAGAAGCAGGGCGCCCGTTTAAAATAAGTGTGGAATAAATATGTCTCGCTGCATTTCCTCGTGCTAAAAGGATGGGTGCCCTGCGGTTTTGTAAAGATATAAAATATTTTTAAGTTAACATACCACCACAAACATGAATTGTTTGTCCGCTTACATATGAAGAGAGGTCAGATGCAAGGTACAGTGCTGTATTTGCCACGTCCTCAGGAGTTCCGCCTCTTCTGAGAGGGATTTTTTCAGCCCATTCTTTTTTGACATCACCTGGTAATTTATCAGTCATTTCTGTAAGTATGAAACCCGGTGCAATGGCATTGCACCGGATATTTCTTGATCCGACCTCTTTCGCCACACTCTTGGTGAATCCAATGATGCCAGCCTTGGAGGCTGAATAATTACTCTGACCGGCATTGCCTGAAACGCCAACCACGGAGCTCATATTCACTATTGAACCGCTTTTTTGCTTCAGCATAGCCTGAATGGCAGCCTTTGTCAGGTTAAAAACAGATTTAAGGTTCACAGCAATGACAGAATCCCATTGATCTTCTGTCATTCTCATAAGCAGTGTATCTCTTGTAATTCCTGCATTATTGACAAGTATATCAATCCTGTTGAAATCCTTCAGCATATCATTAATAACACGCTGTGAGTCTTCGAAATCAGCAGCATTCGAAACGTATCCTTTTGCTTTGACACCTGTTCCTTCGATCTCTTTGATGGATGATCTGAATTCTTCATCATCAGCAATATTGGTTATTGCTATATCGGCGCCTTCGTGAGCAAACCTGAGGGCTATCGCTTTCCCTATGCCTCTGGATGCTCCGGTTATAAGGGCAGTTTTTCCTTCCAGTAATTTCATTTTGTATTGATTATAGGTTTCTGCAAATATAGTAAAAGCTGTAAAGGTTTCTACCCGGGTCCTTATCTGCCTGAGGAGTAACTATTGTTTCCCCAGAGCCCTGGCTACTGTTGTTCCTATATCGGCAGGGGATTGAACAACATGTATTCCACACCTGGCCATTATCTCCATTTTAGCCGCAGCAGTATCGCTCTTCCCTCCTATTATAGCACCTGCATGTCCCATTTTTCTTCCTTTCGGGGCAGTCTGACCTGCAATAAACCCGATAACAGGTTTTGTACCATTTTCACGTATCCATTCAGCTGCTTCTGTTTCCATACTTCCGCCTATTTCGCCAATAACAACAATTGCATGTGTATCAGTATCATCCATTAGCAATTGCACAGCATCGAGAGTGGTAGTACCAACCACCGGATCTCCGCCTATCCCAATGCATGTCGATTGTCCGAGTCCCATCTTCGTAACCTGGTCAACG
>CAYYIW010000095.1:0-2626 GCA_964472085.1 uncultured Rikenellaceae bacterium | reverse complement strand
CGGAAGTGGTTCCAAACCCAGTGAATATGAACTTGTCAACGGTACAAATGGGAACCTCAATGGTAATGGGAACGGAAATAATCATGATGATCCGGTGGATATAAATCCGCGAATAGTAGATGCTCTTGAGAATGAATGTGGCAGTGAGATGACAAAGGCCATCATCGAAATGACAGGCAACAAAATATCGGCCAATACGGCTGTGCTGTCCACCACCACAATATTTAATATAACAAGCCTGAGAAGGACCAGGTATGATTATATAGTCAATCTACACAGGATCAACGACATAAAGAGGGTAAATGATTTCTTTGAGGCTGTCAACCGGAAGCTTCGTCCGGGTGGATATTATTTCTGCTGTGTCGAGACAAAAGACCAGAGGAAAGAGAGGATACTGAAGAAGTACCCCCCGGTTCTGAACTATATTTATTATTTCTTCGATTTCATTGTTAAAAGGGTATTGCCAAAGATGAAATTTACCAGGGGACTTTACCAGTTCCTCACAAATGGCAATAACACGGTATTCTCAAGGGCTGAGGCACTGGGACGATTATCAAGGGCCGGTTTCAGGATAAAGCAGGAATCCTTTATAGGCAACCAGTTGTGCATCGAAGCCAGGAAGGTGACAGAGCCTCTGCCGCATAACGGAACATTCTACGGACCGCTGATAGCACTTTCCAGGATTGGTAAGGAAGGCCGGCTGATAAAGGTATATAAGCTCAGGACCATGCACCCCTATTCGGAATTTATCCAGGATTATGTTTATAGCAATCATGATCTGCAGGAAGGCGGCAAGTTCAAAAATGATTTTCGTATAACGTCATGGGGAGCCCTCTGCAGGAAGATATGGCTCGATGAACTGCCTATGCTGTACAACTTTTTCAGAGGCGATATGAAACTTATTGGTGTCCGTCCTCTCAGCAGGCACTATTACGAATTATATAATGAAGAAGTAAAAAGCCGGCGTATAAAATACAAACCCGGACTGATCCCTCCCTTCTATGTTGATATGCCGGAAGACCTCGAGGCAATACAGGCTTCCGAAATAAAATATCTCGATGCCTACGATAAAAGCCCGTTCATGACAGATCTGAAATACTTCTTTAAATCGGGTTGGAATATAATGTTTAATAAGGCAAGAAGTAATTAAGACATAGGGCATAAGACATAGGGCATAAGGCATAAGACGTAAGACGTAAGACATAAGACGTAAGAAGGAAATGTCCGTTACTTATTAGCTCAGTTTATATATTATACTTATCTGATGTTCAATAGAGGTGTCTTGCGGTCAGTGATTTATTGTGTATCTATAGACATAGTATGAGAATTGTTCGATCGTTTGATTGTTCGATTGGTCGACCGTTCGATCGTGAGAAAGTTGATCGAACCTCACTCCCAATGACAACTGAATGACGGCGTAAGCCCAATGACCATGAATGACGCTCCGGGCTAATGACTTATAATGACCGCCCACCTTCGCCAAGGCTACGGTGGACAAAGCATTACTGCATGACCATTGCGCCTTTACACTTCGCGTCTACTCTGTGATTCTTTGTATAACAAAATTGCTTTACTTATTCCTGTTCTTCTTTATTCTATTCCTTTCCACCGGATAACCCTCTTTTTTCCAGGCAACAAGTCCGCCTTTGAGGGAATAAACCTTCCTGAAGCCGAGGTCATATAGTTTTTTTGCCACCCAGTCGCTGCGTGAATCCGTTGTACAGTAAAGAAACATGGCACAGTTGTGATCGATGGTATCGGCAGCCTTCTTCAGTGATGATGATATCGGGATATTGACAGCATCCTTTATCCGTGACCTTTTATATTCAAAGAATTCCCTCACATCGACAAGAAGGGCAGGATCGGTTTTCAGGTAGTTGAGGTGGAAATAATAGGGCTCTGCTGATTGAAATTTTACTGAATCAGGCACCTGTGCAGATATTGCGCTGCATGCAAAAACAACTATAATTGCTATAATAATTGGATGTCTCATAACATTTACATGAGATAAATGTAATAAAAAAAGCTGTTCATGTTTATGAACAGCGATCATGTAAGAGCATAGTATTTCCCTGAAAGCAGGTCTGTAACCGTGCTATTTTTGTTTCATCTTGGCATCCATGCAAAGAGTTGCATGGGGAACGGCTCTGAGTCTTTCTTTTGATATGAGCTTACCTGTTTCGCGACATATACCATATGTCTTGTTTTCAATCCTTATCAATGCAGCCTGCAGGTGCTGTATGAATTTCAGCTGACGCTGAGCCAGCCGGCCTGCTTCTTCCTTTGATAAAGTAGTGGCTCCTTCTTCCAGAACTTTGAATGTAGGAGATGTATCCATTGTGTCATTACTCTCTTCGTGAGTAATGCTGGATTTAAGAATCTCGTAATCTTTCCTGGCTTTATCCAGCTTGGCAAGAATTATCGCTCTGAATTCCTCAAGCTCTTCGTCCGAATATCTAGTCTTTTCAGCCATAATGGTAGATTTTAAAATGTCCGGCAAAGATACCTAATTTTTTAAAATAAAAAACCAATGAAATTTATTAAAAAATTTAGTCATAATCAACCGGTTTCCGGTAATACCACCCAGTCCCCCTAAAGTATATGTAAGTAAGTTAGATACTGCTAA
>CAYYIW010000094.1:0-2656 GCA_964472085.1 uncultured Rikenellaceae bacterium | reverse complement strand
CTATACAAAAATAATATTTAAGTTGTATTTTTTTAAAGAAAAGCGGTTACTTCTGATGGTCCTGTTGATGGCCCTCTATGTAATGTCATTTGCCCAGGTGAATAATGTTACAGTCGATACCGTTCTGGTTCCCAGCGATACTCTCAGGTTTGATACAACCGGTCTGAGGCTTGTAAAAGTATCAAAAAACGCTATTGAATCAAAGATCGTATATTCTGCAGCAGGCTATATCAGGAATGATATGAAACACAGGCAGGTAACCTTAATTAAGTCGGCGGTAGTAACATACGGAACCATGGAGATCAAGGCAGATTCCATTGTCTTTAACATGAACACCAACCTGTTGTTTGCTGCCGGTATTGAAGATACATCAGGCGTGGTACAGGGAAAACCGGACTTCAAGGATGGAAGTCAGCAGTTTACTGCTGATGAGCTTACCTACAACTATAAGACTCATAAAGCACTTATTAAAAATATTGTTACAAAGCAGGAAAGCGGCTTGTTGCACAGCCAGTTTACCAAGTTGCTAGCCGACGGAACCTCCAATATCTCGAGAAGCACTTATTCAACCTGCGATCTTGATACCCCTCATTATTATATAAATCTTCCGAAAGCAAGAGTGTATCCCGGAAAGAAGATAGTATCCGGTCCGGGTAACCTTGTCATTGAAGGAATTCCTCTTCCTCTTTTTATTCCGTTTGGCTATTTCCCGATCGAAACCAAAAAGGCTGCCTCCGGGATCATCTTTCCAAGGATAGGACAGGAGAACAGAAGGGGGTATTCCCTGACTGATGGGGGTTATTATTTTGCCATCAGCGACTATTTTGACCTGGCTTTGAAGGGAAATGTCTACTCTAACGGTACATGGTTGGTTAACGCAACGTCGAACTACAAAAAGCTTTACAAGTACAGCGGAAACTTTAATTTCAGCTACGCAAACAACATAAGCGGGCATCTCGGCCTGCAGGATTACAGCAAGGTAATAAATTACAGGCTTGGATGGACCTTTACACAGGATCCGAAGGCATCCCCGGGATCAAGATTTTCAGCCAGTGTCAATATGAGTTCCAACGGCTACGACCGGAACAACAGCTATGTTGTGTCGGAACATGTTACCACACAGAGGCAATCCAGTATAAGTTATTCCAAATCATGGGACGGTACACCTTTTAATTTCGCGATGAGTGCCAATCACAGCCAGAACGTGAAAACCGGTGATGTAAACCTTGACCTGCCCAAGATGGACTTCAACATGGCCAGGATATATCCTTTTAAAAGTAAATACAGTACCGGCAAATCAAAGTGGTACCAGGAACTTCAGCTGTCATACACGGCTAAGATCGATAACCAGATAAAAACAAAGGACAGTCTCCTGTTCTCGAGCGACATATTCGATAAAATGAATAACGGGTTCAAGCACCAGATACCTATGAGTATCCAGATCCGGCCTTTTAATAATTTTTCTATCTCACCGTCATTGACATACACAGGTGTACTCTACACAAAGAAGCTGGAAGAATTATGGAATCCTGATAAAAAAGCTGTGGAGACCGATACTCTGAGTGGAGCATTTTATGGGCAGTCATTCAGTCCTTCAATTAACGCGGGGTACAGTCCGCAGATATTTGGTATGTACACATTTACAAGGCCTAATTCCAGGATACAGGCTATAAGGCATGTTATTAAGCCTTCTGTCGGTTTCAGCTTTGTGCCGGCCCTGGCAGGACTGAGTTCGAAAATGTACAGGCAGGTTCAAACTGATGCCGACGGAACAATGCAGCAATATTCTATTTTTAAAAATGGTATTTTCGGTACACCATCCCTTGCCAACAAGAGCGGCAATGTGTCTTTTAATCTTGTTAACATACTGGAAGCAAAGGTGTTCGACAGAAATGACACAACAGGCAAGCCAAAGAAGGTAAAGCTAATCGATAACTTCAGTATTTCTACTTCCTATAATATTTTTGCGGACGAGATGCGATGGTCACCAATTGTCATGCGGCTTCATACTTCACTGTTCAACAGGATAAATATCTCGGCCTCCAGCCACTTTTCATTGTATTCAATTAATGATTCAACCGGCAGGACAATATCCAAGTTTTATCTAACAGATAAAGGCAAGCTTCTAAGGCTTACCAATTTTGATACCAGCCTTGATTTCAGTCTGAGCGATCTGCTTTCGGGCAAGAATAGTGGCAACAGGGGGGCGGGTTCCTCAGCAGGCAGGGGAGCTGTAGATAATAATAATCCCCTTGAAGGATCGGGCGATCAGGTAGAGAGCGATACCGGCTCAGGTCTATATGATGAGTACGGATATCCTGTTTTTAATGTTCCATGGTCGATGAATGT
The DNA here is from genome assembly GCA_964472085.1 of uncultured Rikenellaceae bacterium. Lineage (GTDB taxonomy): Bacteria > Bacteroidota > Bacteroidia > Bacteroidales > VadinHA17 > LD21. Next base: position 307 of record CAYYIW010000094.1, on the reverse strand, counting down.
GAGCTACAGTCTCAGCTATTCCAAGCCCGGGCTGAAATCGATTGTATCACAGACACTCTCTGTCAGGGGTAATGTTTCACTGACGAAAAAGATGTCGATCACATATACCAGTGGTTATGATTTCACAGGTAAGAAAATAACAATGACCCAGATAGGAATAACCCGGGATCTGCATTGCTGGGAGATGAATTTCAACTGGGTTCCCAATGGAACCATGAAAATGTGGAACTTTACCATACGTGTCAAGGCCAGCGTTCTTGGTGATCTGAAATACGAGCGCAGGAAGGATTTCCACGATACATATTAA
>CAYYIW010000093.1:0-2712 GCA_964472085.1 uncultured Rikenellaceae bacterium | reverse complement strand
CAATTCTTTGGGTAACACGCCCTCGCGGCAAGCAGGCTCCTTCCATTGGTCGCCGCAGGCTTGTCGAAGGAGACGCTAAAACAGCCCACAGGGCTGTTTCTATACGCTCGGCCCTCTTTATTGCCGGGCCGTTATAAGCAAGCTCACGTCAACTTGACATTTAGGAGAAAAAGATTAAATTTACAAAGCAACTGATTATCAATCTCATTGAAACAAATTAATTATGGCAGGTCTTATTGAAAGTTATAATTATGATATATTTATAAGCTACCGACAGAAAGACAACAAATATGACAGTTGGGTGACTGAATTTGTGGAAAGCCTTAAAAAGGAGCTTGAAGCCACTTTTAAGGAAGAGATTAGCGTTTACCTCGACATCAATCCACATGACGGACTGCTTGAGTCTCATGATGTGGATGCATCTCTCAGGGAAAAACTCAAATGCATGGTATTCATCCCTATCATATCTCGGACATATTGTGATCCTAAATCATTTGCATGGACACATGAGTTCAGGGCATTCGTCAACCAGGCCTCCGATGATAAGTTCGGGCTGAAGGTGAAGTTGGCAGGCGGCAATATCGCCAGCCGGGTACTGCCTGTGCGAATACACGACCTTGATGCAGATGATATCAGCCTCTTTGAATCGGTGCTAGGTGCAGTGCTCCGGGGTATCGAGTTTATTTACAGGGAACCAGGAGTGAATAGGCCGCTCACTCCGGATGATGACATAAGAACTAATCTTAACAAAACCAGGTACCGCAATCAGATAAACAAGGTTGCCCTTGCTATAAGAGAAATCATCACGTCCCTGAAAAAAGGAGGGCAACCATCAGACGCGGTATCTGAGAAAACCATTAAATCAGTCCCCGTATCAGAATCTATAGAGGAGTTTGAAAAGTCCATCGCCGTGCTGCCATTCATCAATGACAGTCCCGACCAGGAGAACACCTATTTCATTAACGGGGTGATGGAGGAGATACTTAATAACCTTCAGAGAATAAAAGATCTCAGGGTGATTTCCCGTACCTCCGTTGAGCAATACAGGGGCCAGGGAAAACCTATTTCTGAAATTGCTGAAGAACTTGGGGTAAACTATATTGTTGAGGGCAGCGGACAGAGATATGGAAATTCCTTTCGCCTGAGAACACAGTTGATTATGGCAGTCAAAGAGACCCATCTCTGGGGAGAATCTTTTCAAAAAGACATCAACAGTGTGGAAGATATTTTCGGAATCCAGACACAGATCGCGGAGACAATAGCGACAGAATTAAAAACAGTTATAACACCACAGGAGAAGAATCTCATAGAGAAAATACCTACTACTGATTTAGCAGCTTATGATAATTACCTTAAAGGTAAATTTTATGTATATAAGACCTCGCCGGAAGATTTAAATCAAGCTTTACGGTACTTTGAGATGGCCAAGGAAAGAGATCCAGAATTCGCCCTTTCATACGCCGGTGTCGGATTAGTTTGGATTTTTCGTCAACAGTTGGGGATGGCTTCACCTGATGAGGCAGGACAAAATATAATGGAGGCTATTGGAAGAGCTCTTGAACTGGACAATACATTAGCGGAAGTACATTTTACAGTGGGAGTAATGAATGTTATTGGGATGTGGGATTGGGAAGCTGGTGAAAAAGCGTATAAAAAAGCAATTGAGATTAATCCCAACCATGCAGAAGCACATGCGTTATATTCGCAATTACTGATCATGCTGGGGCAAAAGGAAAAAGCAATGAAATATATTGAACTAGCACTTAAACTGGACCCTCAAAATCCTATGATTAAGGTATGGTATAGCGCTGATTTATTATTTGTTCACCGATATGATGATTGTATCTCAATTAGTCGTGAAGTTTTTGAAAAAAATCCTTCACTAATTTGCGTGGTGGACTGTATATTCAATGCATTGCACATGGAAGGAAGATATGAAGAGGCATTTGAAGAAATGAAAATATTTTGGAGCAATTATTGTAAAGATCATGACCATGCTTTTGATCAATATGAGAAATTAGGTTATGCCGAAACATTGAATTTAGAAGCTGATACCTTAATGGCACAGTCTAAAAAGAAATATGTTGCACCTGGTGATCTTGCTATTATATATATTCATGCCGGTAATAAGGAAAAAACACTGGATTGCCTGGAACAAGCCTATGATATCCGTGATCCAAATATACCTTTTACTGGAATAAGACCGATATATGGACTTCTTCGTGATGAGCCTCGTTATCAGGAATTATTAAGAAAATTGAATCTCCCCGATAACAATTAGTTTAAGAAATCATACTCAAGTTTATATAAAGTCCTCTCATGGATTCTAAAAATAGCCTGTTTATAACACGGATGGTAAAAGTAATTAGCTTGTCATGGTTTTTGCCGGCATTCGTTCCATTTTTCAGGACAATGCATGGGGTAAACACCCTGATACCTACAGCTGCCAGTTTAAATCATACTGCACCGGGACTATGAATCGTCCACTTATAAACATTGTACCGCGACCGCTGCACCACTGCCCTTCTCGTGGCTGCATCTACCGGGACAATTACTCGTCCGTTTATCAAACTTGTACCGCGACCGTGCCAGCATGCAATAAAAATTCTGCCATGATGGCAAAAACCACGCCATGGCTGCTTGCCAGCCGTGACCATAACTGCCTAAAGAACCACACCCTGCCCGGCTGGACTGCTCAGCCAACGCTAACTA
>CAYYIW010000092.1:0-2726 GCA_964472085.1 uncultured Rikenellaceae bacterium | reverse complement strand
CTGCCCGGTGCCTGCGCCAGGTAACACAACCTCCCTTTATTGCCGGGCCGTTATAAGCAAGCCGGGCGCTAGTCAAAAGTAGAAATAACGGAACCAAGACTTCACAATTTATTAATCATTCAGAATTGATTAATTTTGACAGAGTTATTCTATATTTAAACAATTTGGTAATTTATAACCAATGGCAAGTATAATCGAAGGCTATTCATATGATATCTTCATTAGCTACCGCCAGAAGGACAACAAATATGACGGGTGGGTTACAGAATTTGTTGACAATCTCAATAAGGAACTGGAGGCTACATTTAAAGAAGAAATAAGTGTTTATTTCGACATTAATCCTCATGACGGACTGTTAGAGACGCATGATGTGGATGCTTCATTGAAAGAGAAACTGAAGTGCCTGGTCTTTATTCCAATTACCTCCCGTACATATTGTGATCCAAAATCATTTGCCTGGGAACATGAGTTTAAAGCGTTTGTGGAACAAGCTTCAAAGGATCAGTTTGGACTGAAGGTGAAACTGCCTAATGGTAATGTGGCAAGCAGGGTACTACCAATTCGTATATACGATTTAGATAGTGCTGATATTAAATTATGTGAATCCGTATTAGTAGGCGCATTAAGGGGAGTTGAGTTTATATACACAGAACCGGGAGTAAACAGACCCCTCAAATCAGATGATGATGAAAAGATTAACCTGAATAAGACAAAGTACCGAAATCAGATAAATAAGGTTGCAAATGCGATAAAAGAGATAATTTCGGGATTGAAGAAAGAACCAGGAGAATATGTTGCTGCTCAAAAAGAAGTTCTTTCAACTAAAGATGAACCAATTATACAGGAAAAATCAATTATAGTCCTTCCATTTAAAAACATCAGCCCTGATCCTGACCAGGAGTATTTCAGTGATGGCTTAACCGAGGAGATCATTACCGATCTTTCATATATAAAGGATCTGTTGGTGATTTCAAGAAGTTCTGCAATGACATTCAAAGGAACAAAAAACACTGTCAAAGAAATAGCTGAAAAGGTAAATGTTCAGTATGTACTTGAGGGAAGTGTCAGGAAAGCAGGGAACAATATTCGCATAACTGCACAGTTGATAGACGGGATGACCGATTCACACCTTTGGGCTAAGAAATACAGTGGTACACTTGATGATGTTTTTAACATCCAAGAAAAAGTCTCCCGTTCAATTGTGGATGCACTTACAATGGAACTTAGTCCTACAGAATATGAAAATTTAGTTAAACGGCCAATCAAAAACATGCAGGCATACGAGTGTTATATAAAAGCCAGGCAGGACATATATACTTTTACCAAAGATGGATTGGATCGAGCAGTTAACTATCTGCAGCATGGTCTTGAAATTATTGGCAAAAACGCATTCCTCTATGCTGGATTGGGATTTACCTATTCCCAATATGTCAATATTGGCATTGGTCATGAAGAATATGTGGATAAAGCAGAAAATTATGCCAAGATGGCCTTGGAGTTGGAGTCTGATTCCTCTGATGCCCATTTTGTTCTCGGTTTTCTTAATTTGATATTCCATGGGAATCCAAAAAAATCGATTCAGCACTTCAAAAAAGCTCTCGAAATTTTCCCTGATGATACTAATGTGCTTTTTTGGTTGACAGCTGGTTATGGAACCAATTGGGGAAAGCCTAAGGAAGCTAGAGAGTCATATAATAGATTATTAAAGTTGGATCCATTTAATCATTGGGCCTATTCTAGCTATATATTAGATGTGATGGCGGAGTATCATCTCGATCTTTCTGTCGATTATCTAACAAAATGGGTGCGCATAATGCCCAAATATCCTGTTGCTCTTTTCTTTAGCGCTCAATTTCTAGCCTATTGTAATCATTTCAAAGAGGCATCAGCACTGGTAAACAAGAATGCGCGACCAGATATGAAGGATGTATTTACGAAACTTTGCCTTTTTGTAAAGTATGCTATCGATAGCGACGAAAAAAGGATACATGAGCTCTTGACAGTTGATTTTGTAAAAACGACTAGAAGAGATTGCCAGAGTTCTTACTTTGTTTCTAGCCTTTTTGCTTTAACAGGAATGAAAGATGAAGCATTTGATTGGTTGGAAAATGCTGTGGATAGGGGCTTTATAAATTACCCCTTCATCAATGAATATGACCCTCTCCTAGTTAGCATCCGCAGTAAACCTCGATTCAAGAAGCTAATGGAGCGTGTTAAATACGAATGGGAGAACTTTGAGGTATGAAACAAATATTCATTTTCTGAAACTTATTTTATTAAAAAGGGCCTGCTTATAACACGGACAATAAAGGTAAGTTGCTTGTCACACTTTTTGCAAAGCGCTCCTGCTTGTAATACAAATTCTTTATGAGAGTTGCACCCGGACAACGCTCTAATGCACACAATTAACATGGTACATCTGGACAATTATAGTGCTTCGATCAACATTGTGCCGCGAAACTGCGCCAGTGCCTGTTTCGTAACTTCGTCTACCGGGACTATTTCGCGGCCACTTATTAAACTTGTACCGCGATTGCGCCAGCTTTCTATTAACATTACACCTGGATTGGCAAAAAGTGCGCCATGCTCGCCGCTTCCATCTACCGGGACTCTTACTCTCTCAACCTCCTGCTACCATGACCGGCGGCGAGCAACACAACCTCCCTTTATTGCCGGGCCGTTATGTTTAAGCGCATCAAAAAAAACATTTGACACGAATTAGTTTC
>CAYYIW010000091.1:0-2845 GCA_964472085.1 uncultured Rikenellaceae bacterium | reverse complement strand
TCAACAAACTCGCTAACCCACTTATCGCCTTTATTGTCTTTCTGGCGGTAGCTGATGAAGATGTCGTATTCGAAACCTGGAATTATGCTTGCCATATTTAAATATAACTTTTTAAAAACTATGAGACTTTTCAATTGGAAGTTGGCAGTCCGACTTCAAACCCTCTGATATTAATCCTTATCAAAATCGAGGGCATTTTCCAGTGCAGCCTCAAATCCTAAATTGTTCCCCTCTAATTCATATTTTTGGGTAAGTTCTTCACCCACTTCCTTTCTGGCACCACCAAGGAATGAATCTATCCACTCATCCCAGAATGGGATTAATCCATCTAAAGATACACCAAGAGTTTTTCCCTTCTTTCGAGCAGCAACATCTAATCGAATGGATTTTGCCCATCTTGACTGTCCTGATAAGGCAAAAGCAACGCCTTGCATGTTTATGGCTGATACCAAAACAAAACTATATTTTAATGCTTCTTCTGCAGTCTGAGCATAAAGTACTTCAGCCTCTTTAAAGTTTCTGGTTCCCTGAGCGCAGTCGCCAAGTAAATGCTTTGCCACAAGTACTCCATATATGTGTTCTAAATTCTCAGAGGAAACTAGCAATTCTTCAACAAGAGGTTTACCCCTGTCAAACTGCTTTGAATTGACAATTACCTCACATAATATGGCCAGACAATGATTATTAAGGCCAGGATTACCAACGCTCCTGGCAATTTCCAGACTTTGCTCACTATATTTCAGGCTGATTTCATAATCCCCCTTCATGTCATATATCTCGCTGATTTCACTTAAGACCCAGGCTTCATCCCGATGATTTTTGTACTTTCGAAATATAGACAAGCTTTCAGTCATGAGGTCAATAATTCTATTATCTGAAGCATGTTTCAAATGGTTTAGAATGATTCCCAGACCCATTAAACAACGGGCATATGCCTCGTTTATATCAACAGCTTTTGATAAGGCTTTTCCCAGATAATTATTTCCAAATTGTAAATGTGAGTGCATCCGCCAGTACCAGGCGAGGGAACCAGACAGCCTTACGAACTCTTCCGGGGAATGTTTATCTGACCAATTCAAAGCGGCAATAAGGTTATCATGCTCATTTTCAAGCTTAATTAACCATTTTGATTGTGATTCGAATTGTTCTTCATAAGCCTCTTCTACTATCTTTAAGTTGTATAACAGGTGTAGCTTCCTCAGTTTTCCTTCCTCTCCAGTTTCAATAAGCTTTTGCAGGCTGTATTGCTGCAGAGTAATAAGGCATTTGTAACGTACAGATCCATCTTCCTGGTTTTCTGCAATTACTAAAGATTTGTCAACAAGCTGTGAGAGGAGTGTTAGAATATTTCCTTTTTTTAATTCTTTATCTGAACAAACCTCTTCAACAGCCTCAATGCTGAAATCGCCGGCAAAAACTGATACCCGCCTGAACAAGAGCCGCTCCTGTTCTGAAAGGAGGTCATAGCTCCAGTCAATAGCAGCTTTCAATGTTTGCTGCCGGTCGGGTGCAACCCTGCTGGAAGATGATAATATCTTAAAATGGTCCTCAAGACGTTCCAGGATGGTTTCCAGTCCTATATGCCTGATCCTTGTGGCAGCCAGTTCGATAGCCAGGGGGATCCCTTCAATGCGCTGGCAGATCTGAGTGACAGAGGAAACATTCTGAGGATTTAAAGTAAATCCTGGTTGGCTTGAACCAGCCCTATCAACAAAAAGTCTTATTGCTTCATATTGGATTATTTCTTTAATCTCTTTTATTGAATCACTACTACTGGGGAATGCCAATAGAGGAATCCTCCATACCACCTCCCCCTGAATGTTCAAAGCTTCGCGACTGGTTGCAAGAATTCGTATCCCCTTTACAGTATTTAACAACTTGTGTGCGATTTCAGCACATTCCTGTATCAGGTGTTCACAGTTATCCAACAGGATGAGTAGGGACTTTTCCTTTATACTTTCAATCAGCGTGTCAACAATTGGTTTGTCTGGTTCCTCTCTAATACTTAACACATCGGATATTTCTTTTGAAACGAAGTTCGGATCACTAATTGGTGACAGATCTATGAACCATACTCCATCTTTATATTCTTCAACAAGCATGAAAGCTATTTCCCTGGCAAGTCTTGTTTTTCCGCAGCCTCCTGCACCTGTCAGGGTAATAATACGACTCTTATGAAAGAGATCCCTGACCTCTTTCATCTCTTTTTCCCTTCCAATAAAGCTGGTTGTGGAATTTGGAAGGTTATGTTTTTTTACTTCAGGGGCTTTTCCCCTTTCCACCTGTTCCTCAATCTCAGGCTCAATTTTTTCCTCTATTACCTGATCAGGGGACACAGGATTCTTAATGCTTTTGATGATTTCCTTTACTGCAAGGGACACTTTATTTATCTGATCACGATAGTATGTTTTATTGAGATTGTCCTGGGGATGATCCTCATTAGCTCTCAATGGACGGTTAACACCTGCTGATTTATAAATGAATTCGATACCCCTGAGCACTCCTCCCAATTCGTTTTCAAGAAGAGTTATATCTTCCGGATCAAGGTCATGAATCTTAACAGGCAATATTCTGCTTGCCACATTTCCGTTGGCAAGCTTTATGTCTTTCCCAAACTTATCTTCCTTTGCCAACTTATTGAAAGTGACAAACTCATGTTGCCAGGCGAAGCTCTTGGGGTCACAGTAGGTTCTTGATATTATCGGAATAAAGATTAAACACTTCAATTTATTTTCAAGAGACTGATCTACTGAATGAGTCTCAAGCAGACCATCATGTGGGTTAATATCGAAATAGACACTGATTTCTTCTTTAAAAGTCGATTCGAGTTCTCCTTTCAGATTTT
>CAYYIW010000090.1:0-2882 GCA_964472085.1 uncultured Rikenellaceae bacterium | reverse complement strand
TAGAGCATCTGACTGTTAATCAGAGGGTCGCTGGTTCGAGTCCAGCCTGGGGAGCATAAAACAGAGCGAGTGTGAGAGCGAAAGCGAGCACACTCGTTCTGTTTTCTCAAGACTCACTCTCAAACTCACACTTTATTCATCCCGGCACTGCGAAAGCGAGCACTCTCATTCTTTTTTCCTCAAAACTCACACCCACACTCACACTGATTCCATCCTGTAAGGCTTCAAGTACTATAGCATTAATGATCAATCATAATTCCTATACTTAAATAGAGGTAAAATATTTTCATGATATATACAAAATAAGCCTAATAATTGATAATTAATTGTTAATTAATTAATTTTGATTTGAACGTGAAAGTTAAAGTTAGGCCAAAGTAGGAGAAAGATTTGTGAATCAGGGTGTTTGCCGGGATTGCTTATGTGACTGACGGGGCGGAGCTGTAAGAAGAGTAAGGTGGAGAAAGGAGAGTTGAAGAATTGCAAACTTATCATAATTCTTTATCTCATTACAAAATAGCAGAGCAAGCGGAAATTAATTAGTAACTTTAATATCTCGAATTAAGTGCTAAAATATTCTTGCTGCAAATGAAAAAAAAGATTTCACTGAAACGTATATTTCATCATGGCAAATGGAGATGTGCCATTGTCTTCCCCCTTGATGATGAACTCACAGCGATTGCGAGAATGGTTGACGGGTCTGCCTGGAGCAGGACGAATAGTTGCTGGTATGCAGATTATAATGAAGTTACGCTAAAGCAGATACTTAGATTATTTCGGGGAAGGGCAGATATAGATATATCCTCCATTGCAAGGAAAGAGTTTGCAAAGGATGAAAAGTCATTTTCCCGCATAAAAGCAGAAACAGACCATAGCGAAAAGATTACTGTCTCTCCTCCCGGACCGGAAGAGAGTATTTCTATTGAGAGGAAGGCGGGCAAAGCAGATACCTCAGCGTCCTTTGGAGCCTTTGATCCTGTTAAATTTACAATTAACAGGCGTGACGGAAGGCTTGTAATAAAATTTACCGGCCGTTATGACAGGGAATGGATTCAGGAGATGAAACTTACGGGCAAGGTTTTTTTTAATAAGGACACCAAGGAGTGGCTTCTTCCATGGTCGCAGTTAACAGTAGATTCCTTATCCGATTATTTTTCAGGTCGTGGAGTAAACGTTATTGTAAAGAAATCCAGGGTACCTGAATTAATCCAGGGTCGTCGTGATGAGCACAGGTCTGAGATAAACAGCCGGGTTATAGGGGTAAAAGCCCTTGAGGGGATTGAAAGGTGGAGAGTTAGTCTGGAGGAGAAGCGGTATAGTAAAAGGACAATTGAAGCTTATCTGTCACAAATAAAAATATTCTTCAGATATTACAGCAACCGTGATCCGGAGGACATAAATGATCAGGATATTTCTTATTTCATTGAGGACCACATTTTAAAACTCGGATATTCTGCTTCATATCAGAATGTCATGATTTCGGCCATAAAATTGTACTACAGCATTACACGGAGCAGGAAGGTCAGTATGGGCTCATTAGAGAGGCCCAGGCGCAGCAGGGCATTGCCTAAGGTATTATCAAAGGAAGAGGTAACGAAGATTTTCAGCTCGACAAGGAACGCGAAGCATAAGCTAATGTTATGGTTAATATATTCATGTGGTTTAAGGCGGGGTGAAGTGATTAATATCAAGCTTTCCGATCTCGACAGGGAGCGTAGTATTCTGCATATACGGGAAGGCAAGGGAAAGACAGACAGGATGGTACCTGTTTCACCAAAAATATGGGAAAAGATAAGTGTTTATACAAAGAGTTATTGTCCTGTCAATTATCTATTCGAAGGGCAGGGAGGAGGGAAGTACTCTGTGGAGAGTGTTTATTCCGTATTCAAGCAATCGCTCAGGCGTGCAGGGATTAGAAAAGATGTAGGAGTTCACTGTCTAAGGCACAGTTATGCCACACATCTTCATGAAAGCGGTCTGGATATTAGGTACATACAGGAGCTTTTGGGTCACAAGAGCAGTAGAACAACAGAAATTTATACACATGTAAGCCGGCGGAATTTATTTTCTATCAGAAGTCCGATCGAGGATATTGATATTGAGTAGGAGTCTGGAGTACAAAACCGGGCTACCTGAAAAGGTAATTTAATAACTGTGCCGGGAATACTGAAGTGGTACATCTAGGTCATTAGTCAGGAAAGAGAGCAGGGATAATTCTTTTAAGAAATTTGTATTCTGACACATGGATGAATTGAGTATTAATCTTATAAGCATTCCTGAAAAGAGCAAAAGCCGAAGGATCATTGGTTTGATCTGTCTTCTTTTAGGACTGGCAACGATCATATTGATGTTAAAAACAGAAGAGCATGTACCTGTTTCAATGTATTTAATGTGCATTTACTTGATTCTAGAAGGCATAATATTTTACCTTGCCGGACTGGGAGTATCAATATGTAGTTTGTATGGGGAGGCTCATATAAGGATAGACTGTTCAGAAATAAGGATTAAGAAGAGCATATTTTCGAAGGAATGCATTTTATTCTGGGATCAGATTGACCGAATAATTTTTTCAGTTATTTGTATCAGGTTCAGGTTAAAAGATGGTAAGGAAAAGAAGTTAGATTATAACAATCTTGATTATGGTAACATACAGAAAATAAAGAATACGATAAGGTCAATAATTAAGTTGAAAGGCATTACAACCTGATAAAATCATCCGGGCCCTTGATTTGAAGTTTTGCTGGCGTCCTTCGCACAAACTATAAAACATGCCTCTAAACAACACAAACCAGCACAAAACCTGCAAAAAACATACTTTTATAACTGAGTTAGGCAAAATAGCCGCATTTCGGTACATATTGGCGGAATAAATTTGTGGATAA
>CAYYIW010000089.1:0-3056 GCA_964472085.1 uncultured Rikenellaceae bacterium | reverse complement strand
ATTAATCCGGATATGCCGGTTATTAATCGTTATAAGGGGTAATAACCTTTTTCACAAGAGCTATAGATGCTTTGACTCCTTCATCCTCACTTAGCTTGTTGCCTTCATATTCAACATCTATGTAACCTTTATATCCTGAATCGGCAATTATCTTCATCATTTTTGCATAATCGATCACTGTTTCATTCCCGTCCTGGTCGAAATCATGTGTCTTCCCACTTACTCCCTTGGCATATGGCATCATATCCTTAACGCCCTGGTAGCGGTCGTATTCATAGAAATTGCCAAGATCAGGTAATGTTCCGCAATTAGGTTTGTTGACGGTCTTCATAATCTCTGCCAGCCATTTCCCTATTGAGGAATTACCTCCGTGGTTCTCAACAATAACATTGATATTATATTTGGCAGCATAATCGGATAACTTGCTCAGAGCATCAATGGCAGCAGCCTGCATCTGCCCCATGGTACCCCGTCCCCTGGCATTAACCCTGATTGAGTGACAACCAAGAAACTGGGCTGCCTTTACCCATTTATAATGGTTTTCCACTGACTTCTGCCTGGCAGCAGCAGAGGTATCAGCAAGATTTCCTTCCCCGTCTACCATAATAAGCAAACTTTTTACGCCATATTTATTACACGAATCCTTTAACTGGGTAAGGTATTGCATATCTTCACCTTTGCCGTTGAAGAATGTTGAAACATATTCAATGCCGTCGAGACCGTAACTTTTGGCAACTCGCGGGAAGTCGAGGTTGGTCATTACGCCCTTCCTGATAGCACGGTTAAATGACCATTCGGCGAGGGAGATTTTAAACCTCGGTTCCTGGCCGAAAGAAATTACACTAAAGATTCCTGCAAACAGGACAACGAGTAAAGAAAGTTTAATTTTCATATCATTTGGTTTTAATTGTAAAGTGAGTGGATCAATATTAATAATAGAAGTTGGTTATACATTCCGGCAATCATTAAAATAGTTTTATTGCCCTAAGTTAATCAAAATATATAATTACCGATTTTAGCTTTACTATTTAACAGGTCAATATTTATTTGACAAGATTACTAGTTGTTGTAATTTTATTTTATAACTTTAATATGCTTTTCAAAAGGGCAGATATCTGATTTTGGATTTTCTTTTAAAGGCGATGGTTCATGCAATTTAACAGGTATGTGGTTATGAAAAAGATAGCCGTAGTTCTGTTGTTATTTCCTTTATTGCTTATCTTTTTGTCAAAATGCCGAAAAGATTTTCTTTTCGTTGAACCTACCGGTGATTTAAATAAATATGTACTTGCAGACAAAAAAGGGATTGAAACCCTTCTTATCGGAGCCTATTCGATGATAGACGGCGTCTCCGATCAGTTCTCTTCCGGTTGGGAGACAACACAGAGCAACTGGTTTTGGGGTTCAGTTCGTGGTCTTGAGGCAAACAAGGGATCTGATGCAGGTGATTCCTGGGAGGGCAATCCTATAATGAATTATTATGAGGTTGCCACAAATCCTATGCTTAATTTGAAATGGCGCGAAGTATATGAAGCTATATCCAGGTGCAACAGTGTTATTACTGTGACAGACCAGGCAATTGCAGATGGAACAATAGACCAGTCAGATGCTGAATCTTTTATAAGACAGGCAAGAACACTAAGAGGCTGGTTTCATTTTGAAGCCTGGCGTATGTGGAAGATGATCCCATATATTGATGAAAAATGCAATCCGGTCGAAGTACCCAATAAAGAGGATGTCAGGGACAAAATAATTGCCGATCTTGCTGAAGGTATTGAATTACCTGATAATATGGGAATGATGGGCAAGTTTAACGGTACAGTTTCAAAAGTACTCCTTGCAAAAGCCATGATGCAGATGAACCATGATTATGCAGGGGCCCTTCCATTGCTCCAGGATGCACTGACCGGCACCAAGCCTGATGGTTCCCCCATCGGCCTGGCACCAACTTATGGTGAGATATTTGAAATAGAGAACAGGAATGGAATTGAAGCTGTATACACCGTACAGTATTCAGTAAATGACGGATCGGGTGGTTACAATGCCAGCTATGGAGAAGTTCTTAATTTCCCTTATAAATCTAATGGAGGATCACCTGGTGGTTGTTGTGGTTTCTTTCAGCCGACACAGGAATTTGTAAATTCTTTCAGGACTGTTAACGGGTTACCATTGCTGGATAATAGTTATAATTCAGCAGCTAATGAGATTCTCAGGGATGAAGGAGTTCCTGGTGGCGGCCTTTGGGATCCCGAGAAGATTTATAATAAATTTCCGGGTACGTATTATTATAGTGGTTATAATGACCGTGCATGTACTGAGTATAATCCTGCTCAGCCTTTTACAGATCTTGGCTATGCATCACTTATAGACAACAATGTAGGGAATAATCCGTTGACAAGTCCCGCAGCATGGGCTCTCATGTGGACAGAAGATAATTCAAAACCTGTGGATCCCCGTCTCGACTGGACAGCCGGGAGAAGAGGCATCCCTTACTGGGACTGGGGTGTTCATACAGGTTCGGACTGGATACGAGATCAGTCTTATGCAGGACCTTATAGTCCGAAAAAACAGGTTTATAAAAAATCTGATGAAGATAAATATATTGAAAAAGACAGCTGGACTAAAGGTTTTACGGCAAATGGTTACCGGATGATCAGATATGCAGATGTTCTGTTGCTTCTTGCAGAATGCCAGATTGAGACAGGTGATCTATCCGGGGCCCTTCAGAATATTAACCTGGTAAGGGAGAGGGCCGCCAATCCTGACGGATATGTAAAAGAATCAGATGGTATTACGCCAGCCGCAACTTATGATGTGAGTCCCTATCTGTCATTTCCCGATCAGGAATATGCCCGTAAGGCACTTCGAATGGAAAGGAAGCTGGAACTTGGAATGGAAGGTCACAGGTGGTTCGATCTTAACAGGTGGGGGATTACTGTTCAGGAACTTAACAGGATACTTGCCTACGAAAAGACCATGCCATGGGGTCAATCTCTTTATGGTAATGCCAGCGTCACCCCGGGAAATATTTATTTCCCCATACCTCAGAGACAGAT
>CAYYIW010000088.1:0-3585 GCA_964472085.1 uncultured Rikenellaceae bacterium | reverse complement strand
ATCATAACACTATCAACCGCTTTCGCAGCGACCTGTTGATGTTGAAGCTGTTTTTGGAATCATAAAATGGAATCGTAACTATAGGAAATTTTTGCTCAGAGGTCTGGAAAAAGTAGAAATAGAAGTTGGATTATTGGCTTTATCACACAACTTGAGCAAAATAGCAGCAAGGAATTAGCAGAAAATACTTGTTTTTATCCGGAACCCGATCAAAATCTCCCACAAAAACGTGCATTAATTAAATCTTCAGAAAATCCAAACAAAGAGGCCGTCTCAAATTATGTTATGAGACGGCCTCTTTCTTGAGCGGGAGACGGGACTGCCATGCCTCCGGCATAGCGGACCCTTAGGGAGAAGCTATCAGTAAAAAGACCGCTTACGCGGTTTATTTATTATTTCCACATACCTCCTTCAGGCAAGCCTGAGCCGGTCTGTGTAAATAAAAAAAGGCTGCTAATGCAGCCTCTTTTTCCAGAGCGGGAGACGGGACTCGAACCCGCGACCCCGACCTTGGCAAGGTCGTGCTCTACCAACTGAGCTACTCCCGCGATTTCACGGGCAAAAATAAGCATTTTTTTTTATCTGCAAATATCAGCGAATAAATTTACTTTCTGCCCGTTTAAATTACAGGTGGCAGTTATCTTTTGACGGGTCCCCAGTCAACCAGAACATCATTCTCAAAATAGAGCCAGGTATTTCTGTATATCCATTCTTCCTTAACTATATTACCGCTGATGACACGGTTGATCTTCTGAGCAGTCCCCCAGCTGTCGTTCACCATTTCTGTATTCATACCTTTCCAAATCTTTCCCGCCATGAGCTTAGAGGCCATACTGGCTCCGTACTTGTTTTCAAGATAGGTAAACCGGCTTTCTTGTGGTGTTTGCTCCTGCTGGTTCCCCTGTACCTGATTCTCCTGAACCTGGTTTTCCTGAACCTGTTGCTGGGGGGGGGCTACCTGAGCAGGCACATGCTTAATGACTGCATCTTTTCTGTATATAAATCCCTCGTTACCCTGGAACATTACATCAAGATAGGTGCTGTCTGACCCGAGAACAGTTACCATGGAGTCGGCCGGGATAATAAGTATTACGGAAGTAAGATCATCTTTTTCACCGAAAAGACGACTGGCCGATTTTAATGTTGCGATTGTGACCAGTTGCTGATCAGACTGGTTATTGTTTTCAAGACCCTGAAGTACCTGTTCCTTGCCTGCCTGTGCCTTGCCGGAAATTATTAAACCGGTCAAGATTAAAGAAAGTAAGATAAACTTTTTCATTATATTACATTTTATAGTATGATTAACTTAAACTGAACGGATTTTATTATTAATTCAAACAGATTCTCTATGTTTCACTTAGGAACTTTATTTAAAAAACAAAAACTATACCAATCAGTTACAATACCAGTAATAAAAACAATTAATTCAGATCATAAGTTCTTTGTGTACATTGAGATTATGCTCTCTTTAATAAAGTGTCCGCATGATAGTCAATCCGTCCCTGAGAGGGATAATAATTTTATCTACTGATTCATCATTACGGATCAATTCATTAAATTCAATAATACCACTGGTTTGTTGGTCCGTATTACCAGATTCAAGTACTTTACCCCCCCATAGTACATTATCAGCAATTATAAATCCTCCTGGTTTTACCTTCTTCCTGACACTGTTATAATATGCTATGTATTCTTTTTTGTCCCCATCGATAAATACCAGGTCAAACATATAATCAAGATTCTGTATAATCTCAAGGGCATTGCCTGTTAATTGCTTTATCACTGACCCAAATCCTGCCTTTTTAAAGTATGAGCCTGTAAAATCAGCAAGTTCATCATTTATTTCAATGGTGAACAACTTTCCTTCTTTTTTCAGACCTTTGGCAAGGCAGATGGCAGAATACCCTGTAAATGTACCGATCTCCAGAATATATTCAGGTCTTATCATCATGGAAATCATCTCCAGGAATTTGCCCTGACTGTGCCCGCTGGCCATATTGGGATTAACAAACCTGATCTGAGTCTGGCGGTAAAGATCTGCCAGAACAGGGTCTTCATATGATATGTGGTCTGTGATATATTCTTCAAGTTTCCTGCTTATCATTGGATAGTTTTTAATTGTTTAAAACGGCCTTCTCCCTTTATCTTCAACCTGACGCCCTCCGCCTGACGCCTTATTTATACACCAGCATCGATAATTTATCGGGAGAGAGAATATCGTTAGCTGTCTCAAGAAGATCAGTGGCTGTTATGTGGTCAATCTTTTTATACAGATCCTCAAGTCCTTCAGCCCTGTCAAAAACCAGAATGCTTTTACCCAAACTTAGCATAAGGCTCTCATAATTTTCATAACCCCGGGCCAGGTATCCCTTTATCTGGGTTTTTGCCTTACTGAGCTGAATTGAGCCCAGGCGTGTTGTTCGGAGTTTTTTGAGCTCCGCCATTGCAATGGCTATGCTCTTATCGAGGAACTGGCTGTCGGTGCCGAAATAAATGGAAAAAACACCTGTATCACAATAGGGATTATAGTTCGATTCGACATTATAAGCCAGTCCGTTTTTCTCGCGAAGCGACATGTTCAGACGTGAATTAAGGCCTTGTCCGCCAAGGATATTGTTCAGCAGGAACATACTCATCCTTCTTTCATCCTTCAGATCATATGCCAGGTTACCAATTATGCAGTGGTTCTGGTATGTATCCATGTTTTTTGTAAGGGATGAGGGCCTGTATAACCATTTTTTTGATTTCCGGGCAGACTGAATACCGGTATTTACCCCTGAAAAGTACTTTGTAAAAAGTCTTAAAATTTTTTCATCCGGGATATTTCCGACAGAACAGAGCACCATCTGGCTGGTGTTATAGTTACCTGTTATAAAACCTGTAATTGTCTCCCTTCTAAATGATCTTACAGATTCAGGTGTTCCCAGTATATTCCTGCCTATAGGCTGGCCGGCAAAAATGAGTTCTTCAAAATCATCGAAAATCAATTCCGACGGACTGTCGAGATAAGAATTTATTTCCTCGATGACAACGTCTTTTTCCTTCTCTATTTCTTTTTCGGGAAAGACTGAATTGAATACTACATCGCTGATCAGCTCCATTGCCCTTTCATAATCCCGGTGCAGGAAGGAAGCATGGACAGCAGTTTCCTCCTTTGTTGTATAGGCATTAAGTTCGCCTCCCACATCTTCAAGCCTGCTTAGTATATGATAAGCCTTGCGCTTTGATGTGCCTTTAAAGAGCATATGCTCAATAAAATGAGCGATCCCATGTTCCCCGGCCTTCTCATTTCTGGAACCGGTGTTTATGATAAGTCCGCAGTGAGCAACCATACCTGGTATCCTGTAATGAATAAGTCGTAAACGGTTCTCCAGAGTATGAAGGATGTAATCCATCTTATATTATTATTGAGGATGCAAAGGTACATCTTCGGTAAAATCATTCCAAACAGATTTTTTTTTTCAAACTCTTTGTCTAGTCAAAATTGAATTTTATATTTGCAGTCCCAAATGAGGTGCCATAGCTCAGTTGGTAGAGCAATGGACTGAAAATCCATGTGTCCCCGGTTCGATTCCTGGTGGCACC
>CAYYIW010000087.1:0-4704 GCA_964472085.1 uncultured Rikenellaceae bacterium | reverse complement strand
CCGATCTATTATAATCATCTACAGTGAAAAGTCTGAATATTAGATATATCGCTATCAAACTTAACAAAATAATAATCAATTTATTACTTCTTTTCATCGGAAATACAAATTATCAGGTTAAGAATTATTTCTGTTTAAAATCCGTTTTAATAAGTTTAATTTTTGCTGCAATTTAATATACTTACCTATTAAGTAAGAAATAGCTGATTTTGATAACCAATTCAGCTATTTCTTAAAATATAAAAAAATCTTATAATTGCGACGCTGCGTAGCCAAGACAACCAATATCTGCAGCTGCAAGAAGCACAATGCCAACTCCTGTTAAAGCAAGGAAAGGGGCTGCTAAATTGCCTATTCCTACTGCAACACAAAATCCGCCCCAAAAGCTTCCACCAGAAGTTTGGGACATTTCATAAAATGATAATTCTCTTTTCATAACATCCTATTTTAAAGAGTGAATTTTATTTTCTTATTGAGTTGCCCAAACATGCATTGCATAAAGACCTACAGCACAACCGGCACCGGTAGCTCCAGCTAATGGAGCAAATATTCCTGAACAAGCGAATACTAATGTGGCTCCACACATCAGTCCTATGAGAGAATCTGTTTTGATTCCTCCCTGAATCACTTCCATTTGTTCTAAACTTAAAGTTTTCATAACGAGACATATTTAATCCAACCTACTCTTTTGAGGCTTTTCGGTTTCCGCCTGCAGGATTTTCTGTGGGCAGGTCCTGCAGATCAAATTAAAACAAGCCCGGTCTATTATTGTCGGACTGTACTCTGAAATTTTAATAAAAATCATCCCAGAAACGCTTGTATATATTATCCCTCCCAATCAGTTCTTCATGGGTGCCATGATCACTGATTACCCTATCCTCCATCACATATATATAATCACTGAGCTTTTTTATCATATTCACCCTGTGCGAGATCATCAGCATACCCATAGCTGGTCTTAACCGTAAAAGAAGATCCGAGATAATCCCCTCTGTTCCCCTGTCCATATTGGATGTCCCCTCATCGATCACAAGTATATCAGGATTATTTAGCAAAACCCTTGTAAAAGCAATTACCTGCTTTTGACCCCCCGACAGATTTATGCCCTCCTCTCCCACAACCGTCATCAGTCCGGCCGGGAAACTATCGAAGAACCCGGATATCCCTAAGTTTGTTACAGCAGTAACCATTTTTTTAATTTCTGATTCTGATAACCCGGTTATCAGATTCTGCAGGATTGTACCATTAAATATATGAATTTCCTGTGGAATAATACCAATTTTACTTCTCCATCTTTGTACATCAACCTTGTCTGATACAATGTTGCCGTTTATGATGATATCACCTGATTCCTGACTGTAAAACCTTAAAATGATATTTGCCAGGGTACTTTTGCCACAACCGCTTTCGCCAACCAGAGATACTATTTTCCCCTTTTCAATGATCAGGCTGATATCATCTAACAATAATTTACGTCCCGGAAACCGGAATGAGATATTATTAAGTGATATTCTTCTTATTTCAGCCAATCCGCTATTTTCGCTCTCTCCATCCGTCTCCGACTCCATAAGGGTATATTCAAACATCCTGTTTAATGCTACCCTGGCTTCACTGAAAGGGATTGAAATAAGCGCCAGGTTAAGTACCGAAGGAAGTAATGATGAACTTAATGAGATAATAGCCATAAGCTCTCCGTCTGTCATGGCTGAATCAATTACCTGCAGTGCCGACATAAGAAGAATAACAACCAGATAAAATGTACCTGATAATCCGGTAATAAGGCTCAGTTTTATTTTTATCTTACCCAGATCAAAAACCCTGCCCTGGAAATCCGAATAAATACCCTTGTTCCTTTCACCAAAGGCTTCCTGCCATATCATACTCTTTATCTCTGTTATACCTTCCAGGGAATTGATAAAGTTACTTTCACTGAGGGCATAACCGGCCATTACCGAATGCTGTCCCTTTTTAATCCTTCCATTCCATCGTGCCACAAGCAGATAGATCAAAGGAAGGCTTACAAGCGATATGATTCCTGCTGTTAAAGAGTAGTAGAATATTACCGGGACTGTAATAACAAGAATTAAGATGTCAATGATATAGACTCCTGTTATATCAGCTATAACATGTTGAATTCTTGTTGTGTCATTCATCCTTGCAACGAAATCGCCTGTCTTCCGTGTGTCAAAAAACATCCTGGGAAGCGATAGGAGTGACCTGTAGAACTCATCCACTATCCTGACATTGAAGATCCTTCCCTGTGTCAACAGAAAGTACTGTCTAAGGGCTGTAAGGATTATCCTTGTTGAAAGAAGGACAAATACCAGTACTGTGGCCAGTACCAGAATTTTTATATCCTTTGCCGGCAGTATTTTGTCAATCAGCTTTTGTGTGAAAATAGCCATAACCAGCCCTAATGCAGAAATAAAGACTCCGGCTATTGCACTTATTATAAGCAGCTCTTTCTCAGGGCCTACTGTTCGGAGCAACCATTTCCATTTACTTCTTTTGCTTTCATTCTTATATTTAAATGTCTTCCCCGGTATAAGTCCCAGGCATTTCCCGCTTTTCCATATTTTTTTAAGTCTGTCATCTGCTGTAAGCTGGAGCCCGACTGCCGGATCCCATATTATGAACCGCTGCGAATCGTAGCCGATACACAAAATATAGTGCTCAAGGCCTTCATCGTTCAGAACATGAAGAATAAGAAGGTTATCATATTTCCTGATATCATCTATTCCTGCCTCATAACCTGTTGCTTCCAGTCCATTTTCACAGGCAGCCTGATACAGACCCAGAAGAGTTGTGCCTGCCTGGTCTGTCCCGCTCATTCTGCGGATCTTCTCTATTGTTGAGTCACCCCCGTAATACCTTATGGCTGTAACAAGGCATGCAACCCCGCAGTCGGAGGAATCATGTTGCAGTACTCCAAGTTTCTTTATTTTATCAGTCTTCTTCAACAGACAGAAGGTATTTCACAATAGTCCCGGTTTTCACCTCGCCCTGGATGGCATTTACCAGCTCATGTTTACTGTTATAGATATAGTTCGACGGAACTATACTGCTGCCGAATACCTCATCAAACATATAGGAAGTATCAATCAAGGGTATCACCGAAGGATATTCATCAATGTCAAACCGGGCAAGAAAATTCCGGACAGTATCCACAGGGGCGCTGCTGATAAGAATAACATTTGCATCTGAATCAGGGATGCTGCTCTGAAGTAATTCTGAAATCTCATACTGGCAATGCTCACATTCGGGATGAAATCTTACAATCAGGACAGGACCATCCTTAATATCTGACGAACTGAATATATTGTTATTGAGCGTTTTAAAGGAAAACTCCGGCAGGGTTGAAATCCTCTTCCTGATAATATCAGTATAATGCATTTTATTAATCACACCTGCCACAAGGTATCCTACTGACAGCATGAAAGCCAAAATTACACTCCCGATAATTATCTTTTTTCTCATATCGATGACCCTACTGAAATAAACATTACAAGCACTACCCAGAGTATAAGTGTGGGTATATATGAAAATATCACTATCTTATCAGAGTCCCTCCTGTCAACGCCGGTCTGAATCCATATTCCGTATGATAAGAGCAAAATATAGGCAATGTGGAAAAGATTCACTGTCTGCAAGGGATATCGCCAGAGATCACTGACCTCTGCTTTGCTGAAGAGATTAATAAGTGATGCCGGATAGAAAAATCCAAGATCATTCAGATCATAATTTCCTGCAAACAAATAGAACCACAGGAACTTAAAAATTCCTGCCATAATAAATATTAATTCACTGCCGGCAACAACCCTGAAGACTGATCCGAATGTTATATTCTTTTGCCTGTTAAAAAAGACAACACCCGTATATATTACCAGGCTGATTATGGAAAATTTGAACAAGAGTAATATTGGTGTGAATGCATAACCTATCCAGGAAAGATCCTTCATCCTTTCAAACAGCTTCATGGATCTGTCATAGGTCAGCAGCTCACTGTAGGTGTTGTAAAAGACCGTTTCATTTATCAGCACCGATTTCGACAACCATATCATAGATAGGTTCAGAACTGTCATCAGTACCAGTAAATAAAATCCTTTTATACTGTAATATCTTTGTATTAGATTCATCAGACGGCAGGTTTTCTCTATTACCGAATTAACACAACCCGAATCCAATAATACCGGACTCATAAATAATTTTAAGAACTATACTTTCATTCCTTTCCTTTTCTGAAATTTTCGTTTGATGTAAACGAAGAGAATGTACTTTCAAGCCTGATCTTGATCCTTCTGTTATCGGCATAATAATAACTTTGCCGGTAGCATGAATACCTGATATCCACGCCCATAGAACGCATCTCCTGTAAATACTGAAAGAGGGTGCTTCTTTTGACTCCCATCTTCTCAGCAAAAATGTCAGGCGTTCCGGTGGCTTTCATGGATATTAAAGTATCCATACGTCGTAACCGTTCGATGTACTTAAGTAAAGACATATTTACACGATTTTGAATGCAGCATCTCAAATTTAAGAAATTTTCTGCAAACCGGTACAATTAAAAAGAGTAATTTCCGGATTATCCTGCGCCCGCACTCTTTCTTATGCTTACAGCACCTTTGCCTGTGCAGAGGGTGGCAGGGTTTCGGGCATTCCCCCTACCTACTTCGCCTTTGGCTTCGTAGGTCGAAGAAAGGGGGA
>CAYYIW010000086.1:0-4733 GCA_964472085.1 uncultured Rikenellaceae bacterium | reverse complement strand
GTGTTGCCATGTCATTCTCAACAGCTGTAAGTTGGTTGTGCACTTTCCTGACCGTATATTTTGCCCCGATTATCCAGGGAAGTTTAGGATTGAATTATTTGTTCGGCATATTAGGAGCGTTCAGTGTTTTAGCATTTGTTTTCGTGAAAATCTGGATACCGGAAACAAAGGGTAAGTCTCTGGAACAAATTGAAAAGGAGCTTGGACTGGTTAAAAAAGGCTAAAGCGTATTAAAATTGGATTTTTTTAGCAGATCGATGTGTTGAGTTAGTTAATATGGGATAAACAAGGGAGAAAAATATTTTATGGTTTTTCTCCCTTTTGCAGCAGAGATAATTATTTTCCGGAAAATTAATAGCTTGATTTACTTTCTGCCGGCATTTTATTACATTTAACTTATAACTATACTAAAAATCAATTTAAATGAAAACAGACAGGCGTAAATTTATTCAAACCATGGGTGCCGGCGCAGCCGGTCTTACCCTTGGCACCACGGCAGTTACCATGTCCTCATGTGCCTCTGTATCCGCTGATAAAAAGGAAGAAGACGGACAGGTAATCTTTATAGGAGACAACATAGCAATTGCAGAGACAGTTTATGGAAAGGTGAGGGGATTTATCCATAAAGACATTTATAATTTTCTGGGAATTCCATATGGAGCCGATACCACCGGGAAAAACAGGTTTATGCCTCCTCAGAAGCCGGAACCATGGACAGATATTTACCCGGCAGTATACTGGCCGAATGCTGCACCACAGTTGCTGGATAATTTTTATGCCAACAGGTATCTTGCCTTTACAGATTACTGGCATTATGATGATGTAAGTGAGAATTGCCTGGGGATAAACGTATGGACGCCCGGGTATAATGACTCAAAGAAACGTCCCGTAATGTTATGGATCCATGGGGGTGGATTCACAAGCGGCAATTCCATAGAACACCCGGAGTACCACGGAGAGAATTTAAGCCGCAGGGGGGACATTGTATTTTGCTCTCTGAATCACAGATTGGGGCCACTTGGATTTGCTGATTTTTCCTCACTGGGAGGCGAAAAGTATGCAGCATCGGGGAATGTTGGAATGCTTGACATTGTGGCTGCGCTGGAATGGATAAGGGATAACATATCGAATTTTGGTGGTGACCCGGGTAATGTTACCATAATGGGCCAGTCAGGAGGTGGAGCAAAGGTATGTACGCTCACAGCAATGCCCTCTGCAAAAGGATTGTTCCATAAAGCTGTTGCTTTAAGCGGGCTTGCTATCAATGTAGGCGACAAAAGTAATTCATCAAAACTTGCCTCTTATATTTTAAAGGAAGCCGGATTAAATCCTTCACAAATCGATAAGCTCCAGGATATCCCATGGAGGGAATATTATGCTTTGACTCAGAAAGCATTATTTAAATTCAGACAGGAGTCCGGAGCAATTGGAATGATGAGAGGATTTGGTCCTGTTGCAGATGGTACATTTATACCAGAGCAACCTTACGCTCCGGTTCCTTCACCATTGGCTGCGGATATACCGATGATAGTATGCAGCACATTTTATGAAAGATCCCCAAGTGCATTTGATTCGTCTCTTGAAAACATATCGATGGACAAAGCTAAAGAGATGGTTAAGACAACCCGCGGCTTTGTCCGTCCGCTGGGAAATGATACAGATGCAATAATTGATGCTTATGCAAAGAACTTTCCTGATAGGAAGCCAATAGAAATTTTGGCTATGGTGCTGAGTAACAGGAAAAATGTAATAGATTTCTGCAATACGAAATCGCAGCAATCAGCTCCCGTATTTCTGGCATGGTTTGGCTGGGATCCTCCTGTATTTGATGGCAGGTTACGTGCTTTCCATACAATGGATATTTCATTCTGGTACTATAATACAGATGTTCAGATTTCTCATACAGGTGGAGGATCAAGACCAAGGAAACTGGCCACTAAAATGTCGGGTTCATTGGTTCAATTCATGAAAACCGGAAGCCCGAATGGAGGGGGATTACCTGACTGGCCCAAATATTCCGTGGCAAATGGTGAGACAATGATCCTTAACGATGAATGTGCAGTTGAGAACGACCCTGACAGGGAGGCAAGAAAGTCATTGCCAGGTTAATTGGTTCCTGGAAGAATATAATGATTTAAATAAGCATGATATGAAAGTAATAAAGAGAATTTTTCTCGTATTGGTTTTACTTACAGGTGGAACCGTTTTATTCGGCCAGGGAATTTCGAATGACCTGTCAGAGAAGTATAGTCCGGAATACCACTTTTTTCCGTCCATTGATCCTACCGGATTATTCTATTTTGCCGGTCAGTATTACCTTAACTGGGGAACAGCGACCAGCAAAGATTTTGTTCATTGGAAAATGACTGATTACGGCTTGGAGAGAAGCCGGATGTTCAGAGCACCAGGAACCGGAGGACAGGGTATGCCGGTTCAACGTAAACCACAGGTAATTAGTGGAATGTCAGGCTCTGTTGTGGTTGACTGGAATAATTCCAGTGGATTTGGCAAGAAGGATAATCCTCCATTGGTTGCCCTGCAGATGGCATCCCAGAATAAGAGTATAGCTTACAGTATTGATTCAGCAAAAAGTTGGATCAAATATGATAAGCCGGCAGTAATATCAAATAGTACCGGTACATACCGTGATCCAAAAGTATTTTGGTATGAGCCGGGTAATAAATGGATTATGGTAATGCCATCCTGCGAGATCCAGGAGATCAGATTCTTCAGCTCGAAGAACCTGGTCGATTGGGAATACATGAGTAAATTTGGGCCGTGGGGTGCTGTTAACGGGCAATGGGAATGTGTTGATTTCTTTCCATTGTTAGTTGATGGAAATGCGTCAGAAATTAAATGGGTGCTTGAGATCAGTCTGCAGCCGCGCAACGGAGAATACTTTATTGGTGATTTTGATGGCACCAGATTTACCCTGGATAAAGATTTTATAAACGAACTTTCATACAATAAATACTTCCCCTCTGGTCAGATGTTGTTTGACTTTGAGAGGGGTATTGATGATTGGGATATGGAAGGAGATGCATTCATTGAATCTCCTACTGTGGCAGAAGAAACCAATGGGAAACAAGGGTATCGCTGTATTAAGAGCAGCGGACCCGGGAAAGGGAAAATAACTTCACCGCAGTTTATGATATCTAAGAATTTTATAAACTTTCTTGTTGGAGGAGGATATTATCCTGGTGATGAATGCGTAAACCTCCTGATTGACGGTAAAGTTGTAAGGACACATACAGGGAATAGCGGGAATGCCAATTTAAATTGGACAGGATGGGACGTGACGGAATTCAGGGGAAAAATTGCCAGGATTGAAATTGTTGATAATATGGCCGGAAGAGGCATGTTCTCTAAAGGATATATTTTCTGTGATGCAATTATGTTATGCGATGAACTGCCAAAAACACCCTATAAAGAGTATAATCCCGGCTGGGAAAAGGCTTTCTGGGTTGATTATGGTGCTGATTTCTACGCAGTGAGATCCTGGAATAACTATGCTCCTGAAGAAAAGAGAACTGTCTGGGTTGGTTGGATGGGTATTTGGACGTATGCTTTTTCTGAACCAATAATGGGACTGTTTTCTGTACCCAGAAGTCTCGAATTGAAAACGTTTCCTGAAGGAATAAGGCTAATTCAAAACCCTGTTAAAGAACTGGCATCTCTCAGAACTGTCCATAAAACGGTAACACCTAACACTTTTGAAGGTTTGTGGACTCCCAGGAAATTTGTGCCTTCCACGAATTCATACGAGTTAATTGTAGAGTTTGAGAATATATCTGCAGAAGAATTTGGGGTAAACTTATGTGTAGGAGGAAATGAAAGAACTGTTGTCGGTTATAATGCCGACAAAGAAGAGATGTTTGTGGACCGCCGAAACAGCGGATACGATGACTTCAGTCCGGTATTCCCTTCTGTTAATAAGGGACCATTAAAGAAAAGGTCCAATGTAACCAAATTACATATATTTGTTGACAGGTGCTCTGTTGAAGTGTTTGCAAATGACGGCGAGACAACAATGTCAAGTAAGATCTATCCCGATCCTTCGAGCACAGGAATTACCATATTTTCCAATAATGGGATTGTAAAAGTTAAATCCCTGGAGCTATGGGAGCTTGGTTCAATAAACTTATACCAGGATAATCAGTAAGAGAGAACTGGTACTATTCGGATTTAACAGGTAAATGGAGATGTATTTATGTACATACTCCTCCTGGTTATGAAAAAGAAGTAAAGAATAAATACCCTGTATTATACCTGCTTCATGGTATGGGTGAAAATGAGACCAGCTGGTCGAAACAGGACCGTCTGGAACCCAGAATTCACGATATAGCAACCAATGCCATTAAGAAACTGACTGATCTGGGTATAAAAACAACTTTCTATGAATCTAAAGGTACTGCTCATGAATGGCTTACCTGGCGAAGAGATCTATATCAATTTGCTCCTCTGCTGTTTAAATAGCACAGGTTCCGGTGATCGCATTAAGTATAATGCTAGGAATTAAATATAGTTAATTCACATAATTATGAGAAAACAAACTATTATGAGACTATTAAGCTCAATAGGGATTATTTTTTTCTTATCAGTGTTTTATAATACGATAAATGCTCAGACCCCGGCGAAGAACCAGGTGAAAAGGGAAATAAAAATCCTGAAAGGACAAACTTATTTAAACTTGCCTGTTAACAGTTCAGACAGGCCGGTAAGAGCAACAATCA
>CAYYIW010000085.1:0-4914 GCA_964472085.1 uncultured Rikenellaceae bacterium | reverse complement strand
TGAAAACAATATGATACAGATGCTGACGATAGCTTGACATGATGTAAAATATTAAATGTTAGTAATGTAGCGAGATTGTACTAAATTACTGAAGTATTTACTTATTTACAAGTATATTAAGCCCTTTCAGGGCTTTAAATCACTGAGTTAGCCGTTACCCCCGGCTTCACCGGGGGTTATTCAAATTCAGCCACTTCGTGGCTTGATAAATATAGCTAAATAACATGCATGATACGGAGGTTTTGAAGAGCATTGCCAATGAATATACAAAACAGGATCAGGTGGTTATTCATATTCAACGGTTTCATGGCTTGATAATTAAAGCTTCAATAGCATTCCTGATGCAGACGTTTGAAGAGTTTTGCCAATGAATAAATGATGCCGTATCAAAAAGCCCCGTCTTATTCCCCATGGACTCCTTACTTACATCATCTTCGCGAAGGTATCAGAATGTCAATCAAATGAACCTTCATAGGTATACATGACGAAATAATCCCGGATTTTGCCGGAAATTACCGCGTTCATAAAAAAAGCCCCGACAGTTATCGTCGGGGCAGCCATGAAAAGAATGGAAAAATTGCTTTTGGACAGTAAAAAGCTTCTTCTTAAAGTTTTACAACTCTATATATTTTTAAATTAATGCTTTAGATCTCTTTTGCCGTAAATGTAAATGAACATTCCAGTTGTAAATGTATGCTAATTATTTCCAAAATGCAACATTTAATAATTCATTTTCACCAGTGATACCAAAAATTAGATAAATCATAGTTTAAGATTGGTGAATACACTAAATAATATGACTGCCCCGAGAACAATAATGGCCAGACCTGCTACCTTATTAAGCTTTACAATGCTCCTGAGCCTTATCTTCTTCTTGAAACGGCTTACAAAATAACTAAGAAGGAACCACCATGTCACGGCACCTATCAGGATACCGGGGATCAGGAAGAAGGGAACCAATCCAGGATCAATGGTACCATTAATATGAATACCTGAAAAAAAAGCAACGAAAATAAATATCGTATATGGATTTGAAATGGTCAGGACAAACAGTGAATAAAAGTCGCGCCATAATGATTTATTCGCTTTCTCCCTGTTCCTGAAGTCTTTTACGGGGTTTGACAGCAATACCTTCAGACCAACACCTATTATTATTATCCCTGCTACAATAGTTATTATAAACCTCTGCTCCTTTATGAAACTGACTATTACGCTGAATCCTATTGCTCCAATTGCCGCCAGCAAAGTATCAGCCACTGCCATACCCAGCCCGGAGAAGAAACCTGAAAAGAACCCTCGCTTTATAGTCCTGTTAACCAGTATAATACCTATAGGTCCTAACGGCATCGAAATTGCCACACCCAATACTATCCCTTTCAATAATATCTCAATCGCCGAAATCATCCGCCCTTCTTATGACCACAAAGATAAAAAGATAAGAAGTTTCTTTGCCCTCCCTGCCTATTTTATACTTTAAAAATGCCCGATTAGTAAAGAGGTCTGCTTTTCTTCTGCTATTTTTGACATTGTATATAGAGTAAATTCTATTATGAACAAATACTTCCTTACAGCTTTATCTGTGGCAGGAGGAATAATTACCGGACTTGCCTGGTCAGGTTGGTGTACCGGTCTTGTCCTGTTATTTTCATTTGTTCCTTTCTTCATAATAGAAAACTACCTGTACGAGCACAGGGACAGGTTCAGCACCAATGCATTCTTTATTTACCTGTTGCCCGGTTTCGTTCTTTTCAGCATAGCCGGGATAGGCTGGATGAGAGTTGCCAGCCTTGTCGGCGCTATATGTGTGATAATGGGTCTTGCCTTTCTTATGTCATTCGCTTTGTGGCTTGCACATGTGGTAAGACTAAAAGCCGGTACTTATGCCGGTATAATAGCCCTGTTCTCCTTCTGGCTTGCCTACGAGTTTATCAGCCTGAATGTAAACATTGTCTCCCCATGGCTTAACCTGGGTAACGGTCTTGCCAAGGATATACTGTTTATACAATGGTATGATTTAACCGGCACATCCGGAGGTACTGTCTGGGTGCTGACATCAAATCTCCTGCTCACCATGCTTCTTGTAATGCCGGCAAAATACAGGAAGAAACGTGGAATGGTAATATCTGCATGGCTCTTAGTATTGCTTTTACCTTCCGGTTATTCTGCTATACGTTATTTCACCATTAAAGAGAACCATAAGGATCCTTCGGAGGTGATAATAGTGCAACCCAATATCGATCCCTATACCAAAAAATTCAATATACCTTTCAGAGAACAGCTTCAGAATGTGATAAATATGGCATCCACCGAAGTTACAGGTAAGACATCATGGATAATAACTCCCGAGACCACTGTTGACGATCCTGTTAACCTGGACAGTCTGAATTCCAGTGAATATATAAAGATGATAAGGAATCTTGCCAGGTCATGTCCCAGGGCCTCGATTGTAACAGGCCTTGTAACATACCGCATGTATCCACCTGCAGATGAACCTCCTACAAAAAGTGCCAGGCGAAAAGACCAGTCAGGTGCCTTTTGGGATCATTTCAATTCTGCACTAAAGATAGATACCTCATCTGTCGTTGAGGTATACCATAAGTCCAAGCTTGTCCCGGGGATAGAAATGCAGTTCTCAACCGGCCCCGGAAGACTTATAAGCAGGATACTCCCATATCTTGGGGGTACAAAATGGGGATACGGGATTCAGAAAGAACGCTCATGCTTCACCGGAACCTATGGGTCCCTGAAGAAAGTTGCCCCGATTATATGCTATGAATCCGTTTTCGGACAGTATGTTACAGGATATATCAAAAACGGGGCTGAAGCCCTTTTTATAATCACAAATGACGGATGGTGGAAAAACACCAACGGGTATAAACAGCATCTCTGGTATGCGTCATTGAGGGCTATTGAGACAAGACGGCCGGTAGCCAGGTCGGCAAATACAGGGGTATCGTGCATCATAGACATCAGGGGAAAAAGGATATCCGAAACAAAATGGTGGACAAAAGGAGTTCTAAAGGGCGACATATGCCCGGAAACAAAAATCACTCCGTATGTCAGATACGGGGACTACCTTCTCAGGATCGGCACACTGGCTGCAGTTGCTGTTGCTCTTATAGTTTTTATAGCGATTCCTTACAGGAAAAAGTTCAGAACATATTAAATAATTATGCAACTCTTGCAAATTACTTTTGTCTTTAAAAACAGTAAAAGCACAAGTGGATAATATAAATATTTATATAGACGCCCCGCTGATAGAGGAATGCAGGCAAGGTAACAGCAAGGCCCAGTTCAGGCTTTATAATCAGTACGCCAAAGCTATGTATAACCTTGCCTACAGGATGCTGAACAACAGGGAAGATGCTGAAGATATACTGCAGGAGACATTTACGGAATGCTTCAGGAAACTCAATTCCTTCAGGTTTGAATCCACCTTCGGAGCATGGTTGAAAAGAATACTGATTAACAAATGTATAAATCATACAAGGAAGAAAAAGATCAACCTGACTTTTTATGATAACCTGCCGGCAGATGTAAGTGATGATGAAGAAGAAATTGTATTTGAAACAAAAAAGATCTTTAAAGGTATTGAAATGCTGCCTGACGGTTACAGGATAATCCTTACGCTGTATCTGCTTGAAGGTTACGATCATTCGGAGATATCGCAGATACTTGGAATCTCTGAATCAACTTCAAAATCACAGTATTCCAGGGCTAAAGAGAAATTGAGAAATTTAATTAAAAACAATTGAAGAGATGGACAAACTTGAAGAATTCATCAAGGCAAACAGGGATGATCTCGACAGATACAATCCTTCACCCGAAAACTGGGCTGAGATACAAAAAGCCCTGGGTAAAAAACACAGGTCTCTATGGCGCTGGTTATCGGTTGCAGCCATGATCGCCGTTATTTTTTCAGGCTATCTCTTCCTTACAGGGAAATTTAACCCCGACGTAAATAGCAAAACCCTGATCTCGGCTGATGATAACGGGATAAAACAGCTGAAAGAAACCGAGATATATTACAATAATATGGCAAATACACTTTTCAGGGAAGCCAGGCCATTACTGACACGTAATCCGGAAATAAGGAAGGAGCTGGATTCGGATATGTCGCATCTCGACAGCCTTTGCACGGAAATTAAAAAAGATCTCAAAGATAATGTGGCAAACCAGGAAGTGATTGAGGCCCTTATTCAAAACTACAGGATCAGGATCCGGCTTCTTGAAGATATGCTGACAATACTGAAGGAAAATGAAAACAAACCGGCTAAAAAGAAAAGCTATGAACTGTAAACTGATCATCTCCATCAATATATTATTCCTCCTCGTCGGTAATCTGTATGCACAGAAAGAGACTGAAACGAGAAACTTTATAAAAACTGTACCGGTTAATGAAGAGAGCTCCCTTGAGATCTCTAATAAATACGGGACCGTTCAGGTTACTCCCTGGGATAAAGACTCTGTTTTCGTCAGGGCTGAAGTAAAAGCTTATGCCCCCAACAGGGCGAGGCTGGATAAAATGTTTGATGGTGTTAATATTAATATAAGCTATTCAAAATACCTGGTAAAGGCAGAAACAGATTTTACACAGAGCATCAGCATGATCTTTGAAAGTTTTAAGGGAATGACAAGCAAGCTTATATCATATGACTCGAGAGTTGAAATCAATTATTATGTAAATGCCCCTGAGTATATTACACTGAGGATTGACAACAAATACGGGGATGTATATATGGAGAAAAATACAGGTCAGTGCTCCGTATCACTTTCTAACGGATCTTTCAAAGCAAACTCCCTTGGAAGCGGAACATCCCTGACCCTTACATTCTGTGATGCAACGATCAACTCAATTAAATCAGGTAAAATCCATGCCAACTTTTCCGATATCAATATCGGTGAAACGGGTGA
>CAYYIW010000084.1:0-5310 GCA_964472085.1 uncultured Rikenellaceae bacterium | reverse complement strand
ATGGGGGAAGGCTGGGATGGGGGTGAAAATTTCTTAAAAATGAATACATCCTCATTAATGATATACATTAATCTGATAAATAGAAAACGTTAAAAACAAGTGGGAAGGAAGAAAGATTTACCACTACTGGAAAAGGTAACAATAACCGATATTGGAGCCGAAGGTAATGCCCTGGCCAGGGTGAATAACCTTGTTGTTTTTGTCCCTATGGTAATACCTGGAGATATTATTGATATTAAGGTTGTTAAGAAAAGAAAGAAATACCTTGAAGGAAGAATAGTGAAATTTCATGAATATTCACCTGACAGGATCTCACCCAGATGCCGGCATTTTGGCATTTGCGGAGGCTGCAAATGGCAGCACCTTCCCTATGAACTTCAACTTTATCATAAAGAAAAGCAGGTCAGGGACAGCCTGCAGCGAATAGGGAAAACGGAGATTCCCTGTTTTTTACCTATAAAAGGTTCAGACGAACAGTATCTGTATCGTAATAAACTTGAATTTACATTTTCTGACAGGAGGTGGATGACACGTGAGGAGATTGAGTCTGGAAATAGGATAGAAAAGGAAAATGCCCTGGGATTTCATATACCGGGATTGTATGACAAGATTCTGGATATAGAAGAATGCCATCTTCAGCCTGAACCATCGAACAGGATCAGGAATGCAGTGCGCCGGTATGTCCTGGCAAATAAGATGTCGTTCTTTGATCCCGTCAATCATGATGGATTTCTCAGGAACCTTATTATCAGGAATTCCATCGATGGGAAGGTGATGGTGATAGTGGTCTTTTTTCACGAGGATGAAGAAAAAAGAACAGGGCTGCTTGACCACATAGCCTCGCAATTTCCGGAAGTTGTTTCCCTTTTTTATATTATTAACTCCAAGTGGAATGATTCACTCGTCGACCAGGAACCCTTATTGTATAAAGGGAAAAAATATCTGTATGAGGATATGAACGGGCTCAGGTTCAGGATTGGGCCGAAATCGTTTTATCAGACCAATACACTGCAAGCACTGGAGTTATGCAGGATTGCCAGGGAGTTTGCCGGTCTGACAGGCAGGGAAACTGTATATGACCTTTATACAGGTACAGGTACAATAGCAAATTTTGTGGCGGGACAGGCACGAAAGGTGATTGGAATTGAATATATCACTGAGGCGATCAATGATGCTAAGGTAAATTCCGAAATAAATGGAATAACTAACACCGCTTTCTTTGCAGGCGACATAAAAGAAGTACTGACCCTCAGCTTTATTAAAGCCAACGGCAGGCCAGATGTTATTATAACCGATCCGCCAAGATCGGGAATGCATGAGGATGTTATAAAAGCCATACTTGAATCAGAACCGGAAAAGATAGTATATGTGAGCTGTAATCCTGCCACTCAGGCCCGTGATATCCTGTTGCTATCAGGGAAATATTCAGTGGCAAAGGTCCAGCCGGTAGATATGTTCCCTCAAACACATCATGTTGAAAATGTGGCCCTGCTGATTGCCGGGGCAACTGAAAACACGGACATTCAGGTTGAACAGATTGAAAATTAACGTATATTTAGTGGCGGTTTTTGGAAATAACCCGTTATGGCTGTCAAAAATAAAAAACCGGATATTGATACATTTCCTGTACGTGACCAGTTTATGAACGATCACCTGGCCAGCCTTCGCTATGCAGGGATGATACAGCATGCACTTATGCCTAATCCTGAGAGACTCAGGGGATACCTGCGTGATTCTTTTGTTATTTTCCTTCCTCGCGACATTGTCAGCGGAGACTTCTACTATGTCTTCAATAATAAAAAGATAATGTGTATTGCTGTTGGCGACTGTACCGGTCATGGTGTGCCGGGAGCACTTTTAAGCATCCTGGGTATCAGCTTTCTGAATGAGATCCTTCAGTCGGGAGTAAACCTTAAAGCAAACAGGATACTTAATCTTATGCGGGAAAAGGTGATGAAGGCCCTTAACCAGACAGGCACCTATGCAGAAACCAAAGACAGCATAGATATTGCATTGTGCAAGGTCGACCTTACAACCGGAACATTCCAGTTTTCAGGAGCCAACAGGCCACTGATAATGGTCAGGAACGGAGTTCTTAAAGAATACAAGCCCGATAAAATGACTATCGGGCTGGCTGCTTTTCAGGAAACACCATTTACCAATAACTGGGTGGAGACCGTACCCGGTGATTCATTTTACATGTTCACCGATGGTTTCTCCGATCAGTTTGGTGGTGAATTCGATAAGAAGTATAAGCATAAACATTTTAAAAGCCTGATAGAATCTGTTGCAGAACTGCCTATGGCATTACAGGAAGTACAAATTAAAAATGCGTTTGAGGAGTGGAAGGGAGATACTCAGCAGGTTGATGATATTCTCGTTTTTGGATTTCAATTATAACCTTCAATATTATGATGAAGCTTACGGCTTTCAGGATAAAAAATTTTCGTTCAATTGTCGATACCGACTGGCAGAATATATCGCCTGATAATATTACGTGTCTGATTGGTCAGAACGAATCCGGAAAGACTTCTGTTCTTGAGGGGTTGAGGGCATTTTATTCCGGTACGATTACCGAAGATGTTTTACGAAGTGACCTTACCCTTCCTGAAATAAGCTGCCGCTTTGACATTCCCTCCGGATGGCTGGTAGGGATTACGGAAAATCCGGGTACTGAACTTAAGGAACTCCTTTCAGGCCTTAATCATGTTGAACTTAAAAGAACATGGATCCCTGATCTTTCATCGTTTGTTGCAGCTAGTGGTGAGATAAGCCAGTATCTTGATTCGCTTGAAGATGCCTGGCAGATCTATCTTGATGATGTAGATGCCAAGCTGGCTGAGGAGATGAAAGTAATCCGTTCGCTGGAGGACAAACTGGAAGAGATAACCAGGGAAGAGGAGGAAATAAAAGAGAAACTTCCAGCTGATCTGTTAAAGAAAGGAGGATTCAGGCTTTTTGGAAGAAAAGCGGAAAATGAAGATAATGATGGAGATGTAAATATCCCGGAACTAAAAAACCGTCTGAATGAACTGAAAAAACTGAAGGCAGGACCTGCAGAAGAACTTCAGAAAAAGTCAGCTGTCAGGTACGCCGGTGAAGAACTGGAGAGGTTCAAAAAAGAACATGATTATCTTGTTAGCCATCTTAATGAACTTTCAGTTAAGCTTGAGGAACGTCATCAGAAGATGACACTTCTGATGCGCCCTGTAGAGGAAGACGATGATTCTGATTGGAAGAATACACTGGCTGATTACAAAAAGACACGTAATGATCTGGGGCTGAGAAAGACAGATATTGGTACTCAGATTGCGTTTGCCGGATATATTATGGATGGTAGCTCAGCTCAGGAGGCCCGGAGTAAAGTTGATAAAGAGATACAGTCGTACAGGTCACAGGTAAACAGCAGTGTGCTGGGAAAGAAATATTTCGAGTATTGTCCTGTATTTGAGATGTTTGAGGATTTTGGGAGCCTTCTGCCAAACAGGATCGATATGGAAGATATTATTAATGGAAATGAGCAGGTGGAAGGCTATAAAGCTGCACGTAACTTTCTGACCCTGGCTCAGCTTGATTATTCGTTTTTTCAGCAGCCATCTTCAAGGATCCTCAAGCAGAAGATTGAGAACCTGAACAAAAGCCTGACAGGTAATTTTCACGATTTCTGGCAACAATCCATTGGAAGAAACAATAAGATCC
Organism: uncultured Rikenellaceae bacterium; assembly: GCA_964472085.1. Lineage (GTDB taxonomy): Bacteria > Bacteroidota > Bacteroidia > Bacteroidales > VadinHA17 > LD21. The sequence continues at coordinate 1,611 of CAYYIW010000084.1, read as the reverse complement.
AGATACAGTTTGAGCTTGATCATTACAGTGCCAGTTACAGTGATAAGGCAGGGAAGCCTTACCTTGAATTCTGGATAAAGGATGAAGGAGAGAGGTTGTATCCGAAACAGAGAAGCAGGGGTGTACGATGGTTCCTGTCTTTTTATATGGAACTTAAGGCTTCTGCCAATATTAAGGACAGGCAAATGGTGCTGCTCGTCGATGAACCGGGTGTAAGTCTCCATGCAAGGGCCCAGGAGGATGTGCTGAAAGTCTTTGAGGACATAAAGGACAAGATACAGGTTATATACACAACACATTCCCCGCATCTTGTTGAAATAAATAAGCTTCACAGGGTGCTGGCAGTCCAGCGGGATGACATGGATAATATGAGAAGCACCACACGCATCCTTGATCCGCTCAGTCTCTCAGCCGCTTCTCCCGATACACTGACTCCGTTACAGAGTATCCTGGGCAACCCTATGACAGGCGAGGGATTCTCTGCAGGAAGAGTCAATATGGTTGTAAATAATACCGGATCGTTCTATGTGCTGAATGCCATTGTCCAGCTGATGGGATATAAAGGAAAGGTTTGTGTGATCCCTTCAACAAATGTATCTTCAATTCCCCTGCTGTGTAATATATTAATGGGCTGGGGGATGGATTTCGCAGTCCTGCTTTTTGAGAATGATGAAGAGAAAAGAATATCTGAACTTCTTGAAAAGACAGTTTTTACCACTGATATAAGGGGTAAAGAACTGATAATAAGGATGCCTGCGGGATTTCAGAATGCAGAGGACCTGTTATCGACGCTCGATTTCAAGAATCATATTCTGAACACAAGAGAAGGTATCACAGTCTCCAATTCTCAGTATATAAAAGAGAAAGAAATACCAAGGAACTTTATTCTGAGCAGGTTCCTTACTGAAGTGAAGTCAGGAAAGATCAAGATGAGAGATTTTGATGAGGAGACTGTCGAGAGTTTTGAGATGATAATAGGTCTTCTGGAAGGCCTCAAATAAAGTATTGATTTATTTTGAACTTATTGGTTGTTTTTCTACTTTTGTCGCGCTCCGGTCACGAGTAATAAAATGGTAGCGGAGTACCGTTTTCCGGGCGAAACAGGATACTGGAACAAAAGATACTTAAGACACTGGAGAGATGGGTGAGTGGCTTAAACCAGCAGTTTGCTAAACTGCCGTATGGGTAACTGTACCGGGGGTTCGAATCCCCCTCTCTCCGCAACAACAAATTATACCCGCTGTTTACAGCGGGTTTTTTATTTTCATATGGACGAACCAGGCTTGCCTGGGTGAGTACAATTGAAAATAAAAATAACCAAACGAGTGTACTCGTTTGGTATAATTTGTTGCTGCAGGGATCTCCTCCAGGGATCACCGCCGAATGAAATGAGGCGGTAATCCCTCACTCTCACACTCGCTCCCGCTCTCGATCCCACAGTCCCCTGCTCCCTGAAAGGGGACTAATACAAAATAGTTTTAAAACATAGCATAAACGCTATCAGTCCCTAATAGACTATACAAGAAAAACTCCTGGCCGGGCCAGGAGCCATAACCCAACATATCATGCCACCATGGAATATAAAAGAGTGGCATGTAATCGTGCCAGCCA
>CAYYIW010000083.1:0-5394 GCA_964472085.1 uncultured Rikenellaceae bacterium | reverse complement strand
GTATTATACCCCCTTTCCCGTTTCCCCCACGCCTTCGCATAAACGCTTCGGTCGTACAGGCAAGGGGGAAAGGCCAATAGAATATATTTTCATAATACTCATAATAATTAACAGTTATACTGCCAACGTTTTTATGAATTTGGTATATTTCAGTAATTAGACTAGCTTTCAGATCAAAATACCAAGCACAATGAAACCTAACAGATCAGCCCGATTCATCCTTCTTCTGATATTACTGACAACATTCTTCGCAGTGCAATCATGCAGGGAGAATGTCAGCACAGAAGTCAGCATTCCTGATTTTACCAGCCTTTCCGATAAGTTTCAATCACCCCCGGCAGATTATACTACCTGTCCCTTCTTTGTCTGGAACGCTGATATCACCAATGATGAGATAGACCGTTTCCTGACCGACTTCAGGAATTCCGGATCGTACCAGGTATTTATTCATCCGAGACCGGGACTTATTACGGAATACCTGTCTGACAGATGGTTCAAACTTTTCAGTCATGCGGTGGAGAAAGGCAAAGAACTTGGAATGAAAATATGGATATATGACGAGAATTCATATCCCAGCGGTTTCGCGGGTGGTAATGTTCCGGCTGAGATGCCTGAATCGTATAACCAGGGACAGGGACTCAAAATGACGAGATGTGAGATACTTCCCGACACATGTGATAAATTTTTTATTTGCCTGAAGGAAGAGAATGGTTCATATACCGACATAACAGGTTCACTGGCCTCAGAAAAAGGGAAAACCGGTAATTATCTTCTTTTCTCAAAGACCTATAACCGTAAAAGCGACTGGTATGGAGGATATTCCTATGTGGATCTTTTATATCCCGGGGTAACGGAAAAATTCATAGAGGTAACCATGGCCGGCTATGAGAAATATGTAGGCCAGGAACTTGGAAAGACAGTACCCGGCACATTTACAGATGAACCCCAGATCAATTCACCGGGAGGCATAAGATGGACGCCCGACCTGTTTGATGTTTTCTACAAGCAGTGGCAATATGATCTCAAAACACACCTGCCTTCACTTTATGAAGAAGTCGGGGACTGGAAAAAAATACGACACGACTATACCCAGACCCTACTGCAGATGTTCATCGACAGGTGGGCAAAACCCTGGTATACTTATTGCCAGGAAAAAGGCATGATCTTCACCGGGCATTACTGGGAACATGAGTGGCCCAATATGAGGCCTGGAGGTGATAATATGGCCATGTATGCCTGGCACCAGATGCCGGGTATCGATATGCTGTTCAACCAGTGGGATGATTCAACAACAGGTGCCCAGTTCGGTAATGTTAGATCCGTAAAGGAACTGGCCAGTGCAGCAAACCAGACTGGCAGGGAAAGAAAACTTAGCGAGACATATGGTGGTTCCGGCTGGGATCTTACATTCACAGACATGAAACGTAACGGTGACTGGGAATTTGCCCTGGGAGTGAATTTTATGAACCAGCATCTTACTCATTTCTCCATGGCCGGAGCCAGGAAATATGATTATCCTCCCACTTTCGATTACCATGAACCATGGTGGAAAGACTACAGGTATATTAACGATCACTATGCCAGGCTCTCTGTTGCCCTGTCATCCGGTCGCCAGGTAAACGATATCCTCGTTATTGAACCTACCACAACCTCGTGGTTGTATGATTCCTATGTCGAGAGAAACGGTAAAAGCGGGGAGATTGGACAGGCATTCCAGACCTTTGTCACCACGCTTGAAAAAAACCAGGTCGAATATGATCTTGGCTCTGAGAATATTATCAGTGACCTTGGCAGCATCTCCGGTAAACATTTTGTTGTAGGACAGGGATCTTACTCAACTGTTGTCATTCCTCCCATGACTGAAAACCTGAATGAGACTACCTATGAATTACTGAAAAAATTTGTCTCACACGGTGGCAGGCTGTTAGCCTTTTCTGTTCCGTCACTGGTTGACGGCAAGGCCAGTAACCGATTGGAGAAGACCTTTGAAAAAAAATCGGTAAAGGTCTTTAATGAAAGAGATCTCACACCGGAAATCATCTCGGGATATTTTAATAATGATGATATGAGTTTCAAACAGGGTGAGGAAGGAGCACTCTATCATAACCGCAGGAAGCTGTCCGACGGACAGGTTGTTTTCCTTACCAATTCGGATCTTGAAAAACCGGCTACAGGCTCATTCACCACCAGCGGGACAGGTGCAGTTAATATGAACACTTTCACCGGAGAGTTAACTTCTTATCCCTCAGACCTGAAAGATGGAAGGGTAACAGTCGGATATTCCCTGCCTCCTGCCGGAAGCATTTTGCTTTTTATCCCATCAGGTAACAGTATAAGTTATCCTATGGCCGAGAGATATATCAGCTCCGACACCATCAGATCCCTAATACCTCCCGTGGTTACCAGGGACAGTGATAATGTACTGATGATCGATTTCTGCGATCTCAAACTGGATGGCAAGGATTACCGCGACATACATTTTTATAATGCCACCGACAGGGTCTTTAAATTTTACGGTTTTACAAATGGTGATCCATGGAGTACATCTGTTCAGTACAAAACAAATATTACAGACAGAGATACTTTTGGTATAAGTACCGGATTTACTGCCACATATCATTTTATAATAAAAGGAGGATTCAGGACCTCCGGAATCAGGGCTGTTGTCGAAAGACCAGGTCTGTGGTCAGTTACTGTAAATAACAGGAAGGTTGAAGCAGAAACAGGGAAGTGGTGGCTTGACAGGTCATTTGGCGTATACGATATCGGAAAATATGTCAGACCCGGAGATAATACCCTTACGTTAAATGTGTCTCCCATGAATGTTAATGCAGAGCTCGAACCGGTATATATTGTAGGGGATTTTTCAGTATATCCCGCCGGAAAGGGATGGACGATAGGAGCACCGGTCCGAAAATACAGTACAGGAAGCTGGCTTAACCAGGGATTACCCTTTTATTCCTGGGGAATGACCTACAGCAGGGAGTACCTTATAAATCAGCCTGAAGGTAAATGGAAGATCGCACTGGGAAAATGGAACGGCACTGTAACAGAGGTAGCGGTAAACGGTCAGAAGGCAAACGTCATTGCCTTCCCGCCTTATGAAACAGATATCACCCCTTTGATACACGATGGAACAAATAAAATAGAAGTTACAGTCATCGGCAGCCTCAGGAACCTTCTTGGTCCTCATCATAATAATCCGCCAATAGGTTTTGTATCACCATGGACATGGAGAAACGTTAAATCTTATCCTCCCGGTTCTGAATACAACCTTATCGATTATGGTTTATATGATGATTTTTACCTGGTTAATGAAAAATAATAATCTGGACGGTCATGGAAATCTGATCCCATTGACGATAAATCAGACAAAAATGCTTATTAATTCGAATATTATTTACAGCCACCATATAATTGACTTACTCTCAATATAATATTTTTGAATTGTTGCATAAATAAAATATTTTTCTACTTTTGAAGGTTTGTAGTTATTAAACATGAAGAAAATAACCAGAAATTGTACATACCGAAATTATGAGGATCCTGTACCTGTGTACGAGAAATCCTGCTAAAATTTAACCTTAAATTAAAACTCATGAGAAAACTATTGACTTTTGTTGCTGCCCTGCTCATTACAGGTTCGGTATTTGCTGGCGGTCTGGTAACGAACACCAACCAGAGTGCCATGTTTACAAGACTTCAGAACCGTAATGCATCAACAGCTATTGATGCTGTCTATTTCAACCCTGCAGGTGTTACAAAACTGGGGGAAGGTTTTTTTGCTTCCATAAATAACCAGACGATCACCCAGACACAGACAATTATTAATGATTACTCGTACCTTTCAGGTTCACCTAAAGAGTATGTAGGAAATGTCAGTGCCCCTCTGTACCCCGGGGTTTATGTAGCTTATAATACCGGTAGACTTTCGTTCTCAGCGGGTTTCAATCCTGTGGGTGGTGGCGGAGGTGCCAAGTATGACAAAGGGCTTCCCTCATTTGAAGTCCCCATTGCCGATCTCGTTCCTATGTTAACCAGCCAGGGATTTCCCACTACCCAGTATTCTGCGGATATTTACTTTAAAGGTTCCTCTGTATATTTCGGATACCAGTTCAATGTAGGTTATAAGATCAGTGATAAGGTATCCGTAGCTGCAGGTATACGTCTTGTATCAGCTAAAAACACATATAAAGGTTACCTGAAGAACATTATGATAAATCCCGATTACCCCGCTTTTGGAGCAACAGGTACCATGATGCCCGCAAGCCAGTTCTTCACAGCAGGTGCAACAACTCTTGCCACACTGGCTGCAGGTGCAACACAATACTATTCAGGACTGCAGCCCATAATAGATGGCGGTGGTGGTCCGGTGCTTCTTTCAAATGGTACAATCGTGGGCCTCACCACCGCACAGGTTGGACAAATACAACAGATTCTGGGAGCAGCCGGACTGGATCCGACCAATATGACTATAGCTCAGGCACAGGGTGCACTGGGAGCTGCTGCACCGGTATTCACTGATGGAGCAACAGAAATGTCAGGATATGCCGCACAAACACAGGACATAAGCGTGGATGCTGAAGAATCAGGAACAGGATATACTCCTATACTGAGTGTTAATGTATCGCCCACGGACAACCTTGATATAGCGGTGAAATACGAGTTCAAGACTAAAATGGACCTTACCACAAAGGTAAAGGACAATATGGGTGGCGGCGTTTTCACCGATGGAGAAAAAATACCTGCTGATATGCCAGCCTTACTTGCTTTGGGTGTGGAATACAGGCCCATCGACAAACTGATGCTTACAGGTAGTTTTAATACATACTTCGATAAGAATGTCGACTATGATGGAAGTAAAACAGAGAATATAGACGAGATCGATAAGAACTTCCTCGAATTCGGACTGGGTGCTGAATATGCCCTTGGTGAGAAGCTGAGGATAAGCGGTGGCTGGGTTCATACCACAACAGGTGTGAATGTGTACTACAACAGCGACATGAGGTACAGCGCCAATACCAACTCATTTGGTGCCGGCTTTGGATACAGGATAAACGATATGATCGATCTTAACGTCGGAGGACAGTACACATTCTATGCTGACGCTTCAAGATCATTCACCGACATTACTCCGTATACCGAAACCTACAAAAAGAAAACATGGATTATAGGCGTAGGTCTTGATTTCGCATTCGGTAAAAAATAAACAAAAGTTAATTATAATACAAGGCTGATCCGTCCCGGATCAGCCTTTTTAAATTCAGGTTGCCACAATCCCGGGGATCCTTCACTACACTGCGTTTCTTCTAAAGGCATCCGCAATGACATTACATATGATTACCATACTGCTACCATCCCGGGGATCCTTCACTACACTGCGTTTCTTCTAAA
>CAYYIW010000082.1:0-5659 GCA_964472085.1 uncultured Rikenellaceae bacterium | reverse complement strand
TTTTTGTTTTTATCCCTCACATGAGCAAGCTCAGCTCGGGCTAAAAACAAAAATCCCCGGTGCTTTCGCACCAGGGCTTTTTCCTTGTAGCGGAGGGAGGATTCGAACCTCCGACCTTTGGGTTATGAGCCCAACGAGCTACCACTGCTCCACCCCGCAGTTTCGAGGTGCAAATTTAATATATTACTGACAATTACCAAAATATTATTGAATTTAAAATTTTCCTGATTAACCTGAATGCTGTTATTGAATTAACAGCAAACTTCTTAATAACTGACTGGTAACCTGTGGCCTGCCACCTAAAAAACAGAATTACTAATAAGATATTCAGTGCATTACATGTCATATTCCCTGTAACAATCTTGTATGTTGAATTTTGTCATAAAAAATTATCACTCAGGGATTAGGATTATTCAAAGCTTATTGATATTTTTATGTAGCTGGGATTTTAAGAAATTGAGGTGGGAGAATAGTATTGGTTGTTTCTTTAAGGACATTTTAACACTGATTTTGACCTGATTAGCATTTGCATTTTTCTTAATTATAACAATTTGAAAGCCTATGAAGAAAACTTTACTTTCATTGCTGCTGGTATTTTTTGCCGGTTTTACACTGTTAGCAAATGATGCCGATCTGTTTAAACTGGATTACAATGCTGTTCAGGCAGAGTTCTCCCAGCTAAATCAACTTGCCGACATGGTTAAGTCAAACTCCGACATGACCTATAGCGCACTTAAGCTTGAACACGGGAATCTTATCGAATCGATGAATCTTGTTTCTGACAGCTCACTGCCTTCAGATACAAAGAATCCTGTCCTTGGTATTCCTTCATTCTTATGGGGATGTGGACTCGGTGTCGTAGGTATACTTGTTGTTTATATCGTAAGTGACGAAGACAAAGTGGAGACTAAAAAGGCCTTATGGGGTTGCCTTGCATGGACAGCCGTTGTCGTGGTGGTTGATGTTATCTGGTGGGGTTCACTCTGGGGTGCCAGCGGATTGTAAATTTCCAGAAACGAACTGAGAGTATATCAAAAATCCCTTTGGTATACTCTTTTCTTTTGCTTATACTTGACCGGAATACCGGATTCAATACTCACACGGGGGGAATCAATATCCCCATAATATTTTACTGAAGTGTTAAAATTTTTAATTTCACTATTTTTCCTGACTTCATCCCACCAGGTAGATCCGAATCTCTTCTTCAGGATCAGCACAGATTTTGTCATTAAGGCCAAATCACCTTCCGGTACACAACAATTGACGATAGGAGAGCTGTTCTATGACAAAAATATCAAACAGATAGTGTATAACATCCGGTTCCCTGAAAAGGAGACATGGATACAAAAAGATACATCACTTTATAAAATTGTTGATTCCAGGGTAATAAGCAGACAGACTATCCCTTCCGGAACAGAACTGTCGATTTATAACCTGGTCCTTAACGGAGATCTTTCCGATTACGGACTGAAGAAAATGAAATTTACAATCAAAAATGTGGAAAAAGAAGGCGATAACGTTATCTCAACCTGGGAGCCACCGGTTCAGCTAAGAAAATACCTGGGAGATATTTTGATATCCAACAGTAACCAGCTACTTAACGGTATTGTTTTTAAAGATAAAACCGGACAGGTGATAGCAAGAGAGTTCTTCAGGAATTATATTAAGGTAAAAGGAATATCTTTCCCCCGGGAAATTATAAAAGAGAATCTGGTCAACGGGCAAAAAGTATATGAACTCACTACCTATTCCAATATAAAAATTAACGATGTGTCACGTGAAAATTACAACTATAAGATCCCCGGAAACTGAAAAATACTATCTCCGGGTTTTTGGCGGCTTCCTGTTACTTTTTCTTAATTCTTTTTGCTCATACTCACAGAACCTGTATGATCTTCAGCATAGCAGGCAGTACGCCGAATACCTTACTTCCAGCCACCAGTATAAACTGGCAGCTGAAGAATATGAGAGGCTGGTTTTTCTCGACAGCAGCAACAGGGTCTTTAAATATAATCTCGTTAAAAGCTACCGGCTGGCAGGCGATTTCAACTCGGGGATAAGAAGGATCTATTCCTTTTATGGCCGTTATGAAAAGAACATGCCCGCTTCCCTTGCTTCAGAATTTGTAAAACTGGAGATGCTGACTGACTCGCTGCCAGTGGTTGACAGGTTTACAGCATTAAATACCACCCTGCCCGAAAAGGAAAGAACAGCTTTTTTATGTCTCAGGATGCTGCTTGAGGGTAAGTATGAGGAAGCGGAACGGATAGCTGATGATGCCAGACAAAAATATTCTTCATTCCCCACAGGAATAGTTCACCTGACAAAGGAGGCTGATAATATAAGGTTTAAGAGTCCTTTTGTTGCAGGTGCATTTTCCGCTGTTGTTCCAGGAACAGGTAAGTTCTATACAAAAAACTGGGCTGATGGTGTGTTTTCCATGATATTTGTGGCGGGCAGCGCCTGGCAGGCGTACAGGGGATTCAAAAGACATGGCTCAAAAAGTGCCTACGGCTGGACTTTTGCAACTGTTTCGGCCAGCTTCTACCTGGGTAATATCTACGGATCGGTCAAGGCAGCAAAGCGATACAATAAAAACAGGAAAGATGAAATTAATAACCAGGTTTTTGTTTTTGTCAATTCTGACAGTTTTTAACCTTTTTTCAGTACAGTTTGCAACTGCACAGGATTTTGAAGCAACATTAAGATTTGCAGATTATCAATATAATGCCGGGAATTATAATGAAGCATCAAAATCTTACAGAAGAGCCCTGTTTTTTAGTGAGGGGAAACAAAATCTCCATATTATCAGGAGTATAGCGGAGATCTCTTACCATGAAAAAGACTACGAAACTGCCCAGAGATATTATGGACTGGCCTATAATATAGCTGATAATGACAGCCTGAAAACCGGACTACTCTTTAATAAAGCCTCTTGTCGTATACTTCAAGGAAATTACCAGATGGCCCTGATCGATCTGTTCTCGGTAGCTGATACAGGGAAAACGGTTCAGCGACGTCTTTATTTCTATCTCGGAACCTGTTATTACGGGCTGCAGGATTTTGAAAAGGCCCTTGTATTTTTCAGTTCATGTGTGAGGGAAGCCGATAAACAGACATTATCGGACCTGTTCAAAAGCAGAAAACTAAATTCTCCTTCCCCGAAGAAAGCCAGGATACTTAGTATGATATTGCCCGGAATGGGCCAGGTTTATTCTGGTGACATCAAATCGGGATTTAACTCTATTCTTCTTACTTCAGGACTTGTAGTCCTTGGAATAAGGATAAGTGCCATCTATAGTCCCATGGATGCCGTGATAGCTGTTTTACCATGGTACCAGCGATACTATACAGGTGGATATGGTAAAGCTGAAAGCATTGCAGAAAAGAGACTGGCGAAACACAGGAATAATATATACAGGGATATACTCGGTCTTATAAAAGATAGCAATGAGATATAGGATTGCCTCAATATTGAAAATTCATTTGTTCCGTGCTCACTTTTTTAGGAGAGGATTTTTAATATCAGTGTTCGTACTGGCATTCTTTACTTCAGCTTCCGCTTGTAATGTATATTCCGAAGGGCCTGATGAGGACAGACTGGTAAAAGATTTTTTCAGAAACCTGTATGACTTTTCATTTCAAAGGGCAGACTCTCTCATCACAATTATGGAGGACTTAAGGACCGATCGCTCAACATTGCTTATCGTCAAGGCTGACCTGGCTTGGTGGCGCTTGCTGAGCGGTGATAATACGGAAGTCAATATGAAGATTTGCATTGACAATATTGATGAGTCGATAAGAACAAATCTTAAAGATGATCATCCTGATATTAACACCCTGTTCAATATTATATATTCCTATTCGCTTAAGGTGCGGCTCGATAATTACAAAGGTAACTCAATAGGAGCTTTTATAAATTTTTACAGATCATCTGCATTCATTGAAAAATGCAGGAATGTGAACATTACAGATGAGAAATTTGCACTGGTACTGGGTATGTATTATTATTTTATAAGCTATATTGGACACAAATATTTCCTTCTTAATACCTTTCTCTTTTCACTTCCCGACGGAGACAGGGAAAAGGGACTGAGTTATCTGGTCAAATGTTCAGGATCATCTGATGATGTAATACGTACGGAAGCAGATTATTTCCTGATGAAGATATACTCAGAAGCTGAAAAGGAATATTCAAAGGCACTTGATTATGCCAGGATTATCTCAGGGATGCATCCCGATAATCCTGTATATTCACTGGAAGTGTTGAGACTGATGATGAAGATGAAACAATACAGGGAAGCCGCGGTTACGGGTAAGGAGCTTGTGGACAGGATAACCCGGGCAAAGAAGCTGAATGATGCTCAGAAAAAACATTTTCTTAAGCAGGTTGAATTGATTTCAAAACGCAGATAAACAATAGCTAAAATATGAAAACCATCATATTAATACTATTCCTTATCGTGCCGGCATTCTGTTCAGCGCAGACCGGTCAGGACATAAAGACTTTTGAGAATCTCTTTGATGTTAAGACAGATACTCATAAATGGACAGATGAACTGAAAGAAAGCAGGAATGAATTTACTTTTATCTTTTCAGCAGTCTTTGTCATATATAAAGAGGTGCTTTCATCACAGGATATTGATGCATGTGTATTTACCCCATCCTGTTCAGTTTATGCCATTGAAAGTATCAAAGAGGAAGGAGTTATCAAAGGCTACCTTAATGCACTCGACAGGCTTACGCGATGTAATCCGGGACGAAAATCAGATATGCCGGTTGATCCGTCAACGGGTAAGTATTTTGATCCGGTGGAACCAGCGCAGGAAAAGCCCGGAACAGATGGTAATATACAAAGTAATCTAATGAAATAATTTATTGATTGTAAAGGGTTATCTTTGATCCTTTAACAGGATCTGATGTTATAATTATTAAGTTTGCATCGGATATTCGTTTTTTATGCAATTTGGTTTTTGAATGTATTTAATTAATTTAAAGTGATTTATTATGCCAAGGGTATTTAAAGCTACGGAAATAGAAAAAGAGGAGAAAGAGGTGAAACGTGATTATCTTGACAGGCATATGCCTCATGTTTTTTGCCCGGATACTGTTAATAAGGGTGAGAAGTTCAAGGTAAAGATTCGGCTCGGTGAAGAATATCCTCATCCCGACGATCATGATCATTTTATTAGTGTCATACAGCTTTGGAACAGGGAAACTCTTCTGGCTGAAGCACGCTATACTGCAGGAGTGAATGGGAGCAAGCCGACTCATTTTGAAGTTGATTTTTACATTGTTGCCCCGGAGGTGTCAATGAACCTTTCTGCTATGGCTGTATGCACAAAGCACGGGCTCTGGCAGAGTGAAGATAAAGCTGTAAAAGTTGTTTAAAGCGGTGTACGGTACATGGTGCAGGGTATAGGGCATAGGGCATAGGACATAAGGCACAGGATCTTTTACTTACTGCTTACTACTTACTTACTTACTGCTTACTACTTACTTACCGATTACTGGTTGCCGGTTACAGGATATTATTATTATCTTTGCATGCCCGTTATTTGATTTAGCATGGCCAAGAACGATAAGAAAAGAAGCAACTGGCGTGATAAATACAGGTTTACCGTCAGGAATGACCATACCTTTGAAGAGGTATGGAGGG
>CAYYIW010000081.1:0-6579 GCA_964472085.1 uncultured Rikenellaceae bacterium | reverse complement strand
TTTTTGTAACATTATTTTCGGTCACCATCCATACTACATATGTGTTCTTTGGTGGGTCAAGTCTGCCGGCCTCAGAAAGGTTTTCCAGGTCTACTTTTATAACATAATTGTTATACTTATCTGTTCTTACCTTTACAGAACCCCTGGCAGCGGGTACAACAGAAGAGTTTAAAAATTTTATCTGTGCATTGCAGTTACTATATGAAGATATTAGCATAACTACTGCAAAAGACATAAAGATGTTCTTTAAATGAATAATCACCCTTTTTGCTTTCATAATAAATAATATTAATTAAATCCAATTTTAGATATCACAAAGGTTTAAAATTCATCCTCTAAAGAATTACATAACTTTGTAAAATAATTACATCATTCACAGATTTTACAGTGGAGTGCAGCATTTTTGCTTTGTCTTCCTGAAATGAGAGGGAATCAGCCCTGTAACTTTTTTATACCGGCCGGAGAGATGGGATAAGCTGTTAAAAAATTGGCTATTCAAATGTAATATATAGGTATCATCCTGTTTCAGGCTTAAATCTATCCAGTGCCGGCATAATCCGTCGTTTAATATAACGCTAATAGAATAAGCCCGATTTGGAATGTGTGAATTATATAATTTAATTAAGTAATTGTGTAACAAGCCAACCTATTGAACCATTTAACTTTGATCCATAATACAAAAACTAATTTAAAAATATCAGAAGATGAAAAAAATTATTCTATTTGCATTCCTTTTTATTTTCTCTTTGGGTGCATCAACGGTATTTGCAGCTAATTCGGGACCTGATTCTAAAAAGGATAATCTTGTTGTTCCTGATAAAAAGGAAAATAAATTATCTGATGAAGAGATGTCTCGGCTGACCAGGCGAGTTGAAGAAATCCGTGATATGGACAAAACAAATATGACGGTTAAAGAAAAGCGTGAATTGAAAAAAGAACTGAAAGGGATTAAGGAAAACGTAAGGAGAAGTGGTGGCGTTGTTTATATTGGCGCGGGCACACTTGTACTTATTATTATTCTGGTAATTCTTTTAGTGTGATAGCAGGATTTACTTTCCTTTCCTTACATAATCGATTAACTGAAATATATTTGATTCTCAGATCAAATGAAGTATGACTTCATTGATCAGGCTTAAGGTTAGTTTAAGGTTGGAGATAGGGTTTAGGTAGGGTTAAACAAGGAGGAGTCTTGATGAAAACACAATTCTCCTCCTGTTTTTTATATGAAAGCCTGTTTGGTTAAGCAGTGATATATCAAATTATTTAGGTACCGGGATCATCCAAATAATTTTAGTCAATAATTAACATTTTAAAAACTATATTAATGTACCAAGAAAGAGAATTTTCTGATGCTTTGTTATTCCTGAATAATGATCACGAACCGGCCAATGATTTATTACCTGCATTTGATTTACCGGGATTAATTCAACTTATGAAAAATGACAGGAACCTGGGGAAAAGAGAACCTAATTCAATGATACTTTATAAAACTCAGGAAAAGACAATTTTGCTCCTGGTTTTGAATCCCAAAATAAAAATCGAATCTTACCAGTCAAACAGATCAATATCCTTTCGGGTCATCGAAGGCAGACTAAATCTGCATATCAGAAATGGATCATTAACTATTAAAAAAGGTGAATTACTCATCCTGAATGAAAAAACAAATTATTCTCTTGAATCGATGGAGGAAACGGTTTTCCTTCTAACACTTGAATCCTTAACATAACAAAAAACTGATAGTACAGATATTCAGTTATTAAATATAACTAATTGATATACTGTTTGAAATGATATTTCAAATTCCAGAAAAATCGAACTCTTACGATGAATCCTCAATGTATCAGGAAAAGTCTTAACCATACCAGAATAATCCACTAAATAAAGGTTCCATAAACCCATTAAAATATAATATGATGAAAACTTTAAGAAAAATCTTCGCTTTATTAATTATATCGCTCCTTTATTCCTGTATAGTCCAGAGACCTCTTGCTGCACAACAGGAATATGTGAGCTTGCAGGTTTTTTATGATCAACTAAGTCCTTATGGTCAATGGGCCGATAATCCTGATTACGGTTACGTATGGTTTCCGAATGTCGGGAGGGATTTTTCGCCGTATTCAACAAATGGATATTGGGTAATGACGGATTATGGTTGGACGTGGGTGTCGGGTTACCAATGGGGTTGGGCTCCTTTTCATTATGGCCGCTGGGATTACGATACTAATTATGGCTGGTTTTGGGTTCCTGATTATGAATGGGGACCTTCATGGGTAACATGGAGGAGAGCCGATGGTTATTATGGTTGGTCACCGATGCGACCGGGAGTAAGTGTCAACATTACTTTGGGCGGTGGATACAACGACATAAACCGCTGGAATTTTGTACATGAAAGGGATTTCGGCAGACGTGATATTTACAGGTATTATTCAAGTAGAAGTAATAATTATATTATAATCAGAAACTCCAGAGTAATTAATAACATATATAATGATCGAAATCGTAATGCAACATACTATGCAGGTCCTCAAAGAGATGATGTTCAGAGAGTTACTGGTAGAAGTATCAGGAATGTGACCGTTCAGGATTATGACAGACCTGGAGAGAAGCTTAATAATAACAGACTTAACATTTACAGACCGCGGGTAGAACGGATCAATAACCAGAGTCACAAGCCGGTGCCATCAGGAACAATAAATATGCGGAATGTCAGACCGGCAGAGGAAAGAAATCCGGCTTATCAACCAAATAAAATAAAGCCTGTTCAAAATAACAGAAGAGTGGAACAACATACACAACAACAACAGATCCAGAAATCAAATGGACAACAGCAAAGAATAGAACAGAAACAAGAACTACAAAAACAGCAAAAGCAGGGAAAAACCGAACGACAGAAACAAGCACAGAAAAATAAACAACAAGATAAAAAAATGTCAATAAATCAGAAAATAGAAGAAAAAGTAAACAGCAAATAACCACACCTCCTCCCGAAAAGAAGAAGAGAAGCAACAGCTATCAAAAACATGTTAATGCGTGAAGAAAGCAATGTCATTCGGGGCTGTAAAGATTGAAACCCATTCTTTAACGAATTTTAAGTTTATAAAGAGCTTCTTAATAATCCTTTTCTTTATTATTATACCCATTTCAAGTGTCTTATCGCAGGAATATTTCCAGCAGGAAGTTAACTATGAAATTAATGTAATTCTCAATGACAGGCTTCATGAATTAAATGCCTTTGAAACAGTTGAGTATATAAATAATTCACCTGACACAATTAGTTTTTTATTTTTTCATCTTTGGCCTAATGGTTATTCTAATAATCAAACGGCGTTAGCAAAACAACTGTTCAGTCAGTCAGGGAAGACAAAATTGTTCAATGATCCGGAATTGAGAGGATACATTGATTCGTTGAACTTTAAGGTTGACGGGAATCCCGTTAAATGGAATTTGCTGCCGGAATCAAAAGATATCTGCCGGATTTATCTTAATGAAGCACTCTGTCCGGGAGATACAATAATAGTCACCACTCCGTTCCATGTTAAGATCCCCTCAGGGGCGATTTCCCGCTTAGGGCATATAGGGGAATCATACCAGATATCCCAGTGGTATCCAAAACCAGCGGTTTACGACAAGTCCGGCTGGCATCAGATGCCTTATCTCGATCAGGGCGAGTTTTATTCTGAATTCGGGAGTTTTGATGTGAGTATAACTTTACCTGAAAATTATACTGTAGGCGCGACAGGAACCCTGCAAAATGATGAAGAAGCCGAAAGACTTGATAAGCTTGCCGCCGACACTGCCTGGAAAGGAACCATTGACTACAGAGGAACAGAATTTCCACCTTCATCCGGGTTGATGAAAACTTTAAGGTATACAGGAAAAGAAATACACGATTTCGCATGGTTTGCAGATAAGCGATTCCATGTGCTAAAAAGCAGTGTGAACCTTCCTGAATCTGGCCGGGAAGTGATTACCTGGGTGATGTTCACCAATCAGCAGGCGTATCTCTGGAAAGATGCTTTGAAATATGTGAATAGATCCATTTTGTACTTTTCAAACAGAATTGGCGATTACCCATATTCCACGTTTACTGCAGTGCAAAGCGCCCTGACTGCAGGATCGGGGATGGAATACCCCGGACTGACAGTTATAGGTATTGCAGATGATGCTTACTCGCTCGATGAAGTTATTGCGCATGAAATATGCCATAACTGGTTTTACAGCGCTCTTGGATCAGATGAACGACGCTACCCGTTTATGGACGAAAGCATCACAAGCGCATACGAATTAAGATATATGCACGAAATGTATCCCGGCCGGGAACTATGGAAAGCTTATTATAATAAAAAGAAAATGCCTGATTTCTTTCATATTGACAAAATGCCTGCAGAGAGGATACAGGAGCTCGAATGGCTCAGTCAGGCACGTATGAACCTTGAACAGCCAATTAACCTGCCTGCAACAGATTACAGCACACTGAATTACAGCCTTATTATCTATGATAAAGCAGCCATCGGTTTCAATTACCTGAGAGCCTGGTTGGGTGATTCTGTTTTTGATTCAACAATGCATAATTATTATGACACCTGGAGATCAAAACATCCTCAACCTGATGATCTCCGTACTGTATTTGAATCCATGACTGACAAAAATCTGACATGGTTTTTCAGTGATTTTCTCACTACGACCAAACGGCTCGATTACAAAGTGATTCGCTTCAGAAATAAGCAACTGCATGTAAAAAACAGGGGAGAGATGTTATCCCCTTTAGTCATCGCAGGAATGCAAGGCGATTCAATCTGTTTTGAGCAATGGTCAGATGGTTTTAAAAGAAGTAAATGGATTGCTATTCCGCCAGGAGATTATTCTGAAATAAAAATCGATCCTTTGCATTTAATGCCTGAATTATACAGACTTAATAATAATATCAGGGAATCAGGCATTTTCCCAAAAGCTGATCCTGTAAGATTCCAACTCTTATATACTATTGACGACCCTGACAAACGAACAATAATATATATTCCAACAGTTAACTGGACCAGAGAGAATGGTATTATGGCAGGTTTGATCCTTCACAACGAATTGGACTTATCCAAGCCTGTGGAATACTTTGTTATGCCTTTCTATACATTCAGAGATCCGGATCTTGCCGGATATGGACGAATTTCGTTCAATATTATACCATATGATAATTTAGTCAGGATGGCTACCCTCAAACTGGAAGCAACACAATTCGGAGCTCCCGGCAACCAAAATTATCATAAAATGCAGGCAGGGCTGGACCTCTTTTTCAGAAATAAGAAGGCTTATAATCCAGTATTGCAAAAAGTATATGGTATGTATACGGTAGCATCGGACCTGTTTAAGATAAACCTTGCGGAAAAAGCAGATATGAGTTCTTATCTGAAGATGGGATATATCCTTGAGGATGCAGGATTGGTTAATCCTTTCAAGCTGTCTGCTTCATATGAAACAGGTAAATCTTTCCAAAAACTATCATTAGAAATAAATTATAAATTCAGCTATTATGGAAAAGACCAGGGGTTAGATATAAGGATGTTTGCAGGGACAATGCTGAAATATCCTTCTGCCGCTCCCTTATATTCTTTTTCGGCAAGCGGCAGAAGCGGTCGTGAATTATATCTTTACCAGGGCACTTATCCTGATCGTTTCAGCATTTTCCCGAAAACATTCTGGTCGAGGCAAATGACTTTATCTGAAGGTGGGTTAGTATCAGCTGTTAATGATAGTCTTGGCTACAGCCACTGGCTTATCTCTGTATCGTTGTCCGGTAATCTGCCGGGAAAAGCCGGTAAGATGCCTGTAAAACCCTTTATAAATTTTTTATTGAACGACCATGGTTCAGGTACCGGTCATAATTCGCCATTTTTCTATGAGGTTGGACTGAAAGCAGGCATCTGGAACTTTATCGAGTTTCATATTCCCTTACTGGTCTCCCCAAATATTGGATCAATAAGCTCATCAATCAAAGAAAGAATCCGAATTGTTTTAAACCTTGATGCATTTTATAAGTTTAAGTTGAATGCTATACACAAGAATTAAAATCTATATTCATCTTTTTAGTGATCAGTCTTCTTTGTTTAGCATGAGCGAAACAGAACCTTCCTGACTTTATTTGAGTCCTGGAGTATCCTTTCGAAAAGCGCTATTATTCGTTACTGTATATGCACCCGGTTTAAGACAGTATTTTTTATCCGTAATTCACTCAGCATTTTCAGTGCTAATGCTCCAAAAGCTTCTGTCAGGGTAGGATGTGGATGAATAGTATTTGCCACATCCGACAATGTCAGTTTATTGGATACTATCAATGAAGCCACGCCGCTCAGCGAAGCAGCGCCGTTTATAAAAACATGAACTCCTATGATTTCCTGATTATCAGCATTAACAACAAACTTAAGAAACCCAAAAGGGTCACCATTAATTTGTGAGGTAGCTTCAACTTTATAATTATAGGTACCTGTCATAACATTATAACCTGCCTTCAATGCTGCAGCTTCAGTGTAACCTGCTGCTTACATTCCGGTTTATGGTGCTCAATCATTTCCGGAACCAATTGCTCAT
>CAYYIW010000080.1:2666-6835 GCA_964472085.1 uncultured Rikenellaceae bacterium | reverse complement strand
CCGAAGTCCCAAGCATGCGGGACGAAGGTGGAAGCCGGGGCGAAGCAACAAAAAGAGTGAGAGTGGGAGAACGCCCGAACGATTGAATCGTTCAGTCGGGCAGGCGAAAGCGAGCATTTTATATCAAAAAACTATTCATTAAGAGTTACCCTTTAATTATTGGTGCTATATTCAAAGCTGGAATTTTTAAAATAGCTAATATAGATCTGCAGATGTATTGAAGTTTATATACTGAATTGAACTGACAATCTTAATATAACAAATTACCTATGTTGGAAAAAACCATTGCAAGAAAACGGTGGTATCGCCTTATACCCATAGCTTTTATAACCTATAGTCTTGCATACCTTGACAGGGCTAATTTTGGCTTTGCTCTGGCAGGAGGAATGGCTGCTGATCTTAATATTACAGCAGCAATCTCTTCATTGTTAGGTGCTTTATTTTTTCTCGGGTATTTCTTCTTCCAGATTCCTGGCGCTATGTATGCCGACAAAAAGAGCGCTAAGAAACTTATATTCTGGTCGTTAATTTTATGGGGTCTCCTTGCGGCAGCGACCGGATTAGTAAGTAATGTAAAAGGATTAATTTTAATACGGTTTATGCTAGGAGTAGTTGAGAGTGCAGTTATGCCTTCCATGCTGGTTTTTCTAAGCAGGTGGTTCACCAAAGCTGAACGTTCAAGAGCAAATACTTTCCTGATTCTTGGCAATCCTGCAACAATATTATGGATGTCTATTTTGTCGGGCTATCTGGTACAATCGTCGGGCTGGCGCTGGATGTTTATTTTGGAAGGTATGCCTGCTATTGTCTGGGCTTTTTTGTGGTGGTGGCTGGTCGTTGACAGACCATCTGATGCAAATTGGCTATCAGATGAAGAAAAGAGTGGTTTGCAAGCAAAACTGGATCTGGAGCAGCAATCTATTAAACCCGTAAAAAATTACAGGATAGCCTTCAAATCAAAGATTGTGATACTGCTTTGCCTCCAGTATGCTTTATGGTGTATAGGTGTGTATGGATTTGTAATTTGGCTGCCCTCAATCATTAATGCTGCCCCTGATGCCAATATTGTTACTACAGGCTGGTTAGCATCAGTACCGTATATCCTGGCTATTATCGCGATGTTAACGGCTTCATATTATTCAGATAAAACCTTTAACAGAAAATTATTTATCTGGCCATTTCTTTTTATTGGCTCATTGGCCTTCTACGGATCATATCTATTAGGGACGACCAATTTCTGGTTATCATTTGTATTGCTGGTTATTGCTGGAGGTGCTATGTACGCTCCTTATGGGCCCTTTTTTGCCGTTATAACCGAAGTATTACCCCGCAATGTATCTGCAGGAGCCATTGCTTTGATAAATAGCCTTGGAGCCCTTGGTTCGTTTGTTGGTGCTTATATTGTCGGGTATTTAAATGGCGCTACCCATGGTTTTGGAGCCTCCTATATTTTCATGGCTGGTTCTCTGTTTATCTCTGCGATACTTACTCTTGCCGCATTAAAAAGTACTAAGACAAAATAGGCTGATACCTGCCTTTACTGGAAATCTCGACATCAGTGACCGGATTTCACAGTCTGACTGTCTTGAAGTCTGCTTGTTCCATTCCTTTTAAATATTTATACGCTTTTGTAAACACTGAATTCAAATGTATTAACCTTAAGGACCGTCGACTGCATGACCGCCAGCCTTCGCTGAAGCTACGGCTGACAAAGCACGACCGCACGACATTTCTCACATACAACAACAAGCCCGACCGGAGCAACTTAAAACGTATATTGCAGTGTTGCACCAATCCGCACATATGATCCGCTTATGAAGGTGTAGCGCAGCTCAGGTTCAAGATTCAGATGGTCAGTCAACCTGTAGTTTGCTCCGAGGCCCAGGTTCATTCCGGCATTGGACCCTGTCGAAGTGTAACCCGGGACTGTATATCCCATTATGGTTACATCCGGCACATTGAGTTTCCACATTGTAATGGACAGGCCAGCTAAACCATATGCATTAAATTTATCATTGTCATTAAAGAAAACATAATGTCCGTCAAAATCGAGTAAATTCCAGCTTATATTGTTCTTTTCACTTATATGATTGAATGAGACAGCTCCTTCCCACCGGTCTGTAATTTTATAGCTTCCGTTAAAGGTTATTCCGGTAGTATTTATTCCGCTGGCATAGATAAAGCCAACTCCTGCGCGGAGATGTGTTATGTCGAAGCCCTGTGAGAACAGGTTAGCGCTGAAAAAAAGTATAATATTGATAAGAAGTATTTTTTTCATTATGAATTTGTTTTGGTTGTGTTATGCAAATTTAATTAGTTAGTGTTAGAAACCTCCTTATAAGTGTCAAGTCTACGATGTGCTTAGTTTTTTGTGCAGATCCGCCGGTAAAAGGATTTTTTCTTACGGCTTACAAAAATTATTTAACTTACACTTCTGTTAGATCATTTAAGATAATATTAATTGAATAACAATGATTGATATGACCAAAAGCTTTATAATTGTTTTATTTGGTTTGTTGATTCTCATTCCCCCTGGATATTCAATACAAAACAAGAAATACCCCCAGGGAAAAAATGTTGGGGTAAAAATATCAGGAAAAAATACAGAGCGGGTCAAAAAATACGAAAAATTTGAACTGCATGCAGATTTGAAAAATGTCAGATTTGATAATCCCTACGATCCGGATGATGTAGATCTGTATGCAATGTTCACAACTCCATCAGGAAAGAGCATCAGGATTAATGGTTTCTACGATAATTACAGGGGAACAAATAAATGGAAGATTCGTTTTTCCCCCGCAGAAACAGGAAAGTATAAATACAGTGTTTATGTCAGGGACGGCTCTGAAACAGGTAAATCAGAAAGTTCCGCTTTTACGGCTGTAAATTCCGAACATCATGGATGGATAAAACCATCTGTGAAAAATCCACATTATTTTTCCTATGATGACGAAACATCCTATTATGGAGTCGGAGCTTATTCGCCATGGAGGAACAACGAAGGAGTACTCAGAAAATTTATTGATAACCATGCTAATTTTATGGCAATATGGGATATAAACTATGGTGGTTTTGTAAATGGCGCGGGAGTTATTGAGGAAAAACTGGGAGAATATAACCAGGAAAAACTCGGGCGAATTGATTCTTTACTTACTATCCTTGAAAAGAACGACATTAAATTAATGTATGCTATATGGCCACACGACCTGTTCTCTGAAACTGTATGGGCAGCACAATGGAAGCTGAATCCATATAATTCGATCACTAAAGCTGAGAATATATACAGTGATTCCCTTGCATGGGAATACCAGAAAATGAAATACCGTTATATGATAGCCCGCTTTGCGTATAGCCGGAGCTGGGGAATCTGGGAACTGATCAACGAAATGAATGGTACAGATGCCTGGGCTAAAGGCCATCATAAGGAAGCTTTTGCATGGGTCGCGAAATGTGCCGGATATTTTGCGGAAAATGATCCTTACAGGCATCCTCTGACTGCTTCATTCAGTGGAGGTTTTAATGAGTACCGAGATACACTGTACAGGATAACGGAAATACCGAACATTCATCTTTATCCGGCACAGGGATGGAAACTTAAGTATCCGCAAGACAGCCTGAGAAGTGCTATGTACAATTATGCATGGGCAAGCAGACGCTTCTGGGATAATTTTAAGAAACCTTCCATTTTTGGCGAAGCCGGAGCTGACCTTGCCTATTTTAAACCGAAATCAACTGAATATCATATCTCTTATCATAACCAGATATGGGCTTCACTTTCAAACGGACTGGCAGTGACACCTGTGTGGTGGACCGCTGCAATTTTGAATGACCAGGATTGGGAACAGCTCAAACATTTGTCAGAATTTGTTTCCAATATCGATTTTGCAAACCTTCTATATAAACCGGTACAGGCCGAAGCTGAAAATGCAGACATTTATGTAATGGACTGTGGTGAAAAAGGGTTCGGATGGGTTAGATCATATATGAAAAGTAATGTCAGTAATACCAGATTAACTCTCATAAAGCCTGATAACGGTAAATATGCCATTATATGGTTTAACACATGGACCGGTGATATTGTAAAATCAGAAACAGTTACAGTGGTTAAGGGGAAACTTACCCTGATGGTTCCTGCTTTGAATCCTCAACGGCAGGATATTGCTTTTAAG
>CAYYIW010000080.1:0-2656 GCA_964472085.1 uncultured Rikenellaceae bacterium | reverse complement strand
ATTTTATTGAAAAGATCAGTAAAATATAATTTACTAGCATCTGCCTCTTGCACACGGGCTGTTCGTGATAAAGATCCCCAAAAAGACTCCAAAAGCAATACTTCTGAAAATATCGCTTCCCGTAATCGTTTCCATATTAATTCCTTCAGTGAAATAGAAAAATAAAAATCCAACTATTCCACCTAAAATTGCATAAATAATCGTCCTGCGTACATTAGGTGACTTTAAAAGCCTCCTTAAAAACCCACCCTCTTCCTTAATTTCCAGTTTCTTAAATTCCATTATATACACATATTTAGATACAAAGATATGTATTTTTGCTTCTATCAGCTACATTTTTTGAATGGGAATACCACCTGATGGAAAATCTTAATATTATGCATTGATTTTCTATCTTTTCCAGTCCGGATCAAAATCCGGTTCGCGAAGACCTGCAACTTCATCTGCTATTAATATGAATACATTCCAGCATAATCCACGCGTTGATCGCCACCAGGAATCATAGGTTGTCCATTTAGTGGGAATAAATTCTTTACTGAAAGGCCAGTTGGGATTCAGGTTGATTTCCGCCCATATCCTGTTCTCCATGCGCGGTTTTGCTTGCTTCCATCCATGTCTCAGGCCGACAACATAGGCACAGTATTCAGCACGCAGCCAGCTACCTCCGTTGTAATAAACACCGTCCCGAGCGTGATCTTTATAACCTGTTTTCCCAAATTCACCGAATGGCTGGTAATCGGGACTCAGGTAGGCATATCCCTTTCCATTATCAGTTAATCTAATACATATAGGTGCTGTTGTACCCATCTCCGGATGGGGTGAATCGGGTACTTTATTTAGTGCAGGTATGTGCTCCAGCTGATTTATCACCATACTATCTGTAAGCATAGGCCTGTTAAACAACCATAAAGAGAAAAATTCCGGTTCCAGGTCTGTCAGGGAGATAATATCGGGGTATTCCCTGTCGAATAATATATGTTTCCTCTGGGGATCATAAAAATTGCGATATGCTGCCTCTGCTTTTTCAATATATGCGTCTGATATATCAAATCCCAGTTCTTTAATAGTCCGTAATGCGATGGCAAACATTCCCTGGTTGACTGCCAGACGATCTGTTTTAGGATTGTATTCAACAATGTCTATCTGATTCAAAGCAAAATGTGATTTGCATATACCATCTCTATCATCATCAAACTCATTCAGAACATAATCCACAGCCTTCTTTATCTTTTCATGAGGCAGGGGAATATCAAACCTCCTTTTGTTCATCATAGCCCAGACCAGCCATTCAATGGTTGCCTCATTGCCTTTGGCTTCTATAGTTCCCATATAGGGAGTTATTATAGTTGCTATTGCGCCTTCGGGTGTTTGTGTTTTACCCCATTGGTCCCAGATTTGAAGATTTAATTCCCTGTTGTAACTTGATATCACGGAGAAGAATGAATCGCGGTTATACATATCGGGCGCATAGTTCATATTAGGAACATTGAAAGGAGTGAAATCTTTAACTGATGTAATCCATGTAAGCATGTTAAAATTTGCGTACAACATCTTTTCTATTAAAGTCCCTTTAAATCCTTTCCCTTCAGCCAGTCTTGACTGCGAATCAATAATAAAATCGTGATGGTCTGTCCATGGTTCCACAAAAATAAAGGTGGTCTTTGTAGCTGTATCTCCAATTAATATCCTATTGTAAGGCTGGATCTTCGGTCGATTCTCAACAATTTTCAGATCTTTGATCTGTTGCCAGGTATTTTTGCTGCCATGTGAACCGATAAGCATTGATACACTATCATTTTCAATATAAGGCACTAAAATACTTCCCTTAAAAAGTGTCCATTCATTCTCTTTTACAGGAAAATTATCGATGTATTTGATACCATGCTCTAATTCAATGGCCTTCTTACCATTTTTAATCCTGAATAATTTAAGTGCAATGGGAGTTGTTCCCTTACAAAGAAATGAAATAGTATATATCTTCTGATCCTTCAGGGGAGCGATCATATCAATTCCTGAGAGACCGGAGCCATTATATTTCATCGAAATTATTCCTGATTGCTTCTCAATATCAACGTTATCTGTTTTTTGATATCTACTGTCAGTTTTTTGTATTGTCCCGGTACCACCATCCAGGTCATACATTTCACCGAACGTCTGTTTAACATATTGTTGATTTTTTTCTCTCTCCTGTGCTGTTGCTACAGAAACAAGGTCAGGATCGGGCAATAGTCTCATCCCCACAAAACCGCCACCATGGCCATTAAAACGTCTGCGGGTTGTGCGGGTGTAATGATCTTTATACCCTGCATCCACCAGGAAACCGACTGCCTGGTTATCCGGAGTTACAAACCCTGCAGAGGGAAAAATCTCATGTACAAGCCCGCCGGGGAAATCATCATGCTCAAATGTGATATATTTTAGTGGTGTTTTTGCAGGACGGTTGGTCTGTTCAAGGATGTAGTACAAAGCCGGCATCCCCGATTGAAACAGGGCTATGGTCTTCTTTACCACGTTTTGATTTATCACCTGATAGGTGACACTTAAAGATAAATTTAAGTCAAGACATGATATATAAGTATTTCCGGTCAGAGCTACTTTTTCTTTATCCCCGGTCCATTCCGATCCCCTCCATGCCGGAATTTCAGCATTCTCGCTC
>CAYYIW010000079.1:0-7316 GCA_964472085.1 uncultured Rikenellaceae bacterium | reverse complement strand
GGTCGTGCTTTGTCCACCGTAGCCATGGCGAAGGTGAGCGGTCGTGCCAAAAAACATCTGACTCATTCCTGATCTGGTAAACGTCAAGCAGTTTATAAGAAATTAAAATAAGATAATACATTTTAATGACTGCATAACCGCAAGACACCCCAATAAACCAGCAGATAAGTAAAACCTATCTTAAAAACAACCAGGTCATGGACCTTATATCGTATACCTTATACCACATACCATTTCCCCTTCTTACTATTTTGAATAAAACAAATCCCCATCGTTTTCCGTTATATACCTGTAAATCTGATAAACGGATAATATTAACATCCATAAGTATGAAAAGAAAAGGAATTTTAGCAGCCATAGCTATACTGCTCCTCGGGATCTGCAGCATTACTGTGGGCCAGGACGCAAAAACGGGACCTTCGAAATACAGTGCCGGTATTTCAGCAGGATATAACAGGGGACTAGGCTTTGATGGTAATTTCACCCTCCATAATTTTACAACGGGCTTCCCTTTTGAGATGAGGTTCGGAATCGGCTATGCCTCTCTTAACCCTGGCAATGCTCTTGATGCCCGGCGGATATTTGTAAATAACAATACCAACGGAACTCCCGAGAAGAAAGGACGATCATTCGACTTCAGGTTCGACCTGATGGTCCATAAGACTGTCTTTAACATCGATAACTCATTCCTTGTCTTCGGTCCGAGGTTCTCTACCTTCATGGGAGACTTCAAATATGTCGGTGGCAATGAGGATTTTGAAGTGACATCAAAACAATGGGGTGGCGGAGCCGGTATTGAACACCAGTTCAGGATGCTTAAGAACCTGAACTTCATCATCTCCTACGGCCTTGATTTCTATTTCCCTTCCACTCTTACCGGTCATGATACCTCTTACAGTCCGGATAATGATAATGTCAATGTAAGGACTGATAACCGGAACGGCGACCTGCCTTTTACATACAGGGATGCCGACAGGGCCATCGCCCAACCACGGTTCATGCCAAGGCTCATGCTGGGGATTAATGTGGATATGTAGAAGGCGGCAACCACCTTCGCTAAAGCTACGGTGGTCAGGGGGTGTCAGGCATCAGGTATCAGGCAGCAGGATTGCAAATCCTCGCTAATGAGGGTCGTCGGCTGCCGGGTACCGGTCACAGGTTATCCGCTTTCCAGATCAGCTTCTTGCCGAAGCCCAGCCTGTTATCCGTCATCTTAATATGGGTGAGCCGTACAATCCAGAGATGTGTGTCCATCAATACGGCAGGGGGAAAACGTTTAAGATATGCTGTGCGGGCTTTTGAAAGAAGTTCTTCCCCGGGCTCGGATACCAGTCCCTGGAACTGGATACCACGTATCTTGCCTATTATCATCGTCTCGAGCACGACCGAGCCGGCCACGAGAGGGTTAACAACAAACTCTTTTCCGTGACGTGTATCGTGGTCGGTGGTAAAAACCAGGGCATTCTCTTCCTCCATATAGACATAGAAGCAGTGGGCACACCATGGCTCATTGTTTACCGTTGTGGCCACGGTAAGAACATGATGCTTCCTGAAAAAATCTGTTATCCTCCTGTCAATCATTGTCCATCCACCTGTAACTGTTATTGGGAAAACCTGCCAGGTCGATGATACGGTCAACGACTGTCATCACAAGATCATCTATCGAGGAAGGATTGCTGTAGAAGGAAGGGCTGGCAGGACAGATTACCGCACCCGCAAGAGTAAGCGTCTTCATATTCTCCAGGTGTATCAGGTTATAGGGCGCTTCTCTCGGGACAACGATAAGACGCCTCCTTTCCTTTAACATCACATCGGCCGACCTGGCAATAAGATCATCGGATGTACCGTTGGCTATCCTTCCTACGGTACCCATAGAGGCAGGACAAATTATCATTGTATCGTATAAGGATGATCCGGAGGCTATTGGAGCATAATAGCTGCTATTATCATATTCCTTCACGGACCCCGATGCAACATAATCCTTACCTGTTTCCGCCGTCCATATCTCTTTTGCGATATCGGAAAAGACCACGGCTATTTCCTGTGGAGGATCCTCCAATCCTGTGAGCTTTTCCAGCAGCCTGGCCGCATATACTGCTCCACTTGCTCCGGTAACCGCAATAACTATTTTTCTTTTGTCCTGATTCATGTTCAAAAACAATGTTCAGGCAAAGATAAGGATTTATATTGCAGGACAATATATGTGCATTTGTTATGGGATTGGCGGGTTGCTTCGTCGCTTCGCTCCTCGCAATGACTTGTTTCGTTTATATACATGTAAAAATCCATGTAAAAGATTAATTGACAAGCGAGTCATTGCGAGGCCCGCTCCGCGGGCCGAAGCAATCCGCCAATCCCGTTCACTGCAGCAAATTACTCAAATCGTTCCAATCTGGATTAATTGAATTTACTAACTCAATCTTTTTCTTTCGCGATCCGCCCTTTATTTGTTTCTCTCTTTTTATAGCGATGCTTATTGAATCGAGTGTCTCAAACCACACCAGTTTACAAATATTATACTTTGCTGTAAAACTATCTGAATGTTTTTTGCATTTATGTTGATCCACTCTTGCTTCAAGGTCAGTTGTAACTCCAGTGTAAAGGACCGAATTATTCTTATTAGACATTATATAAACATACCCCGTCACAGGTACATTTCCTTAAGCCTCTGTGTAAGGATCTTCACGCCTCTCCCGGCTCTTTCCTTTATCACCTGAACCTTGCGGTTAGCAGGTACACCCACTTCATTCGGATCGATAAGCCACAGGGAGGCTCCTGACGGTGCAAACTGTACCAGTCCGGCAGCAGGAAATACATTAAGAGACGATCCGATCACAACAAAAATGTCGGCCCGGGATGTGATACGGACCGCCTCATCCATCGTGGGTACAGGTTCGCCGAACCAGACAACATGAGGGCGCAACTGGCTTCCCTGTACGCAGGTGTCCCCTTTCCTGATGTCATTATACCCGATATGATAGATAAGTGACGGATCATAAGTGCTCCTGGCTTTAGTAAGCTCCCCGTGCAGATGCAGTATTTTACTGCTCCCCGCCCTCTCATGCAGGTCATCTATATTTTGTGTTATGATCTGCACATCGAAGAATTTCTCAAGACGCGCCAGTCCTATGTGACCTTCATTCGGCATACATTCTGCAAGCTGCTTGCGCCTTTCGTTATAGAACCGCAATACGAGATCCGGATCTTTTTTCCATGCCTCAGGTGTGGCTACCTCGTTTACATCATATTCTTCCCACAGCCCTCCTGTTTCACGAAAAGTTCTTATCCCGCTTTCCGAGCTCATTCCTGCACCGGTTAGGACAACAAGTTTCTTCATTTCACTGCAGACTTGAAATATATTAGACTATATAAAGATAATGAAAATCAGAATAAAGAGCTAATAATAATTGGACCGTGTTGTATGGATCCATATACTCTTCTGCCTGTTTATTATAACATATTTTATTATCTTTGTGCGAAATTTTTTAAACACATAAATTACTATTAATAAGCTGATATAATGGGAAAAAGGTTTCCTGAATATAAAGGTCTTGATCTCTCGAAGGTAAACAGGGAGGTACTTAAAATATGGGATGATAACGATACTTTCCATAAAAGTATCCGTGAGGTAAACGGAAAAGGTGAATTTGTTTTTTATGAAGGACCACCCTCAGCCAACGGGATCCCCGGTATACATCATGTTATGGCCCGTACCATAAAGGATGCCATATGCCGTTTTAAGACCCAGTGTGGATATGAAGTTAAGCGTAAGGCAGGATGGGATACACATGGCCTTCCTGTTGAGCTCCAGGTTGAAAAAGCCCTGGGCATCACAAAGGAAGATATCGGGAACAGGGAATCAAAAAACTATATCTCAATAATCGACTTCAACAAGGAGTGTAAGAAGGATGTGATGAAATACACCGACCTGTGGGAAGAGCTTACAAGAAAGATGGGCTACTGGGTTAACATGGATGATCCTTACATCACTTTTGATAACAGGTATATAGAGACATTATGGTGGCTGCTGAAACAGCTGTATGAAAAGGGATACCTCTACCAGGGCTATACCATTCAGCCTTATTCCCCGGCGGCAGGAACCGGTCTGAGCTCACATGAACTTAACCTTCCGGGTTGCTACCGCGATGTAAAGGATACCACCTGTATTGCTCTCTTCAAACTGAAAAGAGACGAAAAATCTGAATTTCTCTATAGGAATACGGATACCTCCGATGTCCATATGATGGCATGGACCACTACGCCATGGACTCTCCCGTCAAATACAGCCCTGGCAGTCGGTAAAGAGATCCGTTATGTTATGGTGAAGAGCTTCAACCCTTACTCAGGTGATCCGATAACCGTGGTAGTGGCAAAGGATCTGCTCAGCTCACTTTTCCCGGGTGGAGCAGATGATGCCGGAATGGAAGAGTACAAAGCCGGTGATAAGAAAATCCCCTATAAGCTTCTTGACGAATTCAGCGGCAATGAACTTGAAGGAATAAATTACTCCCAGCTTATCGACTGGGTCAATCCCGGTAAAGGAGCCTTCAGGGTTCTGACAGGTGATTTTGTTACAACAGAAGATGGTACAGGGATCGTTCATATAGCCCCTACTTTCGGTGCTGATGACTACCGTGTGGGATTGGAAAATGGAGTCCCTCCCCTTATGATGAAAAGAAAAGACGGGACTACAGGACCTATGGTCGATAAAAGAGGTTTCCTGGTTCCACTGGGCGACCTCGACGAGACATTTATCAATGAGAATGTAAACACAGAAACATATAAGAACTTCGCGGGAAGACCTGTGAAGAATGATTATGATCCGGAACTTGACCCGGACACCGATACCATCGATGTTGACATAGCCGTAATGCTTAAGCAGCAGGGAAAAGTGTTCAGGATAGAGAAGCAGGTGCACAGCTATCCTCACTGCTGGAGGACGGACAAGCCTGTACTCTATTATCCTCTCGACGCCTGGTTCATACGTACCACCAAAGCCCGCGACCGCCTGATAGAGCTTAACAACACCATCAACTGGAAACCGCAGTCTACAGGTACAGGACGATTCGGAAAATGGCTTGAGAATCTTGTCGACTGGAACCTCTCACGGTCACGGTACTGGGGGACCCCCCTTCCGATATGGATCACCGAAGACCGCAAGGAAGAAAAATGTATCGGCTCGGCCGTTGAACTGAAAGAAGAAATAGAAAAAGCTATAACAGCCGGATTCATGAAGAAAAACCCGCTGAAAGACTTCATTCCGGGTGATAATTCGAAGGAGAACTATGAGAAATTCGATCTCCATCGACCGTTTGTGGATGAGATAATACTGATGAGTAAAAACGGAAAGAAGATGTTCCGTGAACCCGACCTTATAGATGTATGGTTCGACTCAGGTTCCATGCCTTATGCCCAGGCTCATTATCCCTTTGAAAACAAGGATAACTTCAGCGATATGTTCCCGGCAGACTATATTGCAGAAGGTGTCGACCAGACAAGAGGCTGGTTCTTTACCCTGCATGCTATAGCAACAATGATATCAGACTCGGTGGCATTTAAAAATATCATCTCCAACGGGCTGGTCCTTGATAAGAATGGTAACAAGATGTCGAAAAGACTCGGCAACGCTGTCGATCCTTTCTTAACAATAGAAGAGCATGGTTCAGATCCCCTGAGATGGTACCTGATAACCAACGCCCAGCCATGGGATAATCTCAAATTCGACATCAGTGGTGTGGATGAGGTCAAAAGGAAGTTCTTCGGTACATTATACAATACCTATTCATTCTTTGCCCTTTATGCCAATATCGATAACTTCAGGTATGCCGAAGCAGATATCCCTGTGAGCGAAAGACCCGAGATTGACAGGTGGATAATGTCGCTGCTCAACTCACTCGTTAAGGAAGTAAGCAGATGCTATGAAGACTATGACCTTACACGTGCGGCACGGTCAATACAGGATTTTGTTACCGAGAACCTGAGTAACTGGTATGTTCGCCTCAACCGTAAACGCTACTGGGGAGGTGAATATGACAATGATAAGATAGCTGCATACCAGACCCTGTGTGTATGTCTTGAGACAGTCAGTCAGCTGGCTGCTCCTGTTGCTCCATTTTATATGGACCGCCTTTTTACCGATCTCAATGCAGTAACAGGAAGACACGGTGACGATTCAGTACATCTGGCCATCTTCCCGGAATATGATGAATCGCTTATCGATACGGAACTGGAAGAAAGGATGGAGATAGCACAAAAAGTATCTTCAATGATACTGGGACTGAGAAGAAAAGTAAGCATAAAAGTCCGTCAGCCGCTTGCCAGGATCATGGTACCCGTCCCGGATAGTGATTTCCGGGATAAGTTTGAAGCCGTGAAAGATCTGATACTCTCCGAGGTGAACGTGAAAGAGGTTGAGTATATTGATGATACGTCTGAAGTGCTTGTCAAAAAGATAAAGCCGAATTTCAAAACCCTTGGCCCGAGGTACGGCAAGCTAATGAAGGATATCAGTACAGCTATAGCCGCATTTACACCCCGGGATATAGCATCCTTCGAGGCTAAGGGCAGTGGGACTCTCGCTGTCAACGGACAGAAGATCATACTTAATGACGAGGATGTGGAGATCATCTCAGAGGATATCCCCGGGTGGCAGGTTGCCAATGACGGCAGGCTGACAGTGGCTCTCGATATAACTGTGACTGATGAGCTTCGCTATGAAGGCATTGCCAGGGAGTTTGTGAACAGGATACAGAATATACGCAAGGAAGCCGGCTTTGACGTGACAGACAAGATAACTGTCCTCATAGAGGATAATGACTTTGTCCGTGAGGCAGTAAAAAGACACTCATCCTATATCGGGTCACAGACACTTGCCACCTCAGTGCAGCTTACCGGCTCTTTCAATTCAGAGAATACCAGGGACGTGGATATTGATGAAGTGATGGTGAAGGTGGAGGTGAGGAAGCAATAGGGAATAAGGACGAAGGGACGGATTGTAAATCCGCGCTAACAGGTGGGTTTGTTCAGAGTGAGTGTGAGTGTGAGAGTGAGAGTGAGTGTTTCAGAATCCCCTCCTGGCATTGTTCACCGAAGCATTTATGCGAAGGTGAAGAGGGTCCCGAAAGCTTTCGGGAAGGGGTGGGTTGAAAAAGTCACAAAGTAACAATAGCGTAAGGGTCTTCCGGGTTTAGCAGCCCCTCTGTCAGCCACCACCTTAACTGAAACTTCGGGTTTGGCAGCCCCTCTGTCAGCGGAGCTGACATCTCCCCTGAAGGGGAGCTAATTCAGTTAAATATTTGGCAGTATTAGTCCCCCTT
>CAYYIW010000078.1:1222-7327 GCA_964472085.1 uncultured Rikenellaceae bacterium | reverse complement strand
GTGGAAAATTACCGCGAGGTACAGTTCTATTCACATGTGATACATCTTGTTTCCGCAGTCTCCGGCGAATTGAAGGAATCGGCCACCATGGCTGATGTACTGTCCTCCACCTTTCCTGCAGGAACCCTGTCAGGTGCCCCGAAATATATGGCAATGAAGATAATTGATGAATGTGAGAACCAAAGACGTGGTTATTACGGAGGAGCAATAGGATTTATTGACTTTAGAGGCAGGTTCAATCATGCTATTATGATAAGAACATTCCTGAGCATGGCCAATACCCTGTATTACCAGGCCGGGGCAGGAATTGTGGCAGTGTCGGTGGAGGAAAATGAGCTACAGGAAGTAAATAATAAACTGGGGGCCCTGCGGAAAGCGGTTGAAATTGCGGAAGACATAAATTAATACGGTAAGGACCGATGAAAAAGATACTGGTAATAGATAATTATGATTCATTCACCTATAACCTCGTACATTACCTTGAGAAACTGACCGGTGATACACCTGCAGTGTTCAGGAATGATGAGATAACGCTTGAGAAGGTGGATGAATATGACAGGATACTTATTTCACCCGGACCTGGAGTTCCTGTTGACGCGGGAATATGCATTGATCTTATCAGAAAGTATTCTCCTGCCAAAAGTATCCTGGGCATATGTCTCGGTCACCAGGCTATTGGCGAAGCCTTTGGGGGCAGATTGCTTAATCTCAGCAATGTCTTCCACGGCGTCGCAACTCCCATAAATATAACCTCGGGAAATGAAAGGCTCTTCAGGAATATTCCACCCTCAATAATGGCAGGAAGATACCATTCCTGGGTGGTGTCCGGGGAAGAGCTGCCTGCCTGTTTTGAAGTGACATGTTCCGATGACACCGGTATTATCATGGGAATAAGTCATAAGGAATATGATGTAAGGGGATTACAGTTCCATCCCGAATCGGTCCTCACGGAACATGGCATGGATATACTGTCCAACTGGTTAGAACTGTAGTATGGATATCATGGATTAATGGTAATAAACATTCAACTTAAAATTTACAGGTATGCGTGAAATATTAAACCATCTGATGGAACAAAAGACCCTGAAAAGGAATGAAGCTGAGAAGGTTCTTACCAATATAGCTGCAGGCATTTATTCCGAGTCTGAAATTGCAGCTTTCATAACGGTTTATCTTATGAGAAGCATAACGGTTGATGAGCTCTCGGGTTTTCGGGATGCTCTTCTTAATCATTGCGTAAGGGTTGATCTGTCTGATTTTGAGACTATTGATGTATGCGGTACCGGTGGTGATGGCAAGGAAACATTCAATATCTCTACCCTTTCCACATTTGTCCTGGCCGGTGCTGGTGTTAAAGTAGCAAAGCATGGCAACTACGGGGTTACCTCCGCATGTGGTTCATCAAATATACTTGAGCACTTCGGTTACAGGTTTTCTACTGATAATGATAAACTGAAAAGGGAGACAGACAGGGCAGGGGTATGTTTCCTGCATGCACCTCTCTTCAACCCGGCTATGAAAAATGTAGCACCCGTACGTAAGGCGCTTAAGATCAAGACTTTTTTTAACATGCTTGGTCCGATGGTTAATCCTTCCTTCCCTGCAAAGCAGCTTGTAGGTGTTTATAGTCTCGAACTGGCACGACTGTATAACTATCTTTATCAGCAGTCAGATAAAGGTTATGTTATTGTATTCAGTCTAGACGGTTATGATGAGATATCGCTGACATCTGAATTCAGGTTTATTGTGAACGGGGTGGATCAGATCCTGTCACCTGAGGATCTTGATTATAAGAGGGTCCTGCAATCTGATCTCGCAGGTGGTAAGACAGTTGCCGATGCAGCAGTATTATTTGAATCAGTTCTGAAGGGAGAAGGTACCAGGGTACAGACGGATGTGGTTACAGCAAATGCACAGGCGGCGCTTAAATGTTATTTCCCGGGCAGGTCACTGCCTGAATGCAGGCATCTCGCAGAAGAATCAATAAAAAGCGGAAAGGCATATGGAGCGTTTAAAACACTATTGGAGATGCAGGCATGAATATTTTAGGAGAAATCATAGCAGGAAAGAAGAAGGAGACGGAGCTGTCAGCTGAAAGGATACCCGTTGAGCTACTCAGGAAAAAGGAGTATTTTACAAGGAGCACTTTGTCACTGGCTGGTTATTTGCTCGACAGTAATAAAACGGGTATAATAGCCGAATTTAAAAGGAAATCCCCTTCAAAGGGGATCCTTAATGCAACTGCATCAGTTGCAGAGGTAACCGGGGGGTACAACAGGTCAGGAGCTTCCGCACTATCAGTTTTGACAGATACAGAGTATTTTGGAGGCTCTGTCTCAGATCTTTCTGTAGCCAGGGCCTGCAATGACCTTCCGGTATTGAGAAAGGATTTTGTGATAAGCGAGTACCAGGTGTTCGAATCAAAGGCTATCGGAGCGGATGCAGTACTTCTTATTGCTGCTGTTCTTGAGAGCAACAGGCTGCGCGACCTGGCACAACTGGCACAGTCGCTCGGGCTGGAGGTCCTTATGGAAGTTCATAATGTTGAGGAGCTTGACAAAGTCAACGGATATGTGGATGTTATCGGAGTTAATAACCGCAACCTCGATACATTAGTGGTGGATATCAATACTTCGTTGCAGCTGGCTGATAAAATACCTGATGATTTTGTAAAGATATCGGAGAGTGGAATAACATCTCCTGAAGCAATAACCTTGCTAAAGGATGCAGGTTATCAGGGATTTCTGATAGGTGAGAGGTTTATGGCTTCACCTGATCCTGTAAAGGCATTTGAAGGATTTGTTAACAGCATAAAGTAATACGATGATTAAAGTAAAAGTATGCGGGATGACCGATCATCTGAATTTAATATCAGTTGTTGGGAAAGGCCCCGATTATATAGGTTATATCTTTTATCCGCCTTCTCCGCGCTGGGTTGGCCGTGATCCCGACAAATCCCTTTTCCGGAATGTCCCCGGTATGGTAAAAAGAGTAGGTGTTTTTGTTGATGAATCACCTGATGTTGTTATAAGAACTGCAAAATCAGCAGGTCTTCATGTTGTTCAGCTACATGGTAACGAGTCACCACAGATCTGTGGGCAAATCGCTTCTGAAGGTTTGTCCGTGATCAAGGCGTTTGGCTTAGGGATGGTTGCAGATAATGAAAAATTCAGTCAATACAGCAATTCCGCCGATTATTTCCTGTTCGATACAAGGTCTTTGCAGAAAGGGGGCAGCGGGAGGAAGTTCGATTGGGGGATCCTTGATAATTACACAGTTGATAAACCATTTTTTCTTAGCGGGGGGATAGGTATTGAGGATGCAGAGGCTATAAGGGATCTTGGCAACAGAGGATTGTTTGCCGTGGATATAAACAGTCGTTTTGAGATGAAGCCCGGGATAAAGGATGCGGAATTGGTAGGCTTATTTATTGATAGAATAAAAAACTGAGAGTATATGAAATATGATGTAAATAAAGAAGGTTACTATGGTGAGTTCGGAGGAGCATTTATCCCGGAGATGATGTATTCCAATATAAAAGAACTGGAAAACAGTTATCTGGATATCCTCGGGGATGATAAATTCAAGGTGGAATTCAGGTCATTACTTAAAGACTATGTTGGAAGGCCGTCACCGTTATTTTATGCATCAAGGTTGTCTGAATATCACGGTACGCGTATATTTCTAAAGAGGGAGGACCTGAACCATACGGGAGCTCATAAGATCAATAATACTGTAGGCCAGATACTGATAGCAAAGAGACTGGGTAAGACCAGGATCATAGCTGAGACCGGTGCAGGTCAGCATGGTGTTGCCACTGCAACCGTTTGTGCACTTACAGGTCTGAAATGTGTCGTATACATGGGAAAGACGGATATAGACCGCCAGGCCCCCAATGTGCTTCGTATGAAAATGCTGGGAGCTGATGTTGTTCCGGTAACAAGTGGAAATATGACCCTGAAGGATGCAACAAACGAGGCTATACGTGACTGGATAAGTAACCCTGATGATACACACTATATCATCGGATCGGTTGTTGGTCCGCATCCTTATCCTGACCTGGTGTCCCGGCTTCAGTCGGTTATCAGTGAAGAGATGAAGGTTCAGGTGAAGGAAGTGACCGGGAAGGATGATCCTGATTATATTATCGCCTGTATCGGGGGAGGAAGCAATGCGATAGGATCGTTTTATCATTATCTGGACAATGAAAATGTTAAGCTTATAGCTGTTGAGGCAGCGGGCAAAGGCGTTGATACGGATGAGACAGCGGCAACTATGGTAAAAGGCAGGCCCGGAGTCATTCATGGCAGTATGACCATGCTTATGCAGGATGATGATGGCCAGATACTGGAGCCTTATTCTGTATCTGCCGGGCTCGATTATCCCGGTATCGGGCCGATACACTCGTACCTTTACAGTACCGGCCGGGTGCAGTATGAGAATGTTACAGATGATGAGGCTCTTGAAGCAGCCCTGTTGCTAACACGTCTGGAAGGGATCATCCCTGCCCTGGAATCAGCACACGCACTGGCATGGCCCGGAAAACAAAAATTCCGTGATGCTGATGTTGTTGTAATCACTCTATCAGGGAGAGGTGATAAAGATATGGCTGCCTATATAAGGTACATGGAAGGGGAACGGAGTAATTAAAAGGATCACAAAATTTTAAGTTAACCAGATGAACAGGATAGATAAATTATTCAGTGAAAAAAAAGAAAATATCCTATCAGTTTATTTCACAGCCGGATACCCCGGAGCTGATTCCGCAGCAGGGATTATAAAATCTCTGGTTGATGCAGGCGTTGACATGATTGAGATAGGGATGCCTTTCTCCGATCCTGTTGCGGACGGACCGGTCATTCAGGCCAGCAGCCAGATTGCTCTTAAAAACGGGATGACCATAAAGACTCTCTTTGGTCAGCTGAAGGATATCCGAAAGGAGGTTAGTATACCCCTGTTATTGATGGGATACATTAATCCTGTGATGCAGTTCGGGATAAGGGAGTTTTGCAGGATGAGCGCTGATACCGGGATTGACGGGGTGATTCTTCCGGACCTTCCACCCGCTGTATTTTCGGAACAGTACAGCGATGTCTTTGACGAATACGGCCTGTACAATATCCTGCTTGTCTCACCCCAGACAGATGATGACAGGATAAGGGCCCTTGACAGCATGAGCAAAGGATTTATCTATATGGTTTCTTCATCATCGGTCACAGGCAGAAAAGGCAGGTTTTCCGACACTCAGCTATCCTATTTCAAAAGAGTTAGATCTGTGGGCCTTAAAAATCCTGTTATGACAGGATTTGGGATCTCCGGGAAGGAATCCTTCCGCGATGCATGTAAATACTCAAACGGAGGTATTATTGGCAGTGCATTCATTACTGCCCTGGGTAAAGGGGGTGACCTTAATAATAATATCCGCAAATTCATCAGCAAAATAAGGAATTGAGGATGTTCCGCCTGTCAGTTTTTCCTTCTCAGTGTCCCCTGCGTTTCTCTGCGTTACTCTGTGTAAATTCTTAATTTTAAGTATTACAGTATCACTGATGAACAGCAGTGAAGAAGTTGATTTGTATTGTAGTGTTTCAAATCCACGCCTCCCTTACCGGTATTTCTATTCATTGCAAATGGGTTTCTTCTTACCCCCCCCCTCCATAGGGGCAAGCTTCATAAAATTTGCATTTTATCGGGAGTGACCCATAAAAATAATAGGGCATTAATTAAAAAATATATAAAATATTTGACAAATACCCTAAAATATTATATGTTTGTGCCGGAAATTTAAAAATTCATTAAGTAATATTAAACTTCAGATTAATGAAAGTAACCGGAAAGAGAATCCTTTTGGCAGTGGTTTTATTATTTGTATTCAGTACCGGATTATTTGCATCCGATGGTAATGGAATAGATACGGGTGCAACGGCATGGATGTTAACATCAACGGCCCTGGTTTTGCTGATGATACCGGGTCTGGCTATGTTTTACGGGGGTCTTGTAAGGTCGAAGAATGTGCTGGGAACGATAATGCACAGTTTTATTGCCATGGGTATTATAAGTGTACTCTGGGTGGTTTGCGGTTACAGTATGAGTTTCGGTAAAGAT
>CAYYIW010000078.1:0-1122 GCA_964472085.1 uncultured Rikenellaceae bacterium | reverse complement strand
TCACGTCGTGGATATCCCTACCAGGTGATAAGGCCGAACAATATGGTGATCACAATGCTTGGCGCGGGCCTTTTATGGGTGGGGTGGTTCGGTTTTAATGCCGGAAGCAGTATATCATCCGGTCTGAGTACGGCACAGGCTCTTACGGCAACACAGGTGGCAGCAGCCTCCGGGGCACTTTCCTGGGTAATTATAGAGAGCCTTCACCAGGGAAAGTCCACCGCACTGGGCTTTGCCTCGGGTATCCTGGCGGGGCTGGTGGCAGTGACACCTGCAGCCGGTGTTGTACAACCCTATGGCGCCATGGTACTTGGTATAGTGGCTTCATTTTTCTGCTACAGCGCCATACAGGTCAAGAACAGGCTTGGCTATGATGACAGCCTGGATGCTTTCGGGATTCATGGTATAGGAGGAATAGTGGGAGCATTACTCCTGGTGTTTTTTATACGGCCATCCTGGATGGCAGAGGCAGCTGATGCTGCAGGTGGCAAATGGACACTCTGGAACCAGCTGGGAATTCAGTCCCTGGCTGTTGGTATAGCAATAGCCTATGCAGCCGTAATGACCTTAATAATAATATTTGTCCTCAACAGGTTCATACATCTCAAATCATCAGCGGAAGAGGAGATGGCGGGTCTCGACAGGGCTTATCACGGTGAAAGAGGTTATGGTATGTTAAATCCCAGTTAACAAGTAAATATTAAAATCCGGGCGCATGAAACTAATCACAGCAATAATAAGGGAAGTCCAGCTAGACAGGGTAAGAGAAGCTCTTATAGAAGCCGAAATAAAAAGAATAACAGTCAGCAGGGTATCGGGCCATGGTCAGCAACGAATAGAGGAGATGTACAGGGGGCAGATCATCATTCCCGACCTTATTCCCAAAATAAAGATAGAAATAGCGGTAAATGATGCTTTTGTTGATATTACCATTGATACGATATTAAAATCGGCCCGCACCAACGGGGAAGGAAGTGTGGGTGATGGCAAGATATTTATTACTCCACTTGAGGATTGCATCAGGATCCGTACAGGCGAAAGAGGAGGTACTGCAATCTGATCCGGATACGGATAGTATCTAAGCTTTAACAGCTTGTATTTTACCATGTAATTTGGTAAATT
>CAYYIW010000077.1:0-7474 GCA_964472085.1 uncultured Rikenellaceae bacterium | reverse complement strand
ATTATAGGGTTTTATAGAAAATTTATGGCCAGCTTCGCTGGTTTACATAAAATCAGATATAGCGACGAGGAACGAGTCCTATATCGGTAACGATTTTATGTAAAAATAAATTTTCGAATTAATTATTTTTTTTCTTTAATTCCGTTCAGCTCTGCTGATTGACATAAAATCAGATATAGCGGCTGTGTAACAGCCCTATATCGGTAACGATTTTACGTCAAAGGAATTTGCGGCTCGAATATTCTTTTCAGCCGCCAGGATCATATCGGTACCGAAATTATGTCAAAACAAATTTCTTCTACCATCAATTAATATTACAGTAATGCTTTAAGGATTGCTTCGCTGTGCTCGCAATGACACTGCAGTTAATAATCGTATGCGTTAACATTATAATAAATTCTGTTGACCATACCGTCATTGCGAGTTCCGCTTTGCGGAACGAAGCAATCCTTACGAACTTCACCAGAATGATCTATACATTATGTCAAATAGAGATATTATTAATTCGTAGCTTTGTCTCTTCCACCGGCAATTAAAAGCCAGAAAATCAGAACTATTTCACCGATAAATGTATATACACTGATACCAGTGCCATAACCAGGTGACAATAATCTCCCGAATCCATCGATCAGATAACCAAGTGCTGCAATCAATAAAAATATACCAAGTATCCGCTTCATATAACCGGCCTTAAACACCAGAAAACCAACAAGTAACAAATGAAATCCAAAGACAATAAGGCTGAATTCCCATCCATAATTAAATCTCATTAGCGATTGCATGACTAATCCCTGTAAATCCCCGGTATCCGGCAAAATAGCCAGGCCTCCCCCATCGGTTAATTGTATTACATTAACAAGCGATATGGTAACCACACCAAGCATTGTTGCGTAAACAACTCTTAACCAGGCTGTAAGCAACGACAGGCTCTTATTTACAGGCTTAAGGAAGATATACAATCCCCAGGCCACCAGTATATCAAGTAACGCAACTATCAAAAAAAGAGCTGTTGCAACCCGGAATGACCCACCCTCCGTTATAACATTACTTAATGTTGTCTCTGCATCACCCGGTACAATGAGCTTCTGCAGAATCGAAAAATTCGCAATGGGTGCCATGATGGCCATTATGAACAATGCAATACCGGTTATTACTGCTGCATTTCTTAATGATATATCATCATTTGTCTTTTCAGATATAACAACTTGATTCATAGCTTATTATAATATTTTAATGTTTTAATTGAGACATCTCCTCAATCATTTGTAATTTCTCTTTGGCATAGTTATTTTCGGGTCTGAGAATAAGCGATTTCCTGTAACACTCGATAGTCTCCTGTGTATCCCCGTTTTTCTGATATGCTTCCCCAAGGTTAACGTAAGCCCTCCAGTAATCAGGCCATGTATCCTTCTGAAGTGTGAAGAGGCTGATCGCATCCTCTTTTTTCCCTGCATCGAGATATGAAAAACCTTTATCAGTGAGAAAGCGCATACTAAAAGGGATATAACCCGTATCCTTTTCCTTACGTTCATTGTATTCCGCTATGGCATTACTGACGCCTTTTTCTGCAATAGCTTGCTGAAAATCATTAAACCTGATACAGTCAGCCACATGGCGCAGGTCATTATCACCAAAAAGTGCATTTGAATTCCCGTTGTGAATAATGATAATATCCTTACTCGGAATTACATATATCATCTGACCCAGGTTCCCGTTGGCGAAATACTGGTATGTCGAATCCTCATTTACATGACCCCACCACTGGTATTTATAGTATACCCTGTCACTGCCTGTTTCCATAAATCCGGGATAGTATTCACGAGGTACCGACATGTCTTCATGTGTTGATTCCATTGCCCAGCCTGATGAAATAATCTGTTTACCGTTCCAGTTTCCATCTTTCAGGAACAAACGGCCAAACCTTGCATAATCTAACGCCCTTGCAATCAACCTGCTGGGCATATACTCAAACCCCGATCTTTTACTGTCGACGGAGAATAATGCCTCATATTCCATTATCTGTGACCACAGCTTCTTCTCAAGATATTTTGAAACAGTCATGCCTGTAGCCCGTTCAATGATAAGCCCCAGGTAACTGGTGTTGTAATTGCAGTACTGGAAATATTTACCGGGTTCGCGGGATATCTTCACTCTCTTAAGCAAAAGCCTTCGCACATTCCCGTGATAATAACCAACCGCTTCATCGTGCCAGGGTGCATGTATATTAACAACAGGAAGAAAATCAGTATTATATTTAATTCCGCTAAGCATCATCAGTAGATTCCTGATCGTTATTTTTCCGAAACAGCTGTCTCGTTTCTCAAGTTCAGGTATATATTTGGTCATCGGGTCATTTACACCGGAGATATAACCGTCATCGATGGCACAACCAATTAAAAATGAGATAAATGACTTGGCCATCGATTGTGAATGAAAGTATGAATCACGGTTAAAACCATTAAAATATTTCTCATAAAGAATAGTATCGTGTCTGATAAAAATCAGAGCCGTTGTCATTGAAGCGTCCGCCCATTCATCCAAGGTACCGAAACCGCCTGCAATGACCTTGTCGTGAAACAATGATTCAACATATTTTTCATCAGGGTTCCTGGCAAAACTAAAAACACTGTCTGCCGGCTTTATTTGCCTGTTTACAAAGTATTTATAATCATAAACATCAGCTACATTATAACGTATTAACCTGTATACATACCGGGGAGAGTACTTAACTGATAAAACAATGGCCAGTATTACAGGTAAAGACAGAAGGGTTAACAGGAAAAATTTCAGAAATTTTCTCATGCTCTGAGGTTAGGTTTAAAATTTTAACATTCTCTGCTATAAATTGTTCGTAAAAAGACTTATAGTACAAGTCACAGTACTCAAGATGCTTGATACAAGATACAAGAAGATATAGAAGATATATGGATTAATCTTATTTGTTACACAGTGGTACTCAGAGAAAATACAGAGCAACCAGAGGCAGATGAATTACAACGGATTAGTATTGTACCAATAGCCATT
The DNA here is from genome assembly GCA_964472085.1 of uncultured Rikenellaceae bacterium. Classification (GTDB taxonomy): domain Bacteria; phylum Bacteroidota; class Bacteroidia; order Bacteroidales; family VadinHA17; genus LD21. Next base: position 4,450 of record CAYYIW010000077.1, on the reverse strand, counting down.
GAATGACTTCTCTTTACCATGGACGTAACACAGAGTAATCTCAGAGTTCTATTGAGAGATATAATAACTCTTTGCAGAGGAAGCATCTTTTAAAGAAAAGCTAACACCGCTGATGCTGATTAAAGCTTTGCCAATAAGATCAGAATTATAAAATGATACCTCTGCCCTGCCGGTTGAGTCTGTTTTAATATCAGGATTCCAGTAAATAGTCTTCCTGTTATCGGATTTATCAGTTTTTATTTTATCATAATCGGGGGCATAAAACTCCCTTGCCAGGTATATTCCCTGGTATGAGAACACTATAGCTCCTCTTGGATTTCCCCTGTATGAGTGAGAATAGGTTTTGAATGAAACCACAGGTAAGTACATTTTTGGTATAGCCGGAGGCACGTAAAGCAAATCGCCTTTCCAGTCTGCTTTCCTGATCGGTTCTGGTGGCGGCGGAGTGATCAATTGGCTATACTTACTTTCAGCTGAATAAAATTTGACATCCGTGATTTCATTTACAGGCAGTGACATTGCCCATCTGTAGGCATAATAATCATGACATGGCGGACACTCTGATGCTGTCATTGGAGCTCCGTCTACAACTAAAATGGGATTATAAGTCTTCCCTTTCGTGCCAAAACCTGTTGCTGTAAATGCTTTTTCTCCGAATTCTGCATAGATCATCTGCATGATGCTGCTATATTTTTTGCCTGTAGGATCTTCCTTATCCAGGTTGAGTGTAACGTCAGGTTTGGAGTACCAGGGGTGTGACTTTGCCTTAATTGTAACCACCCCCAGTTTAATATATTTAATATCCTGACCTGCTAATGAATCTGCTTCAGCATATTTCTCATCCAGTGACTTCAGATAACCGGCCTTATAGGTGTTATATGGAAGTTCAGTGTTCCTGTATCTTATTTCAGGAAGTGTAAGAGTATCCAGGATAAAATCCATTTTATCAACCTTATCCTTTTTATTTCTGTTCTGAATAAAGATTAGATGATTATTGAAGAAAAAAGGCAAATCAAAGCTGAATTTGTTGTATTCAGTAATACTTGCCACACCATTAAAACCATTTTTCAGATCAAAATAAGTCAGAGTGTTATCACTAAATGATCGACCATTCCCGTAATTGTTGACAGTTCCATTAATACTGAATCCTTTTTCGATGGGATACATCATTTCAAAGACCCGTGTATATCTGATTGAATTCCACAGATAATTGCGCCAGCCCTGTGTCATCATAACAAGATCCGTATTCCTCCTCCCTTTCAATGAGGTATCTGACAGGTTTATTGACCTGAAATCAATCTTTCCCTTTAGCTCTGAGGCAAGGTAAAGATACGTTTCAATGTCTGCAGAATTCAATATTGTGTCTGTTCTAATTGCATCAGTTACCGAAAGTGCAAGAGAAGAACTGAGTGGATTTCCTTCCGAATCCGTAACATTGATCCGCATCTCTACCTTTTCCCTCTGACCGTAATTTTTTTTATCAGTCTCAATATTTATCAGCATCTTTTTGTCGACCCTGTTATTAAATATAAGTCGCTCTGCTACTGGTCTGTACAAATTATCATATAAAGTCACCTGTAAGATACCTTTTGGATATTTATTCAGTGGTACTTTGATCTTAACAATGCCCGTATCCAACTGAAGATCCATTGAAGCGTAGACTGCCCCGCGAAGTGTAAATAACAAAGCATGATGGTGTTTAGACAGGCATTGATTATTTTTTATGACTAATTCATCAGAATCAGAGCTGAAATTCATTACATAGCCTTCAGGCTCCACCTCAGGCAGCATAAAATCATATTTAGTGCCCGTTGATATAATCCTTGCTTTATAAATGTTATGTGCCTCAGGCAAAAATTCAAACTTGCCAAGCCCTGATACAGTATCAGCCAAATGAAGAATCTTTTTCTGATCCTGATCGATAATATCTCCTCTGAATTCTGCCGGATTTCCCTTACTGTCAATGGCTTTATACGCGATTACAGTAGGTATGCCTGCGATCATTTTGCCGCTTTCAGGGAAAAACCGGATATCAATTGAAGGTTTTAATTGCAGTGATATACGTTGTTCCGAGATAACAGCTTTGTCTGATAATGAGATTTTTATATCGGCCGATGCACAATTAAGTGATGCAGGAACAAAAAATCCCATCGAACCTTTGAAATTCTTTGTGAAGCTAAATGTTCTCTTTACACTAACAGTGTCATTGAGGTGCACAAAAATCTCCAATGATTTTTCTGTTACTGCATATTGTTCGGGAAGAATTGTATGAAAGTACAGATCGATGGAATCTCCTTTACCACTTTTATCAATAACGGGGTCCACAATTACAATATCCTTAAAATCAGACTGATGAACGGTTAAATCCTTTTCGAACAGGTACTCGCCCTGGAAATTTCTCATATAACTGGTATATCCTCTTAACCGGCATATCCCGTTTTTCATATCTTTTTTAAGTGCAATGTCTCCTGTTGCTCTGCCGTTGATGATGATAAGTTTCAGGTGTTGAGCGGGCTTATTGTCAGCATCAATAAGGTCAACATATAAAATCCTGCTCAGCGATGTTGAATCCATATGCAGGTTATTAAGCACAAATGCGCTGAACCATATGGTGTCACCTGCCAGGTAATCTGACCGGTCTGTTGACAGATAAACATTTTCAACTGCAACAAGATTATTGTTGATCTCCCTTTCAAGTGAATCAGCTGCCGTCTGTTTAACCTCAATCCCTGCGTTATGATGATCTTCTGAGTAAAACGTGTTATTTCCTTCCCACTTCCTGATTGCATTTTGCTCTGCTGCTACTGGTGCCATATATAAATTATGGGCCCAGAAATCCCGACTGTATGGTCTCATCAGCAATCTCTGGGTCTCTGACTGAAATGCCGATGTATTACCTGTCAGAATAACTTTCTCGTTTAAATTGATCTGACGCTTCGTGCCTGTAATTGCTTCATGTGCTACCTGGCTGTTGACTGCATTAATTATCAGGGAAGAGCCGGGAACAACAGCAAAAAAAGATTTTTTTCTTACTGTCCGGTCTTCCATTTTTTTCTCCGCTATCGTGTATTGCTCACCAAAAAAGGCATAGTCAATATAATAATCACCTGTGGAATCAGGTCTGCATCTAAATGAAATCTCTGCGGTGGTCGATCTGTTCTTCTGCCATGCCTGAAGACTGCCTTTCATTCTAACTCTCTTCTTTCTGATTGTGCTTCCTTTTATGAATATCAAAGAGGTATCAGCAACATTGATATAATAAATATTCCGCATATTCTCCAAATCAATCCTGACAACAGCTATCTTTTTTCCATCCTGAAACAGATACTTCTTCAGTGTTATATACTTTTCAGGGAAAAGTGGCAGGTTTATGTACGGATCTACATTGAATGAAAAACTGTAATCCGATAACCATGGAAAATTGCTGACCGGCTTTGCATACCGGGCAATTTCCGGATGAGATACCCGGAAGGTATATTTGTTAACTCTCATCATAAAGTAGCTGTCAAATATGCTAAGTGTGGACGTGTCAACCAGGGTACTCATATGGCAGAATACAAGATCGCGGTCTGAATTACCGGAAGATCCCCGGACATTGCCTAATCGTAATTTTTCAAGAGCTCTTTTGAATATTGTATTGTACTGTAAGGTTTTTTTGTTGCTCAGCACATTATTGTTTAATTCAAGAGGTGCCATTGAGATAAAAACAGAATCAACCTGATTTCTGACAATCAAAGTTTTATCTTTATATCCAAACTTGTTTATTTTTATTTTAAGAGGGAGCTTTGTATTACTGACAACAAAACCACCGTCGGCATTTGTCTTTAAACAGATCCCTTCTGCTGCACAGGTGATATCTGCGAACCGGACCGGTTCATGAGTAATACTATCTGATACCCTGCCCCTGATAATACAGAATTCCAGAGACTCCTGTCCGGGTAATCCCGTGTAAAATACCGACAGGGAAAAAACTAATAATACAAATGGCAAAGACTTAAACATGGAACTGTCTGGAAAAATATTACTCAGAAAATCCACGATGTCACAGAAAATGTTATACAGATTTCATGACTTCGATCAGTTTAAGTCAAACACACAAATTTAATGCCAATAATAACTCTGTAACTTTAATTCCTGTAACGGATAATCCCCGGCAATGCTTTTCAATCACCCGTATTAATTATGATACCTTAACTGTTTTTATAAAGCCGCGAAGTGGCTGAAAATGCATAACCCCCTGATCCGGTATCGTTTATTCATGGGCAATAATCTTTAAAGTCCCGTCTGAGGGATGTTACTAAAGCTGTATTTCTTAAGCCACGAAGTGGCTGAATATAAATAACCCCCGGTGAAGCCGGGGGTACAGCTAACTCAATGATTTAAAGCCCTGAAAGAGCTTAATATACTTGTAAATAATTGAATACTTCAGTAATTGGAATATGCCGCAAAT
>CAYYIW010000076.1:0-8670 GCA_964472085.1 uncultured Rikenellaceae bacterium | reverse complement strand
AGATTACAATCACCTCTCTGAACCTGCTGCTATTAGGGAGCTTACTAAATACACACCAATGATCGTACAAAAATTTTCTGAGTTTGCTATTTCTTACAATATTAATATTATCACCGGCAGCATGCCGGAAATTGTAAACAACAGACTGTATAACGTTGGCTATGTTTGCAGGAGAGATGGTACAACCGAGAGATATGAGAAATTGCATACAACCCCTGATGAGGTGAAAGTGTGGGGTCTGGAGGGAGGCAGTAATTTAAAGGTTATTGATACTGACTGTGGCAAAATAGGAGTGTTAATATGTTACGATATTGAATTTCCTGAATTAAGCAGAATACTTGCAGATGCCGGAATGAATATTCTGTTTGTACCTTTTCTTACTGATACCCAGAATGGTTTTTCAAGGGTTAAAAGCTGCGCCAGGGCCCGGGCAATTGAGAATGAGTGTTATGTGGCGTTAACTGGTTGTGTCGGAAACCTGCCAAAGGTTCACAATATGGACATAAATTATGCACAGGCAATGGTATTTACCCCTTGCGATTTTGCATTCCCGGTAGATGGAATTAAAGCGGCAGCAACACCTAACACTGAAATGATACTCATCGCTGATGTGGATATTGATTTATTGCGCGAACTGAATCAGTTTGGAAGCGTCAGGAATCTGAGAGACAGACGCAAAGACATATATGATCTTATTCGCAAGTAATTTATCTGTCAAATCTGCTCTTGTCAACCAGCAGAATGTTGTTCAGAATGAGAAGCGTGAGAGTGTGGATAATGCACCCTACGGTTTCAACTATGAGATAATATCCAAAAATCTTTATCCGGAGGGACATCCATACAACCGGACAACGATAGGTAAGATGGAAGATCTTACCAGTGCTACTGTGGAAGATGTAAGGGCTTTCCATAAAAAGTTCTATTCACCTAATAATGCAACACTTGTAATATCAGGCGATATCGACACTGCAGAGGTAAAGGCAATGATTGAAAAATACTTCGGAGAGATCCCCGCAGGAGAACCGATTGAAAAGCGTGGCCCTATGCCAGCTTCGCTTGGTTCTACAATTAAGCTCTACCACGAGGATAGTTTTGCAAAAGCCCCGCAACTAACCATGGTATTCCCCACTGTTGAGCGCTTTTCCAAAGATCCCTATGCCCTCGACTTCCTGGGTGACCTGCTGGCTAACTCCAAAAAAGCGCCTTTGTATACTATTCTGGTCAAGGACAAAAAGCTTACATCAAGGGTTTATGCCCGTAACCGCTCCCAGGAACTGGCAGGCTCATTCACAATATCCGTAGCAGCTAACCCGGGGACTAATCTGGCTGATGTTGAAAAAGCCATTTTTGAGGCTTTTGACAAATTTGAAAAAGACGGCTTCTCGGAAAGGGATCTTCAAAGCATAAAAGCCGGGTATGAAACACGGTTCTACAATATGTTCTCCAGTGACCAGGGTAAAGCTTTTCAGCTGGCTGATTATACTATGAACACCGGCGACCCGGGCTATTACAGGAAAGACCTGGCAGCGATACGGTCAGTGACCATGGCAGATGTTAAGGCAGCTTTTGATAAATACATAAAAGGCAAGAACTTCATTGAGACAAGCTTTGTTCCAAAAGGTCAGAAAGACCTTATAGCTGAAGGCTCTGAAAATGCCGGGATAGTGGAAGAGGATGTAAATAAAGCCGCAGAAGTTAAAGCCGTGGCTGTTACAGATGAACCGGCAGTAAAGACTCCTACCGCTTTTGATCGTTCCATAATGCCTCCTGTAGGTCCCGACCCGGAGGTGACAATACCTGCATTATGGTCCGATTCATTATCCGACGGGATGAAGGTATGGGGAATAGTGCATAATGAATTACCTCTCATCCAGTACTCTTTGGTTATCGAGGGTGGTCATATGCTGGATAAGATTGACAAGCCCGGCGTTGCAAATCTTCTTGCAACTATGATGAATGAAGGTACAAAAAACAAAACCCCGGAGGAGCTTGAAGATGCAATAGGTCTTCCCGGCGCATCGATCAGGGTATCTTCGGATAATGAATCTATTTCTGTTGATGTAAGTACAATGGCCCGTAATTTTGATAAGACGCTGGCTCTGGTAAAGGAGATGCTTCTTGAACCAAGATGGGATGAAGAGTCATTTGCCATCAATAAGAGCCGGATTATCAATACCCTGAAAAGAAATGAAGCGAGTCCTGACTACCTGGCTTCCAAGACACTGAATAAGCTTATGTATGGTGATAACATATTAGCAACTGAAGAAACAGGGACAGAGAAGTCTGTAGCCTCCATTACCATGGATGATCTTAAAGATTTTTATAACAGGAACCTCTCTCCTACTGTATCAAGATTCCTGATCGTTGGTGATATTGAGAAACCTGAAGTAGTATCAGCATTGGCCGGACTTAACGATTCATGGAAAGCCAGGGAGGTTGAAATGCCTGATATTGCAATTTCCGGACCACCTGAAAAATCGTGTATATATTTTGTCGATATACCCGGTGCAAAACAATCAGTGATCTCGATAGGAACACCTTCAATCTCTAGGACTGACCCTGACTTCTATCCGGCTACTGTTGCCAATTACAAGCTGGGAGGATCATTTAACGGTGTTTTCAATCTCATCCTCAGGGAAGAGAAGGGCTTTACCTATGGAGCCAGGTCAGGGTTCACGGGAGGCATGAATTATGGTGCCTTCACAGCCTCATCACGCGTAAGGACAAACTCAACTTTTGAATCAGTTAATATCTTCAAGACTGAGATGGAAAAATACAGGAAAGACATGCCTCAGGATTATGTCGACTTCACAAAATCATCTCTGCTGAAGAACAATGCCTTACGTTTTGAGACCCTGAGAAGCCTTATTGGGATGTTAAACACGATGACAGCCTACAATCTTCCTCCCGATTATATTAAAAAAGAAGAGAACTTTGTCAAAGGCCTGACAGCAGAGAAGATACTTGAACAGGCTGACAGGTATATAGATCCTTCAAGGATGTATTATGTGGTTGTAGGTGACGCAAAGACACAGATGAAACCACTCGAAGGTATAGGTTTAGGAATGCCTGTTGTTGTAAAAGACTGATCTGTTTGCCAAAAATTATCTTACCCGCCTGAAAAGCTTTGCTGCCATCGCATTTGTTTACCATAGTTCTCACCGGCATGTAAAGAATAAAGGGGGGTATTTTTCATGTCCCTCCTGAAAGATTCAAATTGATTTATGTGTTTTAATTAAAGATAATTTGTTTTAAATTTGCCGCACTAGGTAATGACGGTACGACGGTACGACGGTACGACGGTGATATTGCATGACCACAAGACCGCAAGACCGCATGACTGCAAGACCGCATGATTCTAAAATGCCCGGATGGTAGGGGCGAGCGTATATAAAACACCCTGTGGGTGTTTTTAGCGAGCAGCCAGACTGCAGGGGAGACAATTCCACCATCCCCGCAGTAAATAAGAAATATTTGTAAAGGCAGAATTATTATTTTTACATGATTTTAATAAATGCCCGGATGGTGGAATTGGTAGACACGCAGGACTTAAAATCCTGTGACCAGTGATGGTTGTGCGGGTTCAAGCCCCGCTCCGGGTACTGAAAAAGAGCGAGTGTGAGAGCGAGAGCGAGCACACTCGTCTCTTTTTCCTCAAGACTCACTCTCACACTCACACTAAAGAGGTCAAAATCGACCTCTTGTTTCTTTTTATGACATCCTGAAATCCTCAGTAACTCAGAGGATGAGATGTGCTGACTTTTTTATTTGGAGGGTTGCAACTTTTCAAATCAGAAAACCAGATTTTTTGATAGAGTTGCAACCATTGAGTGATTAATACCTATTTCTTTACAATCCCTTGAACTTCCCAAAACCTCACTAATCCTTTAGATGAGTTGTATATGTTCAGTGAAAACAGGATTTAAAACTTTCCCTTTATCCAGAAGGAGCTTTTCTGCAAAGACTTTATCGATGATCTTCTTGGAAAATGGTCAGGTCCATTAGCTAATGCAGCTTGTTTTTGGTTTCTTGTTCCTCGTTCTTCCCTGCAAAAGCAACCTGATTGTTATCAGGTACATTAATTTTCCTGAGAAGTTCCTGATATCGGGGCTCATCACCTAAAATGACAAAATTTGGATAGACTCCAATATAAGGTACAACCGGATCGCGCATTTCGTAAGCCTGTTCAAGACAATCCAGAGTCCTCTGCTTATTCCCGGCAAAGGAATACATAACAGCTAAATCAAATTGTGATACGTATTTAGTTCTTGATTGCGCCAGGAGTGTATCAGCTTCCAGATTAAGTGTACCGGAATAGCCTAATTTCTCATATTGATCAAAAACATGGTCAAAGTCTTTGTACTGGATGCACGTAGCCATTTTCAGAGTTTTATATGCCTCATCGTATTCTTTTTTCATATGGAGTGCCAGGTATATGCCAATTAAGAGCATCCAGTAAGCGTCTTGATTTTTCTCGTAGAATTCACGGCACAGGGTGATACACTCGTCATATCGGTGTAAAGATAAAAGATCAAAACTATACCACATAATCGTCCAAAGATTATGCGGATCGAGCTTAAGCGAAAGTTCAGCATGTTGCATTGCTTCTTCAGTACGTCCCAGTATGATCAGCAGGTGCGAATAAACCCCGTGTGTTTCAGGATGGTTTGGATTTATTTCAAGGACCTTCTTATATTCTGTTTCAGCGGCTTCCCAGTTCCACATTACAAGAAAATTACTGCTTGCCAGAATATAATGCACTTCAGCCAGCGGGATGTCAAGTTCAAGAACCCTTTCGATGGCTTCTGTTATTTTGGGACCCGCCTGGTCAGGGGATGCGAAACCCATTTGCTGGCGAACCATCCAGACTTGAGCGATACCTGCATATGCAAGTGGAAATTCAGGATCTCTTTCTTTTGCCTGCTCAAAGTGATCCATTGCAGTATTCATGTCGATGTCATCCGGAGTTACATTATTAACATAAAACTTCCCCTTTAGATATTCATCGTAGGCTGTCAGATTCATTGTAGGTATTTTCTCAATAAGTTGTTTCTCAACAGGGGATATGACTGCCTTGAGTTCTTCAGCTATCGATTCAGCTATCTTTATCTGGATATTAAAAATATCTTCCACATTGGTGATCTTTTGCTGGAAAGACTCTCCCCAGATATGTGCCTCATGCTCTGCCATAATCAGCTGTGTCCTCAGGCGAAAAGAATTACCATATTTTTGTCCGCTGCCCTCTACAATATAATTTACTCCAAGTTCTTTGGCAATTTCAGGAATTGGTTTTGTCTGGTTCCTGTATTGTTCAACAGAGGTACGGGATATTACCCTGAGATCTTTTATTTTCTGAAGATTGTTCAGAATCTCTTCCATAAGTCCATTGATGAAGTAAGTATTTTCTTCATCAGGACTGTCATTTTTAAATGGTAATACAGCAAGAGATTTTTTATCGGATCTCCCCCGCAGTGTTCCCTCCTGTATGGCTTTTCTAAGATCACCATCCCTGGCATTATCTTTCCTGAGCAGGATTTTTACCACTCCTGATAATTTATTAATGTGCTCTTCCAGTGGCGGGGTCATTGCATCAAGCCAGTGAACACTGCTCAGGTAATATTCAAGTTGTTTTGACAAGGGTACTTCCTCCAACCGGAGATTAATGATTGGGATTCCGGTATGCACTGCCCGGTCCACTTCTCTGATGACCTGTTTGGAATTGCCTGAGCTAGATGAAAAGACCAGTATAAATAGTTTTGATGATTTAATACCATCGATGATGGCTTCTGCAAAATCAAGTCCAGGAGTGATATCGCGCGGTGCGATCCAGCATCTTATGCCGTTTTGTTCAAGAATTGAACAGACAGTGTCGGCAGCGGTCAAGTCGACGCTGGAGTAGCTTATAAATACATCATATGCCATAATGACAATAATTTCGAGGGATGATTATCATAAAGTTAGGAAATAGTTTAATGGGTGACAAATATTTTTAACCAATGCCTTGTTCTTAACCGCATTAGTAATAAATAGTAAATATCTGCCAATGCGCTATGACAATAAAAATTTCAGATATAATGACTCAGTTAACTGAGGTTTAAATGATATATTATCTGAATCATACTTATCCCAGGTTGCAACTTTTGTCCGTTGGGGGTACTGAAAACAGAGTGAGAGTGAGCCCGTCCGAACGGAGTTCATCCGGGCGGAAGTGAGAGCGAGTGAGCTCGAACGAACACTCTCATTCTGTTTCCCTCACTCTCGCACTCACACTCACACTGGAAATTGTCATACATTTACTTTGTGTCTCACTTACATAGATTTTTATTTATTAACCATTAAAACACTCGTGCTATGTTCGATTTTTGCAAACTCGAAGTTTATCAGAAAGCAAAAGCATTCTGTATTCTGATGAATAAATTAATCTCATCAGGAGAATTCGATAGAACCACTAATGATCAGCTTCGGCGTGCATCATTCAGCATTATGCTGAATATAGCTGAAGGAACTTCCAGGTTCAGCAACAAGGATAGAAAGAACTTTTTTGTTGTTGCCAGAGGAAGTGCTTTCGAATGCGTAGCAATATTAGAAAGGCAAAGTAAAATTTAATATTCATTCAATTTTCAACTTATCAGCAAAGCGAATTAAATCAAGTTTTATCAGTTCCCAAATTTGACCTTTTAAACATATTGGATCAAAATCATCATCAGCTTTTTCAAAATCAGAAAGACTGCTTTTAATTTGCTTTGGATCATGGCCATAAGGATACCGCTGCTTATGTAGAAAAATCATCTTCTCTATTGTATAATCATCTGTTAATTCATGGATGTCCCAAAAATCCTTTTTTCTACCACCGTGAGAGATTGAATCAATTTTCATCGCTATAATTTCCTCTATTGTCGCCATTCTAATTCCATCAATTGACACAATCTTATGAATAAATGTATCTACATAATATAAGTCAAATTTGATACATTCATTCTTATTAGTGCCAACAAAATATGATCTTCCTAAGCCACCAAATTTGTAATCACTTGTGTCTACATACGAAAATGTCTTTCGGAGGAAATTATCAATTGCTTTAAAGTCGATAGAATTGTATTGGGCATCAGTAAATAAATCTATATCTACTGATTTTCTATGTCCTCTATATAAACTAAGAGCAGTACCGCCTACCAGCCTGAAATCCTTAAATTCTTTTGCTCCCATCAGAATTTTAAGGATTTCTAATAACAAAGAATTAACAATATTATAATGAAGGTTACTTGCCATTCATTTTCAAGATTTTATTGATATATTCTATTCCGTAAAATCGAATTATTTCATTTTTCTCAATCTCATTTCCCCTTTCAAAAATTCTTTTTATTATGGTATTCTTCTGCCTTTCCCAATCAATGTTTTCAATCTTTGTATCCCAAAATAATATGGGCCTTAATTTAGTAAAATCAGGATGTAATTTGTGCTGCCTTCTCTTTAATTCTTTTATATCATAAAAAACCTGCAACGTCATAAAGTAACCTTCATCGATTCCTAAAGCCTTTTCTATTTTTAATGCAAGATTTGTATTCATCCTTCTCTTGCCTTTGGTAATTGATACTAATGTTTGTGGATATTCATTTAAATTAATAGCAAATCGCCCTTTAGGCAACTGACGTTTTTTAAGCTCACGCTCAAGAATTAATCCAGGATGGATCCCTTTTATTATTGACAATTCAGTTTTCATAATGCAAATATAAACATTATTGTTTACACTATATTGTTTATTTTAAAAAATTTTAAATTAAAATTTCTATGTGATTCAATACCAATTACATTAAACCCATTAAATATTAGATACTTGATTCTCTAAGATTGAATCCAGGTTGCAACTTCCGTCCGTTGGGGGTACTGAAAACAGAGTGAGAGTGAGCCCGAACGAATACTCTCATTCTTTTTTCTCTCCTCTGCCCTCCGAAGCTGTTAGGCGAAGGAGGGAAGACTCACACTCACACTATTTGACTGAGAATGATCTTTTTAACTTTTCATGGAAAGATTTTATCAAATTCAAGATCCTCATTATGAACTGCAGATGTAAAGTTGTCCGCAGGGAGATTTTCTACAGGATATAAACTCAATACAAGGGAACTACCTATGTAAATAATTTTAGATGAACACTTTAATTTTATAAAAGAAAAACGCAGACAGTGCTTTCTGAAAATCTTTAAAGATATAGCTTCTCTAATGCTAATATTAAATCAGGTTCTTATTGTTGAAACAAATTCCCTTACCCAGCCACTGGCAGGATTCGCCAAAATATTTTCAGGTTTATCTGCCTGCACAATCTTTCCATTGTTCATAACAACAACAACAGTTCCTAAAGAAAATGCTTCGTTGAGGTCATGGGTCACCATAATGATAGTTGTTTGTAATTCATTATGAATCTGCTTCATTTCTGCTTGCAGATTTCTCCTTGTTATATTGTCCAGTGCACCGAATGGTTCATCCATAAGCATGATCTGAGGTTTCAATGCAAGTGCCCGGGCAACGCCTACACGTTGCTGCTGACCTCCACTGAGCTTATCCGGGAACTCATCAAGTTGCGATTCACTGAATCCAATTATCTGTGCAAGTTCCATTACTCTTTCTTCCTGAAGAGCCTCTGCCACATCTGAGATACTCATAACGAATTGAATG
>CAYYIW010000075.1:6133-8875 GCA_964472085.1 uncultured Rikenellaceae bacterium | reverse complement strand
TCAAAATTAACTTTTTTTTCAATCCGTCCCGCTGCATGAAAAAAGTTATTTTGTTGTTTATTTTTTTGCCCCTGCTGGCAAACGCCCAGGTATTGGAGAATTTTGAAACTGGAAATACCGTTAGCTGGATGCAGATACCTGCCGGACGATGGCAGGCGGATACTGTATCGGCCATATCGGGAACATATTCCCTGCATCATACTTTTGATAATGCAGAAGCATCAACCGATTTAATATCCATACCGCTGTACAACCTGTATGTTAATGAAGGAGAAGCAGAATGGTCTTTTTCTGTACGTTACGGGTACTCTCCTTCCGCGTCCAATAACTGGGTGGTGTTCCTTTTATCCGGGAATGATCCTTCAAATGCGGTGCTTTCAGATATTACCGGTTATGCTGCCGGCGTTAACTTCACCGGTTATGATGATACACTGCGGATATGGAAGGTTATGAATGGTAATACGGAAGTGATTGTCAAAAGCCGTGTTAACTGGCAAAATGATATTGGAACGGATAGTGCAGCCAGGATTACTGTGAAGAGATCACCCGATGGAATATGGAGCCTGATTACCGAATGCCTGGACGGAAGCTATGCTGACAGTTCTTCAGGATATAAGTCTGAGTTGATAAGTCCCGGCCGGTTCATCATTATTTACCGGTATACCTCTTCATGCGACAGGCTGTTATGGTTCGACGATATTAGTATTACAGGGGTATTCCATGAAGATAACAGGGCACCGTCGGTTAAAGGATGTGAAATGGCAGGGCATAATAAACTGTACCTGACTCTTGACGAGGAGCCTGCGGAAGGATTTGCGGAACCTGAGAATTTTTACCTGAACGATAGCGGAACATCGCCTGTAAAAATTACACGAACAGGTCCACTCACATGGACACTTGATTTTGGGAGTGAATTCAAAAACAAAAAGGAGTACAGCCTGGAAATAAAAAATTTATGCGACAATCGTGGTAATTGTATAAGCGATACTACTGTCTCTTTTAATGTTTTTTGGGCAGAAACAGGTGATGTGATAATATCTGAGATAATGGCCGACCCGGAGCCGGAGGTATCACTTCCGGCTTCGGAGTATGTTGAACTAACGAACAGGACGGATTTTCCTGTGAATATAAAGAACTGGCGGCTGCTGTCGGGTACCCAGGTTGTTTCAATTCCTGAATGTAATATTGCCCCGGGATCTTTCCTTCTGCTGTGCGCGGAACAGGATACAGCAGTTTTCGGGAGGAATGTGTCAGTACTTGGCATTAAACCATTTTCTGTGCTTACAGATGCCGGTAAGCTACTCTGCCTGTCTGACAGCAACGGGACCTTTATTCACGGAGTGGAATATTCTGACAGTTGGTATGGAGATGAGTTGAGATCATCAGGAGGTTGGTCCCTTGAGATGATTGACACAGATTTTCCATTTTATAATGAAGGAAACTGGAAAGCCAGCATTGACAGATCAGGAGGAACTCCGGGTAAGCGGAATTCGGTTACGGCTTCAAATCCAGATTTGTCATTTTATGGATTGAAGAATGCTTTCCCTTATGACAACAAGACGATAAAGCTTGTTTTTCCGGAATATGTACCCTCCCTGATAGATAACCCTGGATGGCTGAGCATAGATGGTACTGCAATAACCTCCATCAAAGTATCCGATCCGTTATCCAGGGAGTATACCGCAACTATAGCCGGAAACCTGTCGGAAAATGAAATATATGAGATTAATCTGTCTGATAATATGACTGATTTTGCGGGTAACAGGGCTATAAAACCTTCATTCCGGTTTGGTTTGCCGGTAAATACCAGTCTTCATGATGTTCTCTTTAATGAACTGCTCTTTAATCCGTTGCCCGGTGATCCTGATTATATTGAAATGTACAATGTGTCTGATAATATTATAAACCTTTCCAGGCTTGTTGTGGTTTCTGTGAATGATGATACAGGTGACACTTCTGGGATATGTTCCCTTTCGGATGAAGACAGGTGCCTTTTACCAGGAAGTTATTATGCATTTACAACCGGAAAAGAAAAAATATTGCGTCGTTATTTCTCATCAGAGAAGGATAACCTGTTTGAAGTGTCATCATTACCATCCATGCCCGATAACAGGGGACATCTTATTCTATTCAGCCGTGAACTTGATTTGACGGATGAAGTATTCTATTTTGATAAAATGCATAATTCACTGTTGGACAGCGATGAAGGTGTCTCCCTTGAAAAAGCTGTACCGGGAGGGCCTTCAGGTATAGCTTCTGAATGGCGTTCTGCAACGGGGTACTCAGGATGGGGAACTCCCGGAGCCCCAAACTCAGTCCTGACAGAAATACCTGTAGCCGGTGATGAGGTAACACTGACTCCCACACTCATTACTCCGGATGGTGATGGTATTGATGATCTGCTGGGGATTACACTTAAAATGAATGGTAACGATAATATAATCTCCGCAGAAGTTTTTGATGCGACAGGGGATTATATCAGGAAAATTGCAGGCAACATGCTTGCAGGGTCTGAAGCTGTACTGACATGGGACGGAACAGCCGATAACGGGTCAAATGTCCGCAATGGTATTTATATTATCCTGATAACTATCTACAATGAGAACGGCAAAACAGAGAGGTTCAAAAAGGTTTGCTCTGTGGTCAGAAGGTAAATACTTAATTAAGAAGGGTCTTTACCACGAATTCCTTTGTGACCCTGGTGAATGACCTTTGTGTCCTTGGTGGTTAAACAATACAAAT
>CAYYIW010000075.1:0-6033 GCA_964472085.1 uncultured Rikenellaceae bacterium | reverse complement strand
TAAAAGGTTAACCACAAAGGACTCAAAGGATAACACAAAGGGCACGAAGGAAAATACAAAAATATGATAGTGTCCCAACATTAAAACAATTAAATATTATAATAAGATTATGAATGCTGAAGAAGTTTTTAAAAAAGTACTTGATTGTTCATTTAAGATTCATTCCGCACTGGGACCCGGGTTACTTGAAAATGCATATGTTGAGTGTTTACTTTTTGAATTAAATCAAGCAGAGCTACAGGCAGAAAAGCAAAAAGCATTGCCATTAATCTACAAGGATGTAAAGCTGGATGCCGGGTATAGGGTTGATCTGTTGGTAGAACGCTCTGTGATTATAGAAGTTAAATCAGTCGATAGTCTTGTTGATGTTCATTTTGCGCAAATACTGACATACCTCAAGTTATCAGGCTGCCGGTTGGGTTTATTAATTAATTTCAATGTAAGTCATTTGAAAGAAGGCATCAAAAGAGTAATCCTCTGATCCGAAAGTTATTAAGTCAAGACCCTTTGTGACCCTGGTGAATGACCTTTGTGTCCTTGGTGGTTAAACAATACAAATCCGTACTTGTATTGAATGGTTTGAAGTAAAAGGTTAACCACAAAGGACTCAAAGGATAACACAAAGGGCACGAAGGAAAATTCAAAGGAAAAAGGTCCTATAATGATCTTATCAGATCATACATAATTGCGGTCATACGTGACTCTGTTTTGGCAGCTTCAATCTGGACAGATTCGTGGGTTGTATATTCTATTTTACCTTCCACGCCAAGGTCGGTGATCACGCTTACAGCAAAGCAGGAAAGATTCATATGCCTGGCAATGATAACTTCCTGGGTGGTAGACATTCCCACTGCATCTGCCCCAATAATCCTGAAGTACCTGTATTCCGAAGGAGTCTCGAATGTTGGTCCCGATGTGGCCAGATAAACCCCCTTATGTACCCTGATGTTCTTGTCCCTTGCTATCTGAATGGCTTTTGCAATAAGGTTTTTATCATAGGCATCACTCATATCCGGGAAACGCGGTCCGATCCTGTCATCGTTGGGACCTGTCAGCGGATTTGGGAGAAGGTTTATATGATCCCGGATAATCATGATATCTCCTATCCGGAAATCGGGGTTTACTCCACCGGCAGCATTGGAGAGGAAAAGAGATTTAATGCCGAGATATTTCATTACCCTGACAGGAAAAGCAACCTTCTGAGGTCCATAGCCCTCATAGTAATGGAACCTGCCTTTCATGGCAAGTATCTTTTTCCCTCCGAAGTCACCATAAATAAGTTTTCCTTCATGTCCTTTGACAGTGGCTAAAGGAAAATTCGGGATGTTCTTATAGTCAATATCTATGCTGTTCTCAATTTTGGATGTTAGTTCGCCCAGGCCTGTGCCAAGAATGATCCCTGCCTCAGGATCAATTATGCCTTCAGATCTCAGAAACCCTGTTGTCTCGTTTATTTTTTCTAACATAATCAATTATCAGGTTATCAAATTCCTCCCTGTCGTCATTTAAAAAATCTATGCCGACGGGAATATAATAAAATGCGGTTTTCAATGATTCTGCAATATTACTAAATTCCCGAAACCTCACAGCATCTTTTTCCGTAGTAATGATATATTTTACAGGTGATCTGAGTGAAGACCAGGCATTTGTTACAGAAGCAAGATCATCATCATTATAATTGTGATGGTCGGAGAAAGACAGGTGTGTTATTTTCCTGTATTTCTTTTCAAGGTATCTTTTCAGGGGCCCGGGATTTGCTATCCCGGTCACAAGAATTATTCCGCAGTCTTCTGAATCATCAGGCCGTGAGTATGAGGTTGAATTATCCGTGTCGAAGACCGGAAGGGGGTCATTATAGACAATGGTTGTGAAGTACAGATTCTGGTACGGAGCTTTGTCAATTTCCTTTACAATAAGCCTTCTCTGTATTGGGGACAGGTCGTCAGGCGATTTTGTAACCAGGATGATGTCGGCCCTGTGCATATTACCGGCGCTTTCCCTCAGGTTACCATAAGGCAGCATATGGTCCCTTACTATCAACCTGGCAAAATCGGTCAGCAATATTGAAAATCCCGGAGTTATCTTCCTGTGCTGGAATCCGTCATCAAGTATTATCACATCTGTATCCGGCTTTTTCTCAAGTATCTTTCTGACACCGTTGACCCTTTTCCGGTCAACAGCTACAGTAATGCCGGGATATTTTCTGAATATCTGTAAAGGCTCGTCACCTATTTCTTTCACCGTGGATCCTGATGTGGCTATCCTGAAGTCATTTGTCTCGCGTTTATAACCTCTGCTGAGTGTTGCAACATTGAAATTATTGCGGATAAGAAGGTTGACAAGATATTCTGAATGAGGAGTTTTCCCTGTCCCTCCAACAGTAATGTTACCAACACAGATAACAGGCATGGAGAATTCAGTTGATTTAAACACCTCCTTATCATAAAGGAAATTCCTGATACCGGTAATAATACCGTATGCCAGGGACAAAGGATACAGAAGGATGTTTCTTTTTTCACCCATGCTTTAATGTATCTCAATAAAATAAGGAAGTCTTGCCTGAATGCCTGACATATCCTTTATCTCTTCAGCCATATTAAAGTATTTGAATGATTCGCCCAGTCCCTTCTTCATGATCTTAAGTTTTACATCCCCTGAAAGCTGTGTCATTATCTTTGTGTACGGATCAACAGGCACAGGCAGTTCCCTTATGTTATATGCTACAATATCGGCCAGTTCTGCAGCTCCCCTTATAGCATCATCCAGTCCGCCTATTGAATCCACAAGTCCATTATCGTGAGCCCTTAAACCACTCCAGACTCTCCCCTGTCCGATACTGTCTACTGATCTTTCCTTCATCTTTCTTCCTTCAGCCACCTTGTCCACAAAGTCCCTGTAAGTCTGTTCTATGTTCGCCTGCATCACATCTTTTTCGTAATTAGTCATTGGCCTGAATACTGAAGGAAAGTCAGAATGGCTGTTGGTATTCACCACATCTGTAGTTATCCCAATCTTCTGTCCGAGCAGCTTTTGTGCCTCAGGTATCAGTCCGAAGACACCTATTGATCCGGATATCGTTGTTGGATCAGAATATATAACTGTAGCAGGTGCCGAGATAAAATATCCTCCCGAAGCGGCATAGTTACCCATCGAGACAACCACAGGTTTCACACTGGCTGCCAGTTCCAGTTCCCTCCACATGATGCTGGAAGCAATCGCACTTCCCCCCGGAGAATTCACTCTCAGTACAATAGCTTTAACATTGGAATCTTTTCTTTCGCCACGTATTATTTCGGCATAGTAATCTCCTCCTATGCTGTTATCCGTTCCTTTACCGGTCACAATGGTACCTGATGCGTATATAACTGAAATCCTGTTTTTCGTGTATCCTGTTTTATTCTGGCCGGGGACCTTAGTGTACCTGGTCATTGACACTATGTTAAGGTCATCATCTGTTGATATTCCTGAAAGAGATTTCAGGGTATCGATCAGTTCATCCCGGTAAATGAGACCATCAACCAGCTTTGTATTCAGGGCTCCTGATGCTATGGACGCGTTAAGACTATCCGCGATACCATTCAGACGGTCAACTGTTATTCCACGTGATTCTGATATTTGTCCCAGGACGTAGTTCCATATGGATCCTGTGTAGTCCTTTATCTGTTCACGGTTGTCCTTGCTGAGCTTACTGAGCATAAAAGGTTCAACAGCGCCCTTGAATCTGCCGTGTCGTACAACCTGCACCTGAACTCCAAGTTTATCGAGGGCTTCCTTGTAGAACATTATTTCACTGCTCAGCCCTTTAAATTCAACCATAGCCGCAGGATTGATATAAATCTTATCAGCAACGGTTGAGAGATAGAAGCACTCCTGTGTGAGAACATAATCACTATAAGATATTATGAATTTACCTGATGATCTGAACTTCTCAAGAGCATTCCTGATTTCTTCAGTCGTTCCCCAACCTGAAGACATAAGCCCGTTTTCAATCAGTACGCCTTTAATCTTAGGATCTGATGACGCCTTTTTTAAATTATTAAGGATATCATTTAAGCCGGGAGTGGGAGTAAGTGACATATTAAAAATATCAAAACCGGCTATAGGATTATCATTTCCCCTGTCAGGAATTGCTACCCCGGCCTTAAGTACAAGCACAGAGTTTTCATTAATTGACACCGGTTTATTGCCGGAAGAGATAATAGCACTAAGGCTTGACAGGAAAATGACAAAGAACAGGATGGAAACCAGTATTATACCGGTAATAACGGCAAGGGTATACTTCAGGAAATCTTTCATTCTCAGGAATTTTTGTTAATACTACTTAAATATAAGAAAAAACAGTTTGATTATGTAAAGGTATACATATCTATTTAATACTTTTACCATTTTGAATATTTGCTTATGTCGATAATATATCTTGGTATCGGGACAAACCAGGGCGATCGTGATAAAAACCTTGCCAGAGCCCGGGTTCTCATCGGGCAAAAAGCAGGGGAAATAATTAGATCATCATCGGTTTATGAGGCTGAACCCTGGGGATTTGAATCACCCCACCTGTTCCTTAACATGGTGGTGAAGGTTGAAACGGGATTGCCTCCTCTGAAATTGCTGGAGACGGTTCATATCATAGAGGATGAATTGGGCAGAAAGAGGAGCAGAAGGAGATATATATCCAGAGTAATGGATATTGATATTCTCTTTTACGGTAATGATGTCCTCGCAACAAAAGAACTTGTAATACCACATCCGCTTATAAGTGAAAGAAAATTTGTCCTTGTCCCGATGGCCGAAATAGATCCGTTATTTGTTCATCCGGTTCTCAGGAAGACTATATCTGAACTGCTAACCTGGTGCAGTGACAGAAGCGAAGTAATCCTCAGGGGATAAACCTTGTTATCATAGCAGACCATTATCGGCAAAACTAAAATAGGTTGCTCCGGATATTATAAGATGATCAAGAAGCTGGATGTCCATCAGGTTCCCGGCCTCTTTTATCTTCAATGTTATTTTTGAATCCGATTCACTTGGATTAAAATTCCCGGAAGGGTGGTTATGGCACACAATGATGCCGGATGCCAGGTATTCAATTGCTTTTTTCATTATTATCCGTATATCGGTTACTGTTCCGCTTATACCTCCCTGGCTGAGTTTCATCCTGCTGATCACCCTGTTTGATCTGTTGAGGAAGAGAATCCAGAATTCTTCATGTGCAAGGTCGGATAAAAGGGGCAGAAATATCTCGGCAACATCGCCGGAGCATTTTATCTGACTTGTTTCTGATGCTTCCGAGAGTTTTCTCCTTCTTCCCAGTTCAAGGGCTGCAGCTATAGTGACAGCCCTGGCCGGACCTATGCCGTGTAGTTTTGTAAGGTCAGATATAGTCAGTTTACCGAGGCTGTTGAGGTTGTTGTTGACCAGCCTGAGCAGTTCGCGACCGAGTTCAACAGCCGATTTATCCTTTGTCCCGGAATTAATAAGAATAGCCAGCAACTCAGCATCGCTGAGACTGGATATTCCTTTCCTTATAAGCTTTTCCCTGGGCCTGTCCTCAACAGCCCATTCCGTTATTTTAAGTGACATACAGCGAGATAATTAGAAATGCATATGCAATATAAGAAATGGCCCCTGCATTTCAAAATAAAAAAGGCTGCACCAGGGAGGTACAGCCTTTGCTAATATATCTGTGCAACAGATTATAAGCTGCTTACGTGCTTTGTGATGGAGGACTTCAGGTTTGAAGCCTTCTTCTTGTGGATGACATTCTTCTTGGCAAGCTTGTCAAGCATGGAAGTGAGCTTTGGCAGCATATCTGCCGCTTCTTCCTTGTTCGTGGTAGTGCGTATAGATTTCAATGCATTACGCATAGTCTTAGCATAATACTTATTACTCTCTCTTCTTGTCTGAGTCTGCCTGATCCTTTTTTCTGATGACCTATGATTTGCCATGCCTATAAAATTATACTTTAAATTAAATAAAATTTGTAGTCCATAGGGGAATCGAACCCCTGTTACCAGGATGAAAACCTGACGTCCT
>CAYYIW010000074.1:0-9019 GCA_964472085.1 uncultured Rikenellaceae bacterium | reverse complement strand
GGGCTCTCCTGAATTTGGTCCTTTTCGGTTGTAACATCGCTCAAATATTGTTATATAATTATTTACTTATTCCTGTACTATTTCTTGGCCTTCCTTTTAAGACCCTTGCCTTTCGTATTCTTTGCACCGATATTCGGACTCAGATCTCTCCTTCCGTATACCTCTCCATTGCAGATCCATACCTTCACACCCAGGAGACCTACCTTGGTATGTGCCTCAGCCAGTGCATAGTCTATATCTGCCCTCAGGGTATGCAGGGGAATACGTCCCTCCTTATATGATTCGCTCCTTGCCATCTCGGCACCACCAAGACGCCCTGATATCATTATTTTAATACCTTCCGCACCCATACGCATGGTTGAAGCTATGGACATCTTGATTGCACGCCTGTATGAGATCTTACCTTCAAGCTGACGGGCAATATTATTGGCAACTATACTGGCATCCAGTTCCGGACGTTTAACCTCGAAAATATTGATCTGCACCTCTTTCTTTGTTATCTTCTTGAGTTCCTCCTTGAGCTTGTCTACCTCCTGGCCGCCTTTACCTATAATAATACCGGGCCTGGCAGTGTTAACAGTTACTGTTATAAGCTTGAGAGTTCTCTCAATGATAATTTTCGAAATGCTTGCTTTTGCAAGCCTGGCATTTAGGTATTCCCTTATCTTAGTGTCTTCTACCAGTTTACCGGAAAAATCTTTTCCACCGTACCAGTTCGAATCCCAACCTTTGATTATTCCTAACCTGTTGCTTATCGGATTAACTTTTTGTCCCATCTATTCTATTTTGATGTATTTTCAATTTCCATAGTCTTACTGTCAAGCACGAGGGTAACATGATTTGATCTCTTCCTGATCCTGTATGCCCTTCCCTGAGGTGCTGTCTGTAATCTTTTCAGAGTACGGCCTCCGTCAACATGAATATTTTTGATGTAAAGATTACTTTCCTCAATCCTTACACCTTCATTCTTCGCCTGCCAGTTAGCAATTGCAGACAACAGCAACTTCTCGAGCCGGCGTGAAGCTTCCTGTGAACTGAATTTAAGTACGTCAAGTGCCCTGTTCACCTCCATTCCGCTAATCAGGTCCGTAACAAGTCTCATCTTGCGCGGTGAGGTAGGACAGTTTCTCAGGATCGCCTGGTACCTGTTTTTTGCAGCCTCTTTTCTCTGTTCAGCTGTATTTCTCTTTCTTGCACCCATCTCTTAATATTTTTCAATGTTTACATTACTATTTATTACCAGAGTGACCCCTGAAAGTACGTGTAGGTGAAAACTCTCCAAGCTTATGGCCTACCATATTCTCGGTAATGTAAACGGGGATAAATTTGTTCCCGTTATGAACTGCTATAGTATGTCCTACAAAATCAGGTGAGATCACAGATCTTCTTGACCATGTTTTGATCACTGATTTTTTCTGTCCGCCATTCATTTCTAGAACTCTCTTCTCAAGCTTAAAATCAATGAACGGTCCTTTTTTAATTGATCTACTCATAATATATCAGCTATTTTTTTCTTCTTTCAATTATATGTTTTGCAGAGTATTTCTTCTCATTCCTGGTCTTGTAACCTTTGGCAGGAATACCTTTACGCGACCTGGGATGACCTCCGGAAGCTCTTCCTTCTCCACCACCCATCGGATGATCGACAGGGTTCATCACAACGCCTCTGACCCTCGGACGACGGCCCTGCCAGCGTGAACGCCCGGCCTTACCCGATCTCTCAAGGTTATGATCTGCATTCGATACTGTACCTATAGTGGCACGGCAGGATGTCAGAATCATCCTCGATTCACCCGAAGGAAGTTTAATAACTGCATACTTACCATCACGGGCTGCAAGCTGTGCATATGTTCCTGCACTGCGGGCAAGTGCCCCGCCTTTACCCGGCTTAAGCTCAATATTATGAATTATGGTACCAAGAGGTATATCACTCAGGAAGAGGGTATTCCCTACATCGGGAGCAGCTTCCTTTCCCGAAAGAAGGATCTGACCAACCTGGAGCCCGTTAGGTGCTATTATATATCTCTTCTCTCCATCCTGATAAACAACAAGAGCGATCCTGGATGAACGGTTAGGATCGTATTCAATCGTTTTCACTGTGGCGGGTATACCATCTTTCTCCCTGCGGAAATCGATAACCCTGTACATCTTCTTGTGACCGCCGCCGATGTACCTCA
This sequence comes from uncultured Rikenellaceae bacterium, assembly GCA_964472085.1. GTDB lineage: Bacteria > Bacteroidota > Bacteroidia > Bacteroidales > VadinHA17 > LD21. Next base: position 6,842 of record CAYYIW010000074.1, on the reverse strand, counting down.
TAGTCATTTTGCCGTTACCATTCCTTCCTCCGCTTTTCTTAAGCGGTCGGAGGAGGGATTTCTCCGGCACAGTACTTGTGATAGCCTCAAAAGTACTTACGATTTTGTGTCTCTGACCTGGTGTTACAGGTTTAATTTTTCTGACTGCCATACTGTTTATTAAATATTGCTATAGAAATCAATTACATTCCCTTCCGCCAGGGTAACCACAGCTTTCTTTGTAGCCGTTGTCCTGCCTGCCAGTAAGCCCGATTTTGTATTACGGGTCCTAACTTTCCCGTTATAACGCATGGTGTTCACCGATTCAACAGTCACATTATAAAGATCTTCAACGGCTTTTTTTATCTGCAGCTTGTTTGCATTCCTGGCAACAAGAAAACCGTAGCGATTAAATTTATCGCCATCCTTTGTCATCTTTTCCGTTACTATCGGTTTAAGCAAAATATTCATCACTCAAAGTTTTTACTAGTTTTCAAATGTTGCCTGTAAAACGTCAACTGCACTCTCTGTGAGTATCAGTTTTGAAGCTCGCATTATTTTATAAGTGTTTAATTCACTGGCAATTACAACTTCAACTCCCTGTATATTTCGGGTTGACAAATATATATTATTATTTTGTTCCGGTAAAACAAATACCGATTTTTTATTGGTAAAATTCAGATTGTTCCCGATTTTGATGATCTCCTTTGTTTTAGGAGCTTCGAGGGTGAAATCTTCCAGAACTATAATATTGTTGTCAGACGCCTTGTAAGAAAGTGCTGATTTCCTTGCCAATTGCTTAACCTTCTTATTGAGCTTGAAACCATAGTATCTTGGTTTCGGGCCGAATATACGACCGCCACCACGAAACAGGGGGTTCTTTATGCTTCCTGCACGGGCAGTACCTGTACCTTTCTGCCTTTTCAGCTTCCTTGTACTTCCGGTTATCTCGCCACGTTCCTTCGACTTATGTGTACCCTGCCTCTGATTTGCGAGATACTGTTTTGTATCAAGGTATATGGCATGGTCGTTAGGTTCAATACCGAAAATTGAATCATTAAGATTTACCTTCCTTCCGGTTTCCTTACCACTGATATTAAGAATCGCTAATTCCATTATTTTGTAATTATTACGTAACCACCTTTCGGACCGGGAATAGATCCTTTTACAATTAATATATTATCGTCGATCATGCGTTTCATTATCCTGATGTCCATCGCTCTCACCTTTTTCCCTCCTGTACGACCGGCCATTCTCATACCCGGAAATACCCTTGACGGGAATGAAGATGCTCCAAGTGAGCCGGGCGCTCTTCCCCTGTTATGCTGACCATGGGTCTGACCTCCGACACCTCCGAAACCGTGACGCTTGACAACACCCTGAAATCCTTTACCTTTTGACCATCCTCTCACATCAATCATGATATCGGGGTCAAACAATGAAGCTGTAAGCACCTCACCTACCTCGACCTGGCCTTCCTCAAAACCGTTGAATTCCATCAGTTTCCTTTTGGGGGTGGTATTGGCATTCTTAAAATGCCCCATTTCAGCCTTTGTGGCATGCTTTTCCTTTTTATCCTCGAATCCGAGCTGTACAGCAAAGTAGCCATCTTTTTCCACTGTCTTGATCTGTGTCACAACACATGGTCCGGCCTGCAGAACCGTACATGGAACATTCTTCCCATTCTCATCGAATATGGAAGTCATTCCTATCTTTTTACCAATTAATCCCTGCATCTCTTTTTACTTTACTGATTTCACACTTTAATTTCTACTTCAACTCCGCTTGGAAGCTCAAGTTTCATCAATGCATCGATGGTCTTTGGTGTTGAGCTGTAAATATCAAGCAACCTTTTATAGGACGACAGCTGAAACTGCTCTCTTGCTTTCTTGTTAACAAACGGGCTACGAAGAACTGTATAAATCTTTTTGTGGGTAGGGAGCGGTATAGGACCACTAACGACTGCACCAGTAGATTTCACTGTTTTTACGATCTTCTCGGCAGATTTATCCACCAGGTTATGATCATAAGACTTCAGTTTAATTCGAATTTTCTGACTCATTTCTTAAAGAATTTTTCCTTTTGCTACTTCTACAATTCTGTTTGATATTTCTGCAGGTACCTTTTCATAGTGCGAAAACTCCATTGTCGAAGTCGCCCTGCCCGAGGTAAGGGTCCGGAGTACAGTAACATACCCGAATTTTTCTGCCAGAGGTACTTTAGCCTTAATGACCCTTGCACCTGCTTTCGATTCCATGCCTTCCACTCTGCCCCTTCTCCTGTTGAAGTCGCCAATGACATCACCCACATATTCTTCAGGAGTAACAACTTCTGTCGACATGATAGGCTCCAGCAACACAGGATTGCATTTACCTGCAAATTTCCTGAATGCCTGCTTGGCGGCAATCTCAAAAGAAAGTGAATCAGAGTCAACCGGATGGAAAGAACCGTCTTTTAATGTTATTTTTAAACTGTCAAGAGGAAATCCGGCAAGAGGACCATTGTCCATAGCCTCGTGGAATCCCTTTTCAACAGACGGTATATATTCTTTTGGAATATGACCGCCCTTTACATCATTTATAAACTGAAGCCCCCTTATATTATCATCGGCCGGCCCCATTTCAAATACTATATCTGCAAACTTGCCACGACCACCAGTCTGCTTCTTGAAAACCTCATGGAACTCTCCTAATGTGGTGACAGCTTCCTTATAGGCCACCTGTGGTGCTCCCTGATTACATTCAACCTTGAACTCACGCTTCAGCCTGTCGATAAGTATCTCCAGGTGAAGTTCACCCATACCATGGATAATAGTCTGCCCGCTGTCGGGATCACTCTTGACCTGGAATGTGGGATCTTCCTCAGCAAGCTTGCTGAGTGCTATGGAAAGCTTATCAATATCCGCCTGTGTCTTCGGTTCAATAGCAATACCTATCACAGGTTCGGGGAATTCCATCGTTTCAAGCATTACAGGCTTGTTTATTGCGCAGAGAGTATCGCCTGTTTTAAGATCCTTGAAGCCTACGCCGGCACAAATATCCCCGGCTGAAATACTCTCCTTCGGATTCTGTTTATTGGCATGCATCTGGAACAGGCGGTTGATACGTTCTCTCCTCCCGGATCTTACATTCAGAACTGTATCGCCAGCCTTCAGAACGCCGGAATATACCCGCAGAAAAGCGAGTCTTCCGACAAACGGATCGGTAGCGATCTTGAAAGCGAGTGCTGCGAGCGGTGCTTCATCATCGGGTTCCCTTGTTACCTCTTCATCGTTTCTGGGATCAACACCTAGTACAGAACCTTTATCAACCGGTGAGGGGAGGAATCCTACGATAGCATCGAGAAGCCTCTGTACACCTTTGTTCTTGAATGCCGAACCACATGTTACCGGTATAGCCAGTCCATCGATTGTGGTCTTCCTCAGTGCAACCAGCAGTTCTTCACCTGTAATTGACTCATGATCCTCCAGGTATCTTTCAAGAATCGTATCGTCAACATCAGCAACCGCTTCAACAAGCTTTCCTCTCCATTCTTCTGCTTCCTGCAGCATCCCGGCGGGTATATCCTCAACCTCGTACCGTGTAACAATAGTCTCATCGGGGTAGTATATGATAGCCTTCATCTCTATAAGGTCAATCACTCCCCTGAAATCATCTTCCGCGCCGATAGGAATCTGCACCGGTACGGGATTTGCACCAAGCTTATCATGGATCTGCTGCACCACGCCGAAATAATCAGCTCCTGCACGATCCATCTTATTTACGAAGGCAAGCCGGGGAACCACATATTTATCCGCCTGCCTCCATACTGTTTCCGACTGGGGTTCCACTCCCCCTACCGCACAGAATACAGCCACCGCACCATCGAGTACCCTGAGGGATCTCTCCACCTCCACAGTGAAATCAACATGGCCGGGAGTATCAATAATATTGATCTTATACTCTTCCCCCCTGTATTTCCAGTAAGTAGTAGTTGCAGCAGAAGTAATTGTTATACCCCTCTCCTGCTCCTGAACCATCCAGTCCATCTGGGCATTACCATCATGAACCTCCCCCATACGATGGGTACGACCGGTATAGAACAGAATTCGCTCTGTCGTTGTGGTCTTACCGGCATCTATGTGGGCCATGATTCCGATGTTCCTGGTATATTTCAGGTTCTTGTCCATCTCATTATTACCTTCCGCAACTTATTGTATTATTAATTAAAACCTGAAGTGGGCAAAAGCCTTGTTGGCTTCAGCCATCCTGTGGGTATCTTCCTTCTTTTTATATGCCCCGCCTTCAAGCTTATATGCAGCCATCACCTCGGCAGCAAGACGTTCTGCCATAGAATGACCGGCCCTTTTCCTTGCAAACAGAATCATGTTCTTCATGCTGATGCTTACCTTCCTGTCATGACGTATTTCCATCGGAACCTGGAATGTCGCTCCTCCGACCCTCCTGGCTTTTACTTCAACCTGGGGAGTAACATTATCAAGAGCCTGTTTGAAAATCTCAAGAGGTGTCTTTCCTTCATTCTTGAACTTATCACCCACAATATCGAGCGATTCATAAAATATCTTAAAAGCAAGATTCTTTTTGCCACTATACATAAGATTATTCACAAACCGTGTTACGTACGGATCTTTGAATTTTGGATCCGGTAACAGAATCCTCTTCTTTGGTTTCGACTTTCTCATTAGCTTATCTCTTTAACTGTTACTTTTTAGGCCTTTTAGCGCCATATTTTGATCTCCTCTGGGTACGACCGTCCACACCTGAAGTGTCGAGAGCACCACGAATAAGGTGGTAACGGACACCGGGAAGATCCTTAACCCTGCCGCCCCTGATGAGCACTATTGAGTGTTCCTGGAGATTATGTCCTTCCCCGGGAATATAAGCGTTTACTTCTTTCTGGTTGGTAAGCCTCACCCTGGCTACCTTTCTCATTGCAGAATTAGGTTTCTTTGGTGTGGTGGTATAAACACGAACACACACTCCCCTTCTCTGAGGACATGAATCCAAAGCAGGTGCTTTACTTTTATCTATCAATTTTTTCCTGCCTTTCCTGACTAACTGCTGAATTGTCGGCATATATCCAATTTATTTTAGCATTAAATTTATCCCAAAAAAATGGTTTGCAAAGGTATGGTTTTTATTTAATAATTTGCAAACGGCTATGTAAAATTTCTTATAACAGCATTATACATATGTCCCGGTAACCTGATCATTACCAAAAAACCAGTACAAAACACATTTTTTAAAACCAAAATATCTTACTAAAAATGTAAGTTATCAACAGGTTCCTTCCCGACTTTTCCCGTAGAATTTTTTTGTAAACTTACCTTGAAAGAAAAACCGGTACTCCTGAGTTTCAAAAAACTGGTGCAAAGAAAATAAAAATATTTTAAATCTCAGCGGTTTCTTAAACAGTTTTTAAAAATTTGTTATTTTTGTCCCCTCCGATCACGGAGTATTTAAATAAGTGTAACATAATAACATCAGTACGAATATGAAAACATACCAGCCGGACCAGATTAAAAACATTGCTGTATTGGGAAATTCGGGATCGGGCAAGACCACCTTGTCGGAAGCAATGCTTTTTAACGGAGGAATCATTGAAAGAAGGGGTACTGTAGAGGCTAACAATACTGTATCTGATTACCGACCAATAGAACATGAGAACGGGAATTCAATATTTTCAACGGTTCTCTATACAGAATTCCAGAACCACAAAATAAATATACTTGACACCCCGGGTCTTGATGATTTCAGCGGTGGAGTAATATCTTCACTCTTTGCTTCAGACTCAGCCGTGCTTACAATAAATGTCCAGAATGGTGTGGAAGTTGGTACAGAGATACACTTCAGGCATGCTGAATTAATGCATAAACCGGTTATAATAGTGGTAAACGGGCTGGACCATGAAAAAGCCAATTATGAGAAATCGATCGAGATGCTTAAAGAGAGACTAAGCAATGACGTTGTTCTCATACAGTATCCGGTAAACGAAGGTGTTGGCTTTAATTCAGTTATAGATGTTCTGAAAATGAAAATGCTCCGTTATTCAAAAGACGGGGGAAAAGCAGAAATAGTTGATATCCCCGGCGACCAGGCAGACAGGGCTGCGGATCTTCACAGCGCACTTGTTGAAAAGGCAGCAGAAAGTGATGAATCGCTGATGGAACTTTTCTTTGCCAACGATACATTGACGGAAGAAGAGATAAACAGGGGAATAGCAAAAGGTATTGCTACCAGGGGAATGTTCCCTGTCCTTTGTGTCTCGGCAAAACACAATATTGGTGTCGACCGCCTGATGGAGTTTATAGTAAATGAAGCTCCTTCCTTATCCGATATGCCTCCGGTTGTAAATACCCAAGGTAATGAGATAAAACCCGATCCCAATGGTCAGTTATCTGTTTATATCTTCAAATCATCGATCGAAGAACATATTGGGGAGATTAATTTTTTCCGCGTCTTCTCAGGGAAAGTGACGGAGAACATGGATGTGGTAAACGCCAATAACGGAACAAAGGAAAGGCTTTCCCAGCTTTATGTTAGTGCAGGAAAAAACCGTACAAGGGTTCCTGAGCTTACCACAGGTGATATAGGTGCTTTTGTAAAACTTAAAAACACCAAGGCAGGACATACGCTTAACAACCAGACAGCCGACTGGAAAATAGAAGGGATTAAATATCCCGAACCAAAATACCGTACAGCTATCAAAGCCCAGAGTGAAAGTGATGATGAAAAACTGGGTGAGGCTCTTAGTAAGATTCATCTGGAGGATCCGACGATAATCGTGGAATACTCAAAGGAACTTAAACAGGTCATTGTACACGGACAGGGTGAATACCATCTTAATATAATGAAATGGCACCT
>CAYYIW010000073.1:0-9090 GCA_964472085.1 uncultured Rikenellaceae bacterium | reverse complement strand
CAATATCGGGTGCTGATTTTCCGCTATTTTTAAAGACACTTGACGAAGTCTTACCGATTACCCTCAATGCACCCAGTTTACCCATATCCCCGATTAGTGAAGCTTGCATACCATCAGCAACATAATCAAGGTGATCATCACCGGTGTAGTTTTCAAAAGGAAGAACAACAAGTCCTTTTATTCCCTCAGCCTTTGCAACCCGTCCAACCTTGATCACATCTGTAAGAATTAATGCTACAACAGTAACTGCGGCAGCCAATAAAACTGCTGAAACCATCAGTAGCCTCTTATTAAAACCTGTAGTAGACCTAGTTGATTTTTCCTTTACTGCTGATTTTTGAATAGAAGCAAAAATTTCCTTTGGCTCGCTATCGAGTTCCTGCGGTTCTCCTTTCAATCCGTTTATATTCTCTTTTATCGCATTGGCAACTTTATTGATCTGATCGCGATAGAAGGTTTTGTAAAGGTTTTTTTCAGGTTGATCAGATGGAGTTAAAGGCCTGTTTACCCCTGTCGATTTATAAATAAACTCGATGCCACGAACCACTCCTCCTAATACCGATTCACATAGTTTTATGTCGGTGTTGTCTAAATCATAGATCCTTACCGGAAGTACTCTGTTCGCAACATTTCCATTGGGGAGTTTTATTTTCAATCCGAACTGATCTTTTGAAGCTTGTTCGACAAATGCCTTGAACTCATGTTCCCAGGCAAAGGATTTAGGATCACAATAGGTGCGGGAGACGATGGGAATAAAGATAAGGCACTTCAGTTTCTCACTGATGGAAGCATTAACATCATGTGTCTCAAGAAGCCCGTCATGAGGATTGGTGTCAAAATATACACTGATTTCTTCTTTGAAGGTAGCCTCCAGCTCTTTATTCAGGTTGTCAACAAATTCTGTTACCCAGCCGTCATATTTATTGTCTTTCTGACGGTAGCTTATGAAAATGTCGTAATTATAGCCTTCTATAATACTTGCCATTTGATATGGTTAAGACAAACTAATGTGAATAGTCCTATACCTTTATCAAAATTAGTCAATTATGAATGACAAGTCAAGCTTAGTGTCATTTTTCAAATGAATCATTTCCTGGTAGGCACTGGCTTGCTTATAACGGCGCGGCAATAAAGAGGGCGGAGCTTTCAGAAGTTGTCTCAAAAGTCTAGATTTATTTACCACAAAGGGCTGGATAGCTATCGGGAGTCATAAGCCCGCCCGGACGAAATCCATTCGGACGGGGACGCAAAGACTTAATTGTCATGGTTTTACCTTTGTGTCCTTCGTGTGACCTTATGTTGATCTAATCAGTTTTTGGAAGTGGCAGGTTCATTTTCTCACAAATAGCTATGAACCTGGGATTACCGAATAAGGGTTCAAAAATTTGAGCCGATTTGGTTATATATGTCATCAGAGGGTCATGTGATTCAAATCCCTTTTCTATCCATTCCATGGCTTTATCCGGCTTATTTGCTACAATGTATCCGAATGCCCAGAAAATAAAGCCGACATAATTTTTTTCAGCATATTGTTCCATGTATTTCATTAATTCTTCAAATGCGGGAACGATTCCGTATACATCGTAGATTCTCTTAATCTCTTTATATTTTTCTTCCTCAAATGTAATTGGGAGGCCATATTTCAACGATCTGATTACTTTGTCGTAATCCTCACACTTGTATGCTACTAATAAAAGCATTCCATTAAGATTATATTCCTCCGGATTAGTCAACAAAGCTTCTTCAAAAAGAGGCAAGCTAGTTTTACAATCACCTGCCTGCACCAGTGTTCCTATATACATAAGCTTTGTAACAGGATTTAACGGATCCAGGCTGATAGCAAGTTCTCTCTGTGCGAGTGATTCATCACTCCTGTTCAGAATCAGCAATAACTGGGCATACATGAGCCTTGTGAGAGCATTGTTGGGATTAATGGCCAGGGATTTTAAGAACTCTTTTTCGCTCTTTCCCAAGTCCCATTCCACCAGTTGAGCAATAACGGCACTTTGGTAATGAACCTCAGCAAGATCCGCATCCAGTTCCATCGCTTTGTTAAGGTATTCGACGATTTTCGGACCTGCAACAGAAGGTGTTTCCCACCCATCTTGCTGTATCCATATCCAGATCTCAGCCAACCCTGCATACAAAGGTGCCCAGTCAGGTTTTTTCTCAATTGCACTGTTCAGATATTCAATGGCTTTATATAATGATTCCCTTGAATAATCACTAAAATAAGAACGGGCTTTCAGATATTCATCATAAACATCAATATCTATCGCAGGTATTTTCTCTATAAGTTTAATTTCCTTCGGAGATATAACAGCTTTCAGCTCGCTTGCCACAGATTGTGCCACCTTACTCTGAATTGTGAAGATGCTTGACAGATTGCCCAAATCTGCGTTGTACATCTCTGACCATAAATGGGTATCGGTTCCGGCATCAATCAGCTGAACGGCAATTCGCACATTATTCCTTATTCTGCGCACACTGCCTTCAATTAGATTGGCAACTCCCAGTTCCCGGGCAATTTCTTTTATCGATTTGTTAGTATTTTTATAATGCATTGAAGAGGTCCGGGAAATCACCTTCAGATCGCCGATCTTGAAGAGACGGTCAAGGATCTCTTCCATCATCCCGTCACTGAAATACTCCTGGTCAGGATCGTTGCTCAGGTTTTTGAAGGGCAGGACGGCGATGGATTTTTTATCGGACCCTATCTGTAGTGTTCCATCCTGTATGGCTTTTTCCAGATCGCCATCTCTGGCACCATCTTTCCTTAGCAGAATTTTAACTACTTCTGATAATTTGTTAATGTGCTCTTCCAATGGAGGCCTCTTTGCGTCGAGCCAGTGAACACTGCTCAGGTAATATTCTAGTTGTTTTGACAAGGGCACATCCTCAAGTCTTAGGTTAATGACCGGCAGTCCTGTATGCACTGCCCGGTCCACTTCCCTGATTACCTGTTTAGAGGTATTTGAGTTTGATGAATAAACCAGGAGAAAAAGTTTCGAAGATTTTATACCATCGATAATGGCTTCTGCAAAATCAAGTCCCGGGGTAATATCGCGCGGTGCGATCCAGCAGGTTATGCCATTTTGTTCAAGTACCGAACAGACGGTTTCACCAGCATTCGAGTCGACGCTGGAGTAGCTTATGAATACATCGCGTGCCATTTGGTGGTTTGTCATAGAATGGATTATGCTTTATTTCCGTCTTTTGCCTCTTACGGGATGAATTTCTTCGCGGAGTCTGTCAGGTAAAGTGGCGCTCCTATTCTTCTTTTCTCCATTTCTCCTCTTCCCTCATTCTCCTTTTCTTTTCTAATGGCAGGAGATGAAGATGTTGTAATTATAAAATTCGATTATACTTGCAATCGTGATTTGGTTAATAATAAATTACCAGAATAGTATTATATTTTAGTCAAAATTAGTTAATTATAAATGACAAGTCAAGCACAGAGTCCTAATTCTATCTGAATCCTTTTATTATCGGGGATTTTGGCTTGCTTATAATGGCCCGGCGGTATAATTTAGTGGGTGTTACCCGACGCAATCACCGGGCAGGGTCCTGGTACCCCGCGGTGGCGGGGCAAGAAAGTTGTCACGGTGCAAGGAAGGGATGGCGCACTTTTTGCCGTCATGGTACAAATTTTGTTGCGTGCTGGCGCGCTTTGCCCGACGAAGCTTTGCGAAGTCGGGATCGTGGTACAAGCTTAATCGGAACTACGAATTTATCCCCGGTTACGAAGTTTTTTGAGGGCACTGGCGCAGTGTCCCGGTACAATGTTGATTGACGCCAGAAAACTGTCAAGGTATATTGGAGTTTATTTGTGAGCAGATGTGCGTATCCGGGTGCAAAAACCATTACGAAACTGTCTTTGGTGCAGGAGTAAAAGCAAAAAGTGTGACAACAGCGTCAGCCGGAGCTTTTTACGTCCTCCGCAGGCTTGCCAAAGGAGGAAGCGAAGGCTGAGCAACTTACCTTTATTGACCGTGTTAGCAACAGGGATTTTTTAACTATTGAAACAAATCTATATATTTCTCAAATATATATTCTCGGCTCCGTTGTCCTCCAGTTATTTCCTTTAAAATCTCCAATTTCTCCAGATCCTCTATTAGTTTATATGCTGAAGGATAAGATATACTAGCTACTTCAACAATTTTTTCAGCATTGATTAATGGTCTCTGGTACAGATAATTGGTTATCTTTTGTGCATTAGCTGCTCGACTTCCAAGTTTTTGTATGTTAAGGTCTACTTGTTTCTGTAATTGTAATATGCTATCAAATGTCTGAATGCCTTTATTTGCAGTTTCGATAATCCCGACAAGAAAAAATTTAAACCATTGGCTTATGTCATTTTTTTCTCTAACGAGCATTAAATTTTCGTAATAATGACTCCGATGGGTTTCTAAAAAATCAGAAACGTATAGTATCGGTTTTTTTAAAATACCCTTATTGACCAAGTATAAAGTTATCATCAATCTTCCTACTCTTCCATTACCATCTAAGAAAGGGTGGATTGTTTCAAACTGATAATGAATTAAAGCTATTTTTAAAAGCTCTGGAAAGAATATTTCTTGATTATGAACAAAGTTTTCTAAATCGCCAATTAATTCAGGAATAGAAGTATGTATTGGTGGTATGAAAGTGGCATCATTAATTGTTGCTCCTCCAATCCAATTCTGACTACGTCTGAATTCCCCAGGCTGCCTTTTTTCTCCCCTAACTCCTTGCAACAATGATTTATGAGTATTCCTAATAAGTCGAGATGAGAATGGGAGTTTATCCAATTCCTTAATAGCCACTTCCATTGCCTGTATATAATTTTGAACCTCCTCCCAGTCGTCTCGTTTGTCAAGAGGAACATCTTCTTTTTCGCGTAATGCTTCCTCTATGTTTGTTTGAGTCCCTTCTATTTTACTGCTTTGTGTTGCCTCTTTTAAAACATGCATGCTGATGAATAAATCTATATTTGGAATGTAATTTGAATACATGTCCAATCTTCCAAGATCTCTATCAGCTTTACTTAGAAGTTGAATGACCTCCATATTATCTAGATGCCATTGTCTATTGATTAGTGTAGGTTGGAAGCTTTTATAGTAGCCTTGACTTACATAGGTTCCAGCTTTGAAATCTTTCATAAGTTGAATTTAAACAAAGATAAATGTTATTTAAGATAAATCAAAATAAGTTAAATAATAACATGCCATATTTAAATATATTGCGATAAACTTAAATAAAGTGATCTCCTATTAAAGTCTAAAATGCTCTTGTCACAGGTTGCCTTGTTGCAAACGGCCAGGCAATAAGGAGGGCCGAGCGTTTAGAAACAACCCTGTGGGCTGTTTTAGCGTCTCCTTCGACAAGCCTGCGGCGACCAATGGAAGGAGCCTGCTTGTCGCGAGGGCGTGTTACCCAAAGAATTGATATAATTGTCGTGGTACTTTAGGCGACCCGCCCGACTGAACGACATCAGTCGTTTGGGCAGGCAAAAAGCATGACAACCTGCCCCGCTCTGCGGGGAACAACTTACCCATATTGTTCGTGTTAGGTGCCCTGGTTATTTTTAATATTTTTTGGATAGCTTGCTATTCACTGCACTCAATGGTGAAATAGAGGTTGGGGCTCCCGGTTGTGTCAATTTCAACTCCTTCTGGCGGGAAAGGCATAGTCCATACACATACTTCATGAAGGCTGGGCATATTACTGATGGCTAAGGCAGTCATCCCGGTAAATGGTCCCAGGTCAGGATTATTGGAGATATTCAGGCTGGTCATTTGATTACCACTACACGACAGCACCCACAAATCTGGTAAATTGGAAACGTCAAGTGTGGTTAACTTGTTATCTGAACAAGTTAAAAAATGCATGGCAGTGTTATTAGAGACATCAAGAGTAGTTAAATCGTTTACACGACAATCCAGATTTACTAAGGCAGTATTGAGTGAAATGTCAAGGTTAGTCAACTCATTATAGGTACAATCCAAATATTTTAGTGCTGTATTATTAGTAATATCAAGAGTGATTAGGTCGTTATCCCGGCAATTAAGAGTATCAAGATTGACAAATTTCTCGATACCTTTCATATCAGAAATATTGTTCTGGCTTACATCTAATGATATCACTGCCTTAGCTTCCGCATTACTGATTTGTCCATCTCCATTTGTGTCAATACCCAATGCAATAAGAGCGTTTAAGAAATTCTTGTCATTGATAGTAACCTGGAGATTAGGTTCATTCCTTTCAAATTGAATGAAAAGGATAATAGAAAGAAAGCAGAATATGAACCTGAAAACTAACCTCATGATAAAAAAATATAAGGCTAATAATCTATAAGATAAAACAAAAAGAAGCTAAAGACAAGTTTATTGCAGGTTCAAAGAATTGGCAATATGCGATTGAAAATTCACATTATTTCCATCTATCAAGGTTGGGAATAGTACTCTCAGCCATTTGTCGGGCACTCTTTTCGGGAATGCCCATTCTCGAAATGGCAATCTGTACATTTTTTTCAATCTTTTCTTTAAGAGTAATTCCTTCGTCAGTAAATTTCCCATCCTGGTAACAAAAGCTGCAATACTTTTCGGATTTACTTTTGTCAGTATTTGTCCCTCCTTTGTTAGGGTCTTTATCAAGAGGCATTCCGCAACTTTGACAAATTTTAATTTGATTTTCCATATTTCAGAATTTTGGTTATTGTTATATTATTAATTAGTCTCAAATATTTTCTCGTCCAGATGTAAATTTAGCTATTAGTCTATTGTATTGAATACAAAATTACTTACTCATTTGGAATTTCCTTGACATCGTTAGGTTTCTGTAGCGGTTATTAGATTCTGGCAGATGGAGGACAAGCTGAGGATTTTGAACAGAAATTTCCAGATGGTTGTGTCTCGGTAGATGGATGAAAGTTATTTGTCATGATAAATAATCTTAAGCAGACAGGCTGTTGGATCTCGCCCCGCTATGAAGCCTGACGGCCAGGCAATAAAGAGGAAGCGAAGGCTGAGCAACTTACCTTTATTGTACGAGTTATAGCTAGTGCTTTGTTAATTATTACTTATGGCAGAAAACTATCTCGATAAAGTGTTATTAGTCACGGAGTTTCTTTTTGCAAGCTTTTTTAAAAGCTTTGGCCCAGCATCAGCTTATCCGGCTCTTAAATTCGCTTGAAAAAGAATACCCAACTATAATGATATCATTGGTGAGTAAGAACTTGATTAATGAGACAAATAATGCGATACAATAGAAGAGGCATCTTTTAAATAGTAGCTTACTCCGGAAATCCTTATTAGAGCTTCACCTTTCAAATCGGAATTGTAAAAAGAAACCTTTGCTTTGCCTGTTGAATCAGTTTGTACTTCAGGAGCCCAGTAAATAGTCGTTCTATTATCGGGCGCCTGAATGTCTCTATTCTCATAATCAGGCTGATAGAATTCCCTTGCCATATAAATTCCCTGATATGAGAACATAATTGCTCCCCTGGGATTTCCTCTATATGATTTTGAATTAGTTTTTAATGAAACTACAGGTAAATACATCTTTTGATCCCATGGAAGCATGTACAGTCCATTTCCCAGTACGTCTGTTTTCCACTTTATATTTTTTGCAAAAGCTGGTGCTGGAGATGGAGTTAGCCATTGACTATACTTACTTCCTGCCTCATAGAATTTAACATCCGAAACTTCATTGACAGGAATTGTCGCCGCCCAGCCATAGGCTTGAAAATCATAGCATGGAGGACACTCGGATGCAGTCATAGGTGCCCCGTTTACTACCAGGATCGGGTTATAGATCTTCCCGCGAGCAGGATACCCGCTGGCAGTAAATGCTTTTTCGCCAAATTCCTTATATATCATCTGTAACAAGCTGGAATATTTTTTCCCTGTTGGATCTTTCTTTTCGAGGTCAATCATTTTATCAGGAACAGAATAACCAGTACGATCAGATTTTGCTATAATCGTTACCTCAGGTATCTTAATATATTTAGTAACCAGTCTGTCGACTGAATCAACTTCACTGAATTTTCTGTCAATGGCTTTAAGATATCCGGCTTTATAAAGATTAAAAGGTAACTCGTTCTGTCTGTAAGTTATAATTGGAATTGGAAAAGTATCCAAGATAAAACCAAGATTCCCAATCCTGTTTCTATTATTCATATTCTGAATAAAAAAATCATGGGAATTGAAGAAGAAAGGTATTTCAAATTTAAACCTGTTGTTCTCATCGACCTCCGCTACACCATTGTAGCCCGACTTAAAATCAAGGTAATTGAGCTTATACCCACGGCATGACTTTAGGTTATTCATATTATAAACAGAACCGTTGATGTAGAATCCTTTTTCGATTGGATAGATGTCCTGATATGTAGTTGTATACCTGATTGAATTCCATAAATAATTCCGCCAGCCCTGTGTCATCATTACAAGATCTCTTTTTGTATTTCCTGCGGAGGTGGTGTCGGAGAGGTTCAATCGCATTAGCTATATCGGCCCGGCAATAAAGGAGGAAGCGAAGGCTGAACAACTTACCTTTAGCACTTATGATAAAAGCATAGTCTCCGGTACGATACAATAATTTCATAAATTAAAGTTCGTAAACAGGTTAAATACACAGAGACTATGCAAACACAAGTTACAAAGAAAATCGATTTCACAGGTAAAAATCTCTTCATTGGATTAGATGTTCATAAAAAGAGTTGGAGCGTTACTATCGTTGTTGACGGTATTGAGCACAGGACTTTTACTCAACCTCCCGATACTGGAGCGTTGTTTTATTATCTGCAAAGAATGTTACCAGGAGGCAGTTACAACAGTGCTTACGAAGCAGGGTTTTGTGGTTATGGTATTCATCGTGAATTAAATTCTCTGGGCATAAAGAATATTGTCATTAATGCTGCCGATATTCCGACCACCCAGAAAGACAAGCTTCAGAAGCGAGATCCGATCGACAGCCGCAAGATTGCCCGGTCACTTGAAAATGGTTCTTTGAAGGGAATCCATATTTTCGATCGTGATCTGGAAGAACTGCGGAGTCTGAACAGGACAAGATTCTATTTAATGCGCGATCTTCGAAGGAGCAAGAATAGGA
>CAYYIW010000072.1:0-9261 GCA_964472085.1 uncultured Rikenellaceae bacterium | reverse complement strand
AATCCGGTGGATATCAAAACACGTATCGGGAAAGCTCTTGCCCAACAGCTAAAAGATGATGATCCGGTAATCCTGGGATGGGATATTTCGGGAGTAGTAAGTAAAAAAGGAAAGACCGTGACTTCTTTCATGGAAGGAGATGAAGTCTTCGGAATGATCAACTTTCCCGGACATGGAAGAGCCTATGCGGAGTATGTTTCAGCACCTGAATCTCACCTTGCACTTAAACCGGCAAATATTTCGCATGAAGAAGCTGCAGCAGCTTCACTGGCAGCGCTAACAGCCTGGCAGATACTCAGCTATACAGCCGGTATCACTAAAGGAAACAGGGTTCTGATACATGCAGCTGCGGGCGGAGTAGGCCATTACGCAGTACAAATGGCAAAATATCTTGGGGCTCATGTTACAGGTACTGCTTCAGGAACAAACATGGAGTTCCTCAAAGGCCTGGGTGCTGACATTGTTATAGACTATAAGAAAGAAAAGTTTGAAGAAGCCGCAAGTAATATTGATTTTGTCCTGGATGCTGTCGGTGGCGATTATATAGACCGGTCATTGAAAACAATGAAACAGAACGGACTGATAATAAGCATCCCATCAGGTGCAGCTGAGGCTGTCACAGAAAAAGCAAAGGCTAAAGGTCTTAACGGACAACGTTTCATGGTCAGATCAAGTGGTAAACACATGAGGGAAATAGCATCACTCCTTGATACCGGTAATGTTGTATCGTATATCTCAAAGGTATACCGGTTTGACGACATACCTGATGCCCACCTTCAAATTGAGACAGGAAAGACAAGAGGGAAGGTTGTAGTGACTGTTTAAACACTTGTATTATATCCTGTACAATGCTCAAAAAACACATCCTTGGCATTTTAAGTGTCACAAACACTGCACATTACGTGTAATGCTGGCCTTGAACATATTTACACTGAATTTGTTATATATTATGGTATTCCTGTAAATTGTCTTGATATGAGATCAGTACCTGACCTGTTATCATTTTTCCGGCACAGTATCATACCGGATGCCGGTGGTCTAAAGATCAACGTCGCGGATCCTTATGAGCAGTTCGAAAACTGGATTTATGAAACTTCCGTTAACGATGTCGTCCTCCCGGATACTGTATACCTGAAGATGGAAGAACCGGAGGAGGATAAAACAGAGAACAGGATTGTGGTAATAAAAGGTTTTCAAAACAGAAAATTTGCATTCTTCACCAATTATGACTGTTCAGTAAACGATGAATCTACAGAGTTATTTGCTTCCATCACACTGTTCTGGAGTAAGATATACAGGCGCGTAAAGATAACAGGCAAAGTGCTGCCTATGACAATGGAAGAATGGGGAAAATACAATTCCGAGTATCCGTTAGTTAGCTGCATTCATCAGGCAGCCGGCGAAAGCAGCCAGAAAGGACAAAATATCTACGAACCGGAAGATATACAGGCTGACATTGATTCAGCTGAGATACAAACAAGATGGTGGGGATATTACATTGTTCCCCGTTATATAGAATTCTGTCACGGCCGGCCTTTACTTCTTAATTACCGGATCAAATACGGTCTTGGAAAGGATAATGCCTGGAAAACCAGAAGACTCTTTCCGCATGCCTGGTACGGATGACAACATTTTGATTACTTTTATACCATATTTAATAAACACAGGCATTAGCTATCTGACGAGGATGTCACAATTATTAATACTTTCATGGTTATTATAATGCTACCTCATTGCTGATGACAAAAACAGTACAATGATTAATTACAAAGGGACCTATACAGATTTCTACCAGCTTACAATGTCGCAGGTCTATTTCCGTAAAGGACAAAAGGAGACAAGAGCTGTCTTCGATTATTTCTTCCGTAAGTTGCCATTTGAATCCGGTTATGCTGTCTTTGCAGGACTGGAGGATCTGATTGATGCTCTTCAGCATCTGAAATTTGACGATAAAGATCTTGATTTTCTTAGAGAACAGGGGTTTGACAGTGAGTTTATCAGTTTCCTGCGAGATTTCAGGTTCCGGGGTAATATTTACAGTTCCACGGAAGGAGATGTTGTATTCCCTGTCAGACCTGTTTTACAGGTTGAAGCAACTATCATCGAAGCTCAGCTTGTTGAGACACTTTTGCTGAACATTCTCAATTTCCAGACACTTATCGCAACAAAGGCAAGCAGGATGAGACAGGCTGCCGGATCAAGGACCCTGATAGACTTTGGTTTGCGCCGGGCTCACAGCACCGGTGGGTATTATGCCAGCAGAGCAGCATTTATAGGAGGTTTCGATGCCACAAGTAACACTATTGCAGGGCGTGACTTTGGGATACCTGTTTCAGGTACCATGGCCCATTCATATATTGAAAGCTATGATGATGAACTTACGGCCTTCAGGCATTTTGCCGAAGAAAGACCCGGAGATACCATTCTGCTTGTCGATACATATAATACTCTTAACAGTGGACTTCCAAATGCCATCAGGGTGGCACATGAAATGGAAGAAAAAGGCCATAGGCTGAAGGGCATCCGCCTCGATAGCGGCGACCTTGCCTACCTGTCAAAAAGAAGCAGGGAGATGCTGGATAAAGAAGGGCTGAAATATGTGAAAATTGCGGTATCCAATCAACTGAATGAATTTATCATCAAAAGCCTCCTTGAGCAACAGGCCCCTGTTGATGTGTTCGGAGTAGGGACAACACTGGTCACGGGTCAGCCCGATGCCGCGCTGGATGGAGTTTACAAAATGGCCAGCTCAAATGGTAAGCCCAGGATCAAATTATCCGATAATGTAAGCAAGATCTCTCTTCCCCACAGGAAACAGGTCTTCAGGATGACCGATGATTCGGGCATATTTACAGGAGCTGATGCAGTGGCACTTGCCAGCGAAGAAGATCTGGATATTATGTATCACCCGTTGTACCCGCTAAAATTCCTTTCAGTAAAGAATTTCAGGCAGGAACCATTGTTGAAACAGGTGATGGAGGACGGACACAGGTTAGGTAAAAAACGATCCTTACAGGAAATTGCAGAATACAGCAGGGAACGCCTGACGAACCTGCCCGCGGAATACAAGCGGTTTAATTATCCTCATATCTATAAAGTCGGCCTTAGTGCCAGACTCAGGAGTGAACGGGATATGCTGGTGGGAAAGCACAATAATCAAACATAACTCCCTGGTGTTTACAGATAAAGAAATACTGTTATATGCCTGTATTAATGACATTAAACTTGAAATGGACATCAGATGAAAGCACTAATAATACTCGATATTCAGAATGATTTCACACCTGGCGGGAACCTGGAAATTGAACAGGGAGATTCTATAATACCCCTGGTCAACAGGCTACAGGATCATTTCGACCTGGTTGTGGCAACACAGGACTGGCATCCTCAAAACCACAGAAGCTTCGCATCAAATAATCCCGGCAAAAAACCTTTCGATACTACCGAAATAAATGGCCGTGCCGATACACTATGGCCCGATCACTGCGTACAGGGAACACCCGGAGCTGATTTTCATCCCGGACTTAATACAAAAAAAATTGCAGCTGTCTTCAGAAAGGGAATGGACCCAGCTACGGACAGCTATAGCGGCTTCTACGACAATGACCATAAAACACCTACCGGTCTTACAGGCTACCTGAAGACAAAAGGTGTGGATGAAACCTATTTCTGCGGCCTTGCAGGTGATATATGCGTATATTACTCAGTCAAAGATTCAGTAAAGGAAGGCTTTGACACAACATTAATAGAAGATGCAGCTGTACCTCTCAGCAATGAAAATTATACCATAATAAGAAAAGAGCTTTCAGCAATGGGTGTAAAGATCATTAAAAGTGATGATATTTTACAGTAACCAGGACCGGTAAGCTCAGTACCCTTTTGTGCACCTGTTTTAATAATTTTCCTTTAAAAGATGGAGTCCTTTTTATTATCCCTGAACCAGGCACTCACCCCCGGATATTTCGTTCTTTACCTGATAGTTGCCCTTATCCTGGGACTCACAAAAGCCGGGCTCAACGGGATAAGCCTGTCCGTTATACCCGTTATGGCTCTTATCTTCGGGGCAAAGGAATCAACCGGTGTACTGCTTCCAATGCTGATAATAGCTGATATAATGGCTGTTATCTACTACCACAGGAATGCCGTATGGAGACATATTACAAGGATACTTCCATGGGTTGCAGCCGGAATACTGATAGCCCTTATTACCGGAAACCTGATTAATGATGCCCAGTTCAGAATTGTAATGGTCACAGTGGTATGGATAATGATCATCCTGATGATCCTTAACGATATCCGCAAGAAGAGCGGCAGGAAAATACCTGAAAATCATTTTTTCGCTTCATTAATGGGTCTTTCGGGAGGATTTTCCACCATGATAGGAAACTCAGCCGGTCCTGTCTTCAACCTTTACTTCCTGGCTATGCGGCTTCCCAAAAAAGAATTTATCGGAACAGGTGCCTGGTTATATTTCATAATGAACATCGGGAAGCTACCGCTGCAGATCTTTGTATGGAAAACTATTACCGTTAATACCATCCTGATGAACCTTCTGTCAGCTCCGGTAATTGCAGCCGGTATCTTTATAGGTATACATATAGTGAAGATTATACCCGAGAAAATCTACAGGTATTTTATCATTATTACCACTCTTATAGCTTCAGCTTTTCTCTTAATATAGTATATGGATTATATTAGGAAGAAACCTGAAATGATTTTTTCCTGTTCCTGAGCCTGAAATAGGTAAGCCCGTTTATCTCAGACATATCAACAACAGTAAAACCATTATCCTGAAAAGTACTCTGAAGGTTCTTTTTATCCAGGTCTATTTCAAATCTGGAATCAAGGAAGTTGATCACCTTCTTATATACCCGTGAACTCAGGCTTACTCCTTTGGTGGCCTTCTGATCATAAAAACATCCTATCAATTCGGCTCCGGGCTGCATAATTTTAAAGATATTTTCAAGAAAGAGGTTGAGGTTCCTGACAAGATTAAGTCTCTTCAGGTTAATAATAGCCTTAATTTCCCTGAAATCTTCCACGTCATAAAAATAGTGCTGCCGTACAGGCAGGACCAGTATATTTTGTCCCTCCAGCATTCCCAGCCATTCAAGATAATCCATAAAATTGCCATTATCCTCAGCTACCAGTTTTTCTTCTACCGGATTTGATTTTTTAGCTCTTATTGTCGGGTTATAATAATCTATAACACTTTTCCCGGTGTGACGGTTAAAAATGGTTTTCTGTCTATCTAAAACTGCTGTGCCTTCCATAACCAATACCAATTAAAATTATACATGTAAAACTACAGGTTAGAACAATACAAGGCAAGCAGCAAAAGCCCACACAATGGGGAATTGAGACATTTTAAAAATTACTTGTCAATAAAAAACAGACAGTGGATTACTCCATCCTGCAGTTCACATAAAAAAGAAGACAATTCGTCAAAACAGGTGGTTGTTTTATGAAAAATAAGGACCAAACAAGGATAAATATCAGGAATGTAAACCTTATCGTATTGACTTTATGTCACATAGATAGCATTTAATTGGAAAAGAAGCATGAAAAGGAAGGAAATTACGTTTTGATAAACGACCTGTTTTATGAGATTAAAATTCAATATAAGGCTACGGAAGCTCCCTTTTTAGAAAAAAATTCCAGGTAATACCGACATGAAGACGTCATTTTTTAAATTCACCTGGTTAAAACCACGCTGACGGAACCTATTTTACCACCCATGGGAGGATTCAACTTTGATACTTTTACAGTGATCTTCTTAATGCCGGTCATCTCGGCATAAACTGCCTCAATGATTCTTCCTGCTATGTTCTCCAGCAGGTGAGATTTCATCCCCATCTGTTTCTTTACTATCTCATATACCCTCTGGTAATTCACGGCATCCTTAAGGTTATCGCTCTGAGCCGGTCTTTCCATGTCTGTTTCAATGGTCAGGTTTACCAGGAATTTATTTCCCACTATACGCTCTTCCTTAAAATGACCATGAAAGGCATAAAACTCCATGTTTTCAATCTGTATAAGACCCATTATGAGAAGTTATAAAGTACTTAGAATTAAGAGTGACTAAAGTTGGGAAGAAATAATGAAAATAATTCAAATAAAATATGGTTTATATTGTAAACTTATTTATATTTGTAATATGTTTAATTTTATTACCAGGGAAAATTTAAAAATGAAAAGTTATGGAAAATGATGAAAAATTGATGACAGGTGAAGAAAGCCTGAAGATCATCACAGAAATGATAAACAAGACAAAGATGAATGTAAAACAGGGAAGTTTTCAACTGCTGTTCTGGGGCTGGCTCATTCTTTTTTGCAGCCTGTCGGAATTCCTTTTAATTAACCTGACCGACTATCCTACTCCATGGTACATATGGTGGCTTGTTGTACCCGGTATTCTTGTTTCGATTATATACGGAATGGTAAAGGGGAAGAAAGAACATGTTCATACTTATGCTGAACGAATATATATGTGGACATGGCTGGCATTTATGGTAGTGGCAATACTGATGTTTGTCTTTATCCGTCCACATTATGAACTATTTCCTGTATTAATTTTGATGCTGGCAGGTTTTCCGACATTTATTTCCGGGATAATTCTCAGGTTCAGGCCATTGATGTTGGGTGGCATAAGCTTTTGGATCTTTTCGGTCATCACATTTTTAGTCGGGCAATCTGTTGTCCCGCTTATAGTTTCAATAGCAATGTTTACAGGGTACCTGATTCCGGGTTACATGCTTAAAAGAAAGGATAGCTATGGCACCATTTAAGGACCTGGATCCCTTGCTTCACTCCCAGCTCAGGCTTGCCATAATGTCCCTTCTGATGAGCGTAGAGGAGGCTGAATTCTCATACCTGAAGGAAATGACGGATTCGACAGCAGGAAATCTGAGTGTACAGATTACAAAGCTGAAAGAAGGAGGATATATTGAGGTCACTAAGAAATTCAGGAAAAACTACCCGCTGACATTATGTTCAATAACTTCACTGGGGAAAAAGAAGTTTGCAGAATACGTAGCCTCCCTTAATGAATACCTGAATCCGGGAGAAAAGAATGCCTGACAACAAGTCTGTAACTATCCTTCAAAAACAAATCTTTTCAATTCACCCAATTTAATTATTACCGAAAAAATTATCTGTAAATTATTTCCCTGTGTCAAATTCATCCTATTTTTGTAATCTTAAAGTTATAAGCATGAATGAGGTGAATAACAGGGAAAACGATGAAACAAAATCCCCGGTAAGTTTTATAGAACAATTTGTAGCAGAAGATCTCCGTAAGGGGAAGAACAATGGCAGGGTACATACAAGGTTCCCGCCTGAGCCAAACGGGTATCTCCACATCGGGCATGCAAAGGCCATATGTCTTGATTTCGGGATAGCTCAAAAATTCGGGGGAAAATGCAATCTCCGCTTCGATGATACCAATCCTGTAAAGGAAGAAGTCGAATATATCGATTCAATAAAAGAAGATATACACTGGCTGGGTTTCGACTGGGATGACAGGGAATACTATGCTTCAGATTATTTCGGTAAGCTGTATGACTTTGCTGTTGATCTCATAAAAAGAAGTCTTGCATATGTCGACGATCAGCCTGCCGATATTATCTCAGCACAGAAGGGGACGCCAACCCAACCGGGTACGGAAAGTCCTTTCAGGAACAGGACTGCAGAAGAGAATCTCGACCTTTTTACAAGGATGAACAGCGGTGAGTTTGAAGAAGGTAGTAAGGTTCTCCGTGCAAAGATCGATATGACCTCCCCTAATATGCATATGCGCGATCCTATTATCTACAGGATAATAAAGACGCCTCATCACCGTACAGGAAATAAATGGATGGTGTATCCCATGTACGATTTTGCTCACGGACAGAGTGATTACTTTGAAGGAGTAACACATTCCCTCTGCACCCTTGAATTCGAGGTCCACCGCCCATTATACGACTGGTTCATCGACCAGCTTAAAACGGATGATTACAGGCCCAGACAGATTGAGTTTAACAGACTCAATCTTACCTACACCATCATGAGTAAACGCAAGCTTCTCGAACTTGTACGCGAAAAGAAAGTCAGCGGATGGGATGATCCGAGAATGCCAACCCTGTGCGGTCTTCGTCGTCGCGGATATACACCGCAATCCATAAAGAGGTTTGTTGATCTGATCGGCTACACTAAAGTGGAAGCCATCAACGATGTCTCCCTTCTTGAACATGCTATAAGGGAAGATCTTAATATAAAGGCGCCCAGGGTATTCGGAGTACTCAATCCTCTTAAGTTAATTATTGCGAACTACCCCAAGGATAGGGTTGAGAATATGACAGTTATCAATAATCCTGAAGATAACAGTATGGGAACCCGTACAGTTCCTTTCAGCAGAGAGATATATATCGAGCAGGAAGATTTCATGGAAGACCCGCCGAACAAGTTTTTCCGTCTTGCACCCGGAAAAGAAGTGAGACTCAAGGGAGCTTATATTATAAAATGTGAAGGACTTAAGAAAAATGAGACCACCGGAGCTGTTGAAGAAGTGTATTGTACCTACGATCCGGAGACAAAAAGCGGCGGCGATGCTTCAGGGAGAAAAGTAAAAGGGACACTTCACTGGGTATCGTCAGCTCATGCGGTTGATGCTGAGGTAAGACTCTACGACAGGCTTTTCAACCACGAGGACCCCGCAGGACAGAAAGATGAAGACTACAGGTCATTCCTTAATCCCGATTCCCTCAAAATACTAAAAGATTGCAAGGTCGAGCCTTCCCTGGCATCGGCAAAACCTTTAGACAGGTTCCAGTTCCAGAGGCTCGGATATTTCTGTGTCGATTATGATTCGACTCCCAAAAAGCCTATCTTCAATAGAACAGTACCATTAAAGGACACCTGGGCCAAAATGAGCGGTAAATAACAAAATCTATCCTTTATCCTTAATTCAATACCCCTGCCACTGAAAATGCTCTGAATACTATCATTGCGAAAATGTTTTATCATAAATATTAGTGCCGGAATGGTAGAATCGTCAGGCCGACTGTCGAAAGTAATTTATGGAAAATTCCTGTTTTCGTTTATCGGTGTTGTTAAAATGTTAAAAAAAACATATTTTTGCGGCATAAAATTGTCCCGTGGTGTAATTGGCAACACGTCTGATTCTGGATCAGAAGAGTTCAGGTTCGAGACCTGACGGGACAACTACAATGCCGGTTCTTTAGCCGGCATTTTTCTTTTGCGACTCCAGGGCGAGAAGCCTGT
>CAYYIW010000071.1:3069-9514 GCA_964472085.1 uncultured Rikenellaceae bacterium | reverse complement strand
CTTATGAAACAGAATATGAAAATCATCATAATCCATAAAACAATATCTTTCCTTTTCTTTTACTGACAGGGAATCCTGCCCGATAATTTCATAAGGCACGAATTCATTTTCAGAAAGTGCTTTTAAAATATAATGCTTGCCATCTTTTTGAATTGACAGGTTAGGATATCCTGAAGAAACCGTTATATATGAAAATCCCTGAGAATAATCCCCTGCATGTTTCATTAAAATCCCTGCCGGCAAATCAACGGGCCTAATTTCATTATGCACTTCTTTAATTACTTGTGGCGGAATAATGTCAGGAACACTCAATCCGAATTTTCTTACGAAATTGAATGAAAAATCTCTTCTCAGCGATTCACCTTCTGCTGAGTTTATTAAAATTATAGCTGCAGTATTTGTTTGCGGGATCAAACATATTTCAGCATGTCCGGTTATAGCATCACCCGCATGAGTAACTGCAAAAACCGAATCATTTTTAAACATGTACCATCCAAGTCCTTTTTTATTAGACTCTATTATCACATTACCGGTTTGAAGGGTAAACATCTCCCGGATTGTCGGAGTATTAATCAAAGACGATTTTATACCATTATATGCGTGAACTAATTCTCTCGCATATTTAATAAAATCGTTGATGCTGGTGTAAATTCCACCAGATGCAATACCACTAAATCCGTAGTCATGTATGCTTTTCCCTCCGACATATACTCTGGTTCTGTCTTTTAATGAATCCACTAGAAAGCCCGAATTAGTCATTCCAAGTGGTGAGAGAATATTTTTATGGATATAGTCAGGGTAATCCAGCCCGCTTACCTGCTTTATAAGACACCCTAAAATGTTATAACCTGAACTGGAATAGGATTCAACCAGACCCGGAGGATACAATAAATACGATTCATTGATAAATCCCAAAATATCGGTATATTTGCCGGAGCCTAAATCGCTGTTTTTCAACACATCAGTCTGTATCCCAGAGGAGTGAGTAATAACAGATTTTACTGTAAGGTCATATAAATTTTCACCTCTGGTTAAAGGTTTAAACTGGGGCAGGTATTTATTCAGAGGTTGGTTAATATCAAGCAATCCCTTTTCCTGAAGTTGCATTATTGCAAGTGCGGTAAGAGTTTTTGTGGCTGAAGCAATGTTGACAACTGTATTTTCGTTCATTGGAATTTTATTGTCTTTATCAGCGTATCCAAATCCTTTTTTTAAGATAATGGAATCATTAATTATTATTGCAACACTTACTCCTACAATATTATCAGAAGTCATTCTTTCAAGTATAAAATCTTCACATTCTTTTATAAGTTCTGAATGTGCCTGATTAACCTGAGCATTACTGCTTATTGATTGAACTACAACAAATAGTAACAATATTAATGTATGAATCTGCCTTGTTCTCATAGTAAAAATTTATTTATATTCTGTCAGAAAGTCATTATAATCTGATATCTTTTTACATCATTCATATCGTAACGATTCAACCGGATTTGTTCTGATTGACTTTATCAGATTAGAAACAACAGGTATGATTGCAAGAAGAATTGTAAGAAAACTGGATAAAATCAAAATATCAATTCCCCACTTGATCCTGTAAGCAAAACCATTCAGCCAGTTAGTTGAAAAATACCATCCCAGAATTCCTCCTGCTATCTCCGCGATACATACAATGATAAACAGATCACGTGCCAGCTGGCCTGTAATTTGGAAAACTGAAGCTCCCATCGCTTTTCTTATTCCTATTTCCTTTTTCTTTTCTTTAAGAGAATATGATATAAGACCGTAGATACCAAGGCATGAAATAAACAAGGCAAGAAGTGACAGGTAATTCATGCTCCTGGAGACCTGCATTTCTTTCCCGTACATCTTATGTATTTTGTTATCAACAAAGGTATAATCCATCGGATAATCCGGAACAAATCTATGCCATACCCCTTCAATATATGTAAGTGTTTCAGGAGTATTAGTATCCTTTACCTTAACGGAAATTACCTGCCAGTAATACTCATCCTTTACACCAATTCCAAGTGGTGTGATGGATTTATGCAATGACTCAAAGTTGAAATCCTCCGTTATTCCAACCACGGTTCCCATCTTGCCGTCAAAACCGAATCTCGCATTAAGGGGTGATTTAAATCCCATTCTTTTAGCTGCGGCCCTGTTGATAATATAGGCATTGCCATCATCAGTTGCCATATCACTGGAAAAGGTCCTGCCATCTGCCAATCTGATCCCATAGAGATCAAAAAAATCATAATCCACTATCATCCTGTAGAAAAATGGATTATCATCACCTTCTTTCCCATCCCATACAGGAATGTTTGACCAACCAACACTACATGGCACGTCAGTGGAAGCAGAGACTGCAATGATATCGGGGTTACGTAATAATTCCTGCTTAAGTGATTTCATCCGGTTCATCAGGTTATAGCTTTCTGCATAGTAAAGACGGATCAGATTAAGGCATATAATGTTTTTTTCTTCATATCCAAGATCTTTGTTTCCGATAAATCGCAGCTGTTTCATTATTGTAACAGCACCGGTAATCAATACCACAGAGAGAGTAAACTGGATAACTACAATAGTCTTTCTGAAATACTGACTCTCTTTTGATAGCTTTGCCATTCCTCCCTTTAAGGTATTCAGTAAACTCAATCGTGTAAGATATAAAGCCGGATAAGCTCCTGCTATCATTGCTATGAACATAACAAGTGCAAAACTTGCAATGAAAAACCAGAAACTCCAGATTGCCTGAAAATCGAGTATCTGCTTAAAGAAAGAATCAAACAGAGGTATTATTAACCATGCCAATGCAAGGGAGATCAGGTAGGAAATAAAAGCAAGTAAAAAGGATTCACAGAAAAACTGGCGGATTAATAACCATTTGGAGGCGCCAGCAATTTTCCTGACTGCAACATCCTTTAAGCGTGTCCTGTAATACGAAATATATAAATTCAGATAATTAAAACTGGCAATAAACAGGATGAAAAGGCCGACTGTTATAAATATCAGCATTGTTTTCCTTTCACCTGTGCCGTATAAAATCTTGTTATTAAAATGAATATCAAAAAGAGGCTGTAGGTGAAATGTCCAGGTTTTACCATTAAAACCATCAATATCGTATTTCCTCAACTTGGCATCCAGCTGTTTAAGATCAGTTTTTTCATTTAAAGTCACGTAAGTTTTGAATGAATTATTAAGCCAGTTATCGCTCAGCAAGCTTTTTCCCTGAATTGACTCCAATGTTTTGAAGGATACAAGAAAATCGAATTGAAGGTGAGAATTTTCCGGTATTTCTTTTAAAATTCCTGTAACTGTCAGTCGTCTGCCATCGTTGACTTCAAGATCTTTTCCCACAGGATTTTCTTCTCCAAAATACTTACGGGCTATCTTATCTGAAATAACAATGGTGTTTATACCGTTCAAGGCGTGATCCTTATTACCCTTTATCAATGGAAATGTGAAAATATCCAGGAATTCAGGATCAACAAAAAGAACTTCCTCATCTATCAATTGGCCTGAGTGTCTGAATGTAAGGTATCTGTACTGGGTTTTTGTTACAAGATCAACCTCGGGAAGTTCATTTTCCCATGTTGGTTTCAGAATTGCTGGAGAGACTACCCACATGTCTGAAGTGCTGCCCACTACACGATTACCGGGCTGCTGCATAACAATCCTGTATATATTCTCGCCATTGGTGTGGAACCTGTCAAAGGTAAGTTCAGACTGTACATAAAAAATTATCAGTAAACAGCAAAAAATACCTGTTGTGAGACCTAATATGTTTATTGCTGAAAAACCGGGATGTTTTTTAATAAACTTTAAGGCATTTTTAATGTCGTAAGGTATCATTTTGAGGTTCTTAGCATTATTAAATAGACGACAAAGATTTCATATTGCTGCATCAACTCCAATAGCCTGTGGAATTAACAATTACATGCCTGATTTAATTGACCATTTCCATCGTTTGTAAATATATTTTCAAAGATTAAACTTTTACAGCAACAGATATTGTTGTCTATACCTGAAACATAGGTTAGTCTTTATTTAATTATTAAAATGGTGCCAGTTTTGGTGCCAGATGAAGCCTTCACTTTTTTGAAGTGGCATGTCTTATATACATACTCTTTGATACGCCCTTATCAATCATTAATTTAAGTGTTGCATTGTACTCATCATAAATTTGTAACAGAGTCCTGCTCTAGTCATCTTTGATATTAAGAAACGCATTCTTCAGCGAAACCACTGTGACAATTTTATTCCTGTTTGTCAGATTTTGCTGATGTTCATAAATCTTATACCTCATCTGTTCCAAAAAGAAGTTGAGTTCCATTGCGTGGTGTGTTCCTGACTGGGCATATCCTGTAATCTCATTCCGGAAGGCAGGATCAATGCTTCTTTTGTAAAAACGCAAAATGCTGCAAAACAGTGCAATAAGCTCTAAATCGGGAGTTAAAATCTTTCTTGAAAAAAATCCTGTAAATGTTGAGTTTACAGGATTTTGCATTAATATGCACAGTTCTATCGTGGAGCTGGCGGGAGTAACTGTGTTGATCCCTTAGCTTCAGTCCTGCAAAGGGAAAACAAACACTTCGCCGATGCGTAGGATTAAATAAGGTGTTTGTTTCTAAAAGCAATACCAGATCCAGACTTCAAGTATCTTTCAAAACAAATTGCTTTATACTTGTCAGTAAAACCAATGAATGTGGCAAGTTTTAAAGGCCTTTTGTCTTTTGTATAGTGTACTTTTCCTGAATTATATTCAAGACATCTCCGTTGAATATCCGAAGTGTGGCCTACATAATGAGAAGCATTTACACATCTTAGAATATATACATACCATATTTTTTCCATAAAAATGAAAAAGCCCTCCTTCGCTAAAGCTTCGGAGGGCGGAGGTGGAGATTAGGGGAATCGAACCCCTGACCTTGTGACTGCCAGTCACACGCTCTAGCCAACTGAGCTAAACCCCCATGACAGAGATGCCAAATGTAAGAAAAAATTGAAAATATTAAAACATTATCAAAACGGTATATTATTTGTTTTGGCATAAATACACTATTTAGTAATTTTGCTGCTCTGTTACAGAAAAGGTGAAAAACTTCAGCCCTGGTTTAATGTTGAGGCTGTTGTTTATTATGGATTTAGGTAAATTATATAGGGCAGGTTCTTCTTTTAATTCACATTATAAGGTAAGTGATTAAAAGAAGACATAATGAAACATATAGATGTTTGACAATCTAAGGCATGTTCTCGATTTTGATGATCTTCTGTTTGAAAAGCGGAATAAGGATTATGGTGCTTATCAGCTGAGAAAGAAATATAATGCCGTTGTCTTTGCTTCTGTAATAATTGCCACCCTGATTGTCAGTTCCCTTGTAGTTGTTCCTTTTATTATCACAAGGCATAATGATCGTGTACTGGGCGCTGGCAGCCGGTATGTTTCGGTTAATATGGATCACTTTGAACCTCCTCCCGACCAGATATTTGTTCCCCCTACACCTCCTCCTCCGGGTGCAAAGCGCCCCCAGGATATTGTTAAATACACTGCGCCTGAGATCGTTGACAGCATTAAGCCCATAGAGAACCTGCTTCCCACAGCGGATGAAGCTCTGGAACAGACAGATGTTGACATTCCCGAAATAAAGGGAAGCGGTTCGGGCAATAGTATTATACCTGGTGAGGGTGGTGAAGGAGCAGATCAGCCCTTCTTTTTTGTAGAGGTGATGCCTTCATTCAAGGGCGGTGGACTCAATAAATTCAGGCAATGGGTTCAGCTCAGGACAAATTACCCGCAGGAAGCTGTGGAGAAAAAAATTAAAGGGAGGGTCTATCTTACTTTTATTGTCGAGAAGGACGGATCGGTTTCTCATGTGACAATAGTTAAAGGAGTTGATCCTCTTATAGATAATGAAGCCGTAAAGGTGATTGAATCATCTCCCAAATGGGCGCCGGGATTGCAGAGAGGGCATCCTGTGAGGGTACGTTACTCAATTTCACTTCTTTTTGCATTCTGATATTTACATACATTGACCTAAAAAAACACAAAAATTTGTTTTTTGCATGTTTTTATTACCTTTATCAGCATATTAAAGATCTATGTATTCAAATACAAGATTTGATGTGAAAAACTCCTTGTATATTCACCCGCTGGCCGGGGAAGTATTTCTAACCATCAATATTTAAAACCTATGAGAAGAGCTATACCCTTTTTTTTCATTCTGACCTTACTGCTTGGTGGCTGCGGTTCTTCCAAAAAGCAACTCCAGCGTGGCAACTATGATGCCGCAATTGCTAAAGCTGTAAAACAGCTTCGCAAGGATCCGGGCGATACAAAACAAATAGATATTCTGACCCAATCTTACAAGGTTGCGAATGACCAGGATAATGAAAGAGTGCGTTTCCTTAAAATGGAAAATAAACCCGGTAACTGGGATGAAAT
>CAYYIW010000071.1:0-2969 GCA_964472085.1 uncultured Rikenellaceae bacterium | reverse complement strand
AAGAATGTGGCCGTCAGTCCTGACAATACAGCTCAAAGAGATTCTGTAATAAAAAGGGATGTGGAGGATGGCTTCAGATATGTGCTTGATAAGAATGGCAATGTGATGAAAGACTCCCTGGGTAACGATATTAAGCAGAAGAAGTACAAGACACTCCAGTGTGCCCTGGTTGAAACGATACAGACAAAAGAATGCCATATTGATGGCGACGTGGAGCTGATCCAGGTAAATCCCGATAAAGTATTGAAAAAGGATCCCATAGGGGCCCGGTCCGCATTTGAAAACATCTCATCCAGGGCTCTTGGCGACGTGGGAGCACTTAACGCTGAGCAGTTAGAGAGAACAAAAACATCTGTTGTGCCATTCCCAAGCGATATAGATATGGTTATCCGGTGTACCGAATCGCTGAAGCATGCTATACGGGGAGCCATTTACAGCGACAGGAGATTTATCTTGTGAGAAGTGAATGGTGAGAAATGAGTAATGAGAAGTGAGGTGTCTCTCTTTACCCTTACACCTTACGTCTTATGTCTTACGTCTTCCGCCTTAATAACTTGATTTTGCCTTTTACTTTTAAATGATAGAAACCGGAATACCTGTGGAAAGGGCAATCCTCATCGGGATTTCATATCCCGGACAGGATGAACGTGAAGTAGATGATTTTCTTGGAGAACTTACTTTTCTGACTGAAACAGCAGGTGCTGTTCCTATAAAGCGATTTACCCAGAAACTTGATGTTCCTAATCCCCGTACCTTTGTCGGGTCGGGCAAGATAGAGGAAATTGCTCATTTTGTGAAAGAGAGTAATATTGATATTGCTGTTTTCGATGATGAGCTTTCACCATCACAGATAAGGAATATTGAAAAAGAACTGGGTTGCCGTATCCTTGACAGGACAAATCTTATCCTGGATATTTTTGCCCGCCGGGCCCGTACCTCACATGCCCGTACACAGGTCGAACTGGCACAATACCAGTATCTGCTTCCGCGACTCACAGGGATGTGGACACATCTTGAAAGACAGAGAGGGGGTATCGGTTTAAGAGGTCCGGGAGAGACCGAGATCGAAACAGACAGGCGTATCATCCGTGATAAGATCGCTTTGCTTAAGCTTCAGCTCAAGAAGATAGATACACAGATGGCTACCCAGCGAAAGAGCAGGGGTAAAATGGTTAGGGTGGCACTTGTGGGCTATACAAATGTCGGTAAGTCAACTATTATGAACCTGTTGAGTAAATCCGAAGTATTTGCCGAAGATAAACTCTTTGCTACTCTTGATACAACAGTCAGGAAAGTGGTTATAGGTAACCTGCCGTTTCTTCTTTCCGATACGGTAGGCTTTATTAGGAAACTGCCTCACGACCTTGTAGAATCATTTAAGTCAACACTCGATGAGGTGAGGGAATCGGACCTGCTTATTCATGTTGTTGATGTTTCACATCCCAGCTTTGAGGACCAGATCAGGGTCGTGAATGAAACTCTTAAAGAGCTGAAATCCCATAATAAACCTGCTCTAATTGTGTTCAATAAGATAGATATATTCTCGTACAAGGAAAAAGATGAATATGATCTGACTCCCTGCCAGAGGGAAAACTATTCTCTCGGCGACCTTAAAAAGACATGGATGGCTGCCGATAAGCATCATAC
Source organism: uncultured Rikenellaceae bacterium (assembly GCA_964472085.1). GTDB lineage: Bacteria > Bacteroidota > Bacteroidia > Bacteroidales > VadinHA17 > LD21. The sequence goes on along the minus strand of CAYYIW010000071.1, from coordinate 1,322 downwards.
CACTGTTTTTATATCGGCCAGATCGAAAGAAAACCTGGAAGAATTCCGCCGGCTTCTTTATGAAGAGGTCAGGAAGATCCATGTTAAAAGGTATCCCTATAATGAATTCCTGTACGAAGCTGAGGTTTGAATATCAATAAAGGTGATTTGCTGCCATATATTCGGCTATCTGAATAGCATTAGTGGCTGCCCCCTTCCTTATATTATCAGAGACAATCCACAGGTTGAGGCATTTCTCCCTCGAATGATCGCGTCGTATTCTTCCTACAAATACATCATCCCTGTTGTGTGCAAGAATTGGCATCGGGTACATGTTTTCTGACGGATTGTCATAAACAGTATTGCCAGGGAATCCGTCAATCAGCCTTATAGCTTCAGCGATGTCAAAATCATTTTCAAACTCTATGTTGACGGCTTCTGAATGACCTCCAACAACAGGAATCCTTACCACGGTTGCCGTAACCTGTATCGACTGATCACGAAGTATCTTGCGTGTTTCATCCACAAGTTTCTGCTCTTCCGTCGTATATCCGTCAGGCTGGAAAGAACCTCCGTGAGGAAAACAGTTCATATCGATGGGATGAGGGTAGATCATCTCACCTATTATTCCCTGCCGTTCATTTTCCATCTGTTTTACGGCTTTTATACCTGTTCCCGTTACTGACTGGTAAGTAGAGATTACAAGTCTCCTGATCCTGTACTTTTTATGGAGTGGTGCAAGTGCCATAACCATCTGTATTGTTGAACAGTTGGGATTTGCAATGATCCTGTCCCCCTTCTTTATTACATCGCTGTTGATCTCAGGAACAATAAGCGGTACATTTTTATCCATACGCCAGAAGGAAGAGTTATCAATAACAACTGTGTTAATCCTGGCAAATAGAGGAGCCCATTCCTTTGATACAGATGCCCCTGCAGAGAAAATGGCAAATTCTGGTCTGGCCTCAACAGCCTCCTTTACACTTACCACCTTAACCGGTTTATCCCTGAAAATAACTTCCTTGCCAACTGATCTGTCCGATGCGGCAGGTATAAGTTCTGTAACAGGAAAATTCCTTTCTTCAAGCACTTTGATCATCGTCCGGCCTACCATGCCGGTAGCTCCAACAACAGCTGTTTTCATTATAAAATTTTTTAATAATAAGCATTTTTGTCTATAACCGGATATCCGGACTCTCTCTTTCGTCCGGGATCTGTATCCATTTTTCGTTGTTATTTGTTTGGATTAATGTTAGTTATTTGATAAATTTATCCTGACAAAAACGGTTCAAAATTAACTTTTTTTTCAATCCGTCCCGCTGCATGAAAAAAGTTATTTTGTT
>CAYYIW010000070.1:3516-10240 GCA_964472085.1 uncultured Rikenellaceae bacterium | reverse complement strand
CAGAAAATCCAAACAAAGAGGCCGTCTCAAATTATGTTATGAGACGGCCTCTTTTATCTTAAAACTTATCGTTTCCGAATTATTTTACTTTTTCGACTATAGCTTTAAAAGCTTCAGGATGGTTCATAGCGAGGTCGGCAAGAGTTTTTCTGTTAAGGGTAATACCTTTTTTATCAAGCTTCCCGATAAACTCTGAATAACTCATATCGTACTGTCGTACTCCTGCATTTATTCTCTGGATCCATAAAGACCTGAACTGGCCTTTCTTTCTTTTTCTGTCACGGTATGCGTACTGTAAACCTTTATCAAGGGTGTTTTTTGCAACAGTGTACACATTTTTTCTTGAACCGAAGTTCCCTTTTGTCTGCTTCAGGACCTTTTTTCTCCTGGCTCGTGAAGCAGCTGAATTTACTGATCTTGGCATAACTCATTTATTTGAAAGTCAGCGGTCTATTATAGACTCTTCCCGGCTGAACAATCTGTTAGTACTTTTTTTCTTTGATCGTTGCGTTATACAATTATTTGCTGGCCAGCAATAACTTAACATTCTTCACGTCCGTTTTATGCACCTGACCTGCATAAGTGAGATTTCTCTTACGCTTTGTTGATTTTTTCGTCAGGATATGGCTTTTAAATGCATGTTTCCGCTTGATCTTTCCGGTTCCGGTTAAAGAAAATCTTTTCTTTGCACCCGGATTCGTCTTCATTTTTGGCATTTTTCTATATAAGTATATTTAAAAACTATTTCTTCTTTTTTGGTGAGAATGAAACTATCATTCTTTTGCCTTCCAGCCGGGGAAGCTGTTCCACCTTGCCATAATCCTCCAGATCGTTTGCAAACCTGAGCAACAGAACTTCTCCCTGCTCTTTGAACAATATTGATCGTCCTTTAAAGAACACATAAGCTCTTACTTTTGCACCTTCCTCAAGAAACTTGATAGCATGCTTGAGCTTAAAATTGTAGTCGTGATCATCGGTATTGGGGCCAAACCTTATCTCCTTTACAACGACTTTAGAGGTTTTTGCCTTGATCTCCTTCTGTTTCTTTTTTTGTTGATAAAGAAACTTCTGGTAATCCACTATCCTGCAAACAGGTGGATCGGCATTCGGGGAAATTTCCACGAGGTCAAGTTCCAGGTTGTCTGCCAGTCTGAGAGCATCCTGGATACTCATCACATTGGATTCTATTCCTTCACCGACCACTCTGACTACTCTAGCGGTGATCCTTTGGTTAATTCTGTGAGCCGGCTGGTTAAATCTTGCCGGGCTTCGCCTGACTGGTAAAGCTATAGCTCTTTCCTCCTTTAATTTTGTTAATACTAAATTATTATTATGATGCTTTAAACAGCAATTTCTTTCTTGATCTCAGTAGTTATAAACGAAATGAATTCATCAATTTTCATACTGCCTTTGTCGCCTTCACCCTGTTTTCTAACAGCTACTGTTTCGTTCTCAACCTCTTTTTCGCCTATCACAAGAAGGTATGGGATCCTCTTTAATTCATTATCCCTGATCTTCTTACCTATCTTTTCATTTCTTTCGTCAATCAAGGTGCAAATATCGGAATTATTTAGAATTTCCAAAACTTTTCCGGCATATTCATTGAATTTTTCGCTTATGGGAAGAATGACTGCTTTCTCGGGAGCAAGCCATAATGGGAACTTACCGGCAGTATTTTCTATGAGTACAGCAACAAACCTTTCCATTGAGCCGAATATGGTCCGGTGGATCATAACAGGTCTGTGCTTCTGATTGTCGCTTCCGTTGTATGTAAGGTCGAATCTTTCAGGAAGGTTGTAATCAACCTGTATTGTTCCGAGCTGCCACTTCCTGCCCAAGGCATCCCTGACCATAAAATCGAGTTTTGGTCCGTAAAATGCTGCTTCACCTTTTACAACAGTAGTCTCAAGTTTCTTTTCTGATGCTGCCTGAATGATATCTCTTTCAGCTCTTTCCCAGTTTTCATCTGAACCAATGTATTTATCCTTGTTATCAGGATCGCGAAGCGATACCTGGGCTGTGAAATCATTGAAATCCAGTATTTTAAAAATATAAAGTATCAGGTCTATGATGCTATTGAATTCTTCCATCAGCTGATCGTGCCTGCAAAAATGGTGGGCATCATCCTGGGTGAAGCTTCTAACCCTTGTAAGTCCGTGAAGCTCTCCGCTTTGTTCATACCTGTATACAGTTCCGAATTCAGCCAGGCGCAGGGGAAGATCCTTGTAGGAATGAGGAGTTGCATTGTATATCTCGCAATGATGAGGACAGTTCATCGGTTTGAGCATAAACTGTTCACCTTCCTGGGGAGTCGAGATCGGCTGAAACGAATCGGCACCATATTTCTCAAAATGACCCGAGGTTTTGTACAGATTGACATTCCCGATATGAGGGGTTGTGACCATCTTGTACCCCCTTTTCCTTAATTCAGCGGTAAGAAAGGTAATAAGATTCTGCCTGATGTCGGAACCTTTTGGAAGCCATAAAGGCAGGCCCATCCCTACTTTCTGGGAAAAGGTAAAGAGCTCAAGCTCCCTTCCTATCCTCCTGTGATCTCTTTTCTTCGCCTCTTCCAGGAATACAAGGTATTCGTCCAGAAGTTTCTGTTTCGGGAATGTAATGCCATAGATCCTTGTAAGCATCTTGCGGTTTTCATTACCACGCCAGTACGCTCCCGCCACGCTAAGAAGCTTAATAGCCTTTACCGGTTCAGTAGATGGCAGGTGAGGTCCCTTGCAGAGGTCTGTGAAGTTACCCTGGGTGTATAATGTTATGGTTCCGTCTTCAAGTTCACTAATCAGCTCTGTTTTATATTCATCTCCTTTTTTTGTGTAAAGCTCCATTGCCTCTTTTTTGCTTACCTGCCTTCTCTTATAGCTTTCATTCATGGCAGCAAGCTCCTTCATCTTGTTTTCAATGGTAACAAGATCAGTATCGGTAATTACCCGCTCATCGCCCGGATCCACATCATAATAAAATCCGTTCTCAATGGCAGGGCCAATACCGAATTTGATACCCGGGTAGAGTGATTCAAGAGCTTCAGCCATAAGATGGGCAGACGAGTGCCAGAAAGCATGCCTGCCTTCTTCATCTTCCCACTTGTTGAGCCTGAGAGTTGCATCTGTCTCAATTGGTCTGGTCAGATCGTAAACCTCCCCGTTAACAGTGGCTGAGTACACTTCTTTGGCCAGTCTGTGACTGATCTGCTCGGCTACCTGAAGGCTGGTAATGCCTTTTTCGTATTCCCTAGATGTTCCGTCGGGAAATGTTATCTTTATCATTATAAACCCTTCTTTTTATTGGAGTGCAAAGATATAGATATTTTTTTATTTTGTAGTTGAAAAAAAGACTGCCGGATGTGCAGCTTTTTCTTGAAAAACACTACTTTTAATAAACATGGCACGTTATTTGAATTTAGCTTATAAATTTTAAAATCTGAGATATGAAGAAAATGATTTACCTGGGCATTATTGTTACAATAATGCTTTATTCCTGTGAATCGACACCAAGTGCACATTTTTATACTGATACAACGGAACCTGAAGTGGGACAGACAGTAATCTTCTATAATGATTCCCACAATGCCAGGGATTTCGAGTGGGACTTTGGTGACGGATATATTTCCAATGAAAGTGAACCGGCTCATGTATTTACAGCTTCAGGCCCCGTTACCGTAACCCTTACTGCTATCTCCAAGAGCGGGGTAGAAGATAAGACCACCATGGATCTCAATGTACTTGTTCCAACATTACTTGAGATCGAGGTTCGGGAATATTACCAGGAATATGTTGTCCCTGATGCAAGTGTTTATCTTTATCCTACGCTTGACGACTGGGATGCTCAGACTAACCTCCAGACTTCAGGATATACTGATGAGAACGGGGTTGTAGTATTTGCAAATCTCGACCCCTATGTGTATTATGTTGATGTGTGGGAAGCAACTCACGATAATTATTCTCTGCGTAACGAGGATGTTGGTTTTATCCGTACGCCTGAAGTATTACCGCATCAGATCAACTACTTCATTGCCTGGGTTGATGTTGCTGATCACGGTAAGGGAACGGCAAGAAATGAGAAACGAACCTTCGTGATCAAAAAGCTCGAAAGGAAAGTTACAGACAAGTCCGGATCAGTTATTGGTACAGGTACGGAAACCTGGCAGGAACTCTATAAAAGAAGCGTTCACTGATTAACCAGTACCCTGTTCATCTCATCATTTATAATACGGGTCCATATGGCATAACCCCTGTCATTCAGATGCAACCTGTCATCCCTGAACAGGCTGTCATTTGGCATACCCTGGTCGTTAAGATATGCAGAGTCAGTTGAGATGAACCATGTGTTCTTCCGTTTTTTGCATGTCTGCCCTATAAGGTCATTGGCTTTCCTGATCTCCGGCCAGACTGTCCATCTGGATGAAGTAGGAGTGGTTGCTATCCAGAATATGGGAGTATCAGGGTGTTTTGACCGGATAATATCTATTACCTGGTTGCATAATGAATCAACCTGCTCCGGTGATCTGTCTTCATTGCTGCCGGTTATATCATTTGCAACAAAGATCACAAATGCCCTGCACTGGTGAGGGTCGAAGATCCTGTGTGCATAGTAGACAAAATCACTCAGCTTTGCACCTCCGTAGCCTCTCTGGATAACCGGGTAAGGCTTCATGTCCTTAGCAAGGGTCGACCATAGTCTTATACTTGAACTTCCCGCAAACATAATCGCATCTGACGGATATGCTTCACTTTTATCAAGCTGTTCAAATTTTACAATGTCAGGTTCCCATGCCTTTATTTCAGGAGAGGCCTGGTTTTGGGGTGCAGTTCTGTTTGCATTATTACAGGAAAGAAGCAGGCAGGGGAGTAGAAGCAAAAGATATTTTTTCATGTGAACAAATGTTTGATTGAATGGTCAAATTTACCTATTAATGTAAAAAAAACCATAAAAAATGCATAATGCCGGGAGCACCATTTTATCTTACAGATTAATTATTTTTTTTACAAAAAAAAGCTACGTTTGTAACAGATAAGCATTAATTCCCAAAAATAATTTTCATACCAGATGTCAAGAAAACAGCTATTCATTACCAAGCCACTTACCCAGTTACTAACTGAGTCAAAAGAAACGGGCGGCTTAAGGAGAACTTTAACGGCACTTAATCTTGCAACCCTGGGGATTGGAGCTATAATAGGAGCAGGTATATTTGTACTCTCTGGTCAGGCTGCTGCAATGTATGCGGGACCTGCTATTGTCCTGTCATTTATAGTATCCGGTTTGGCATGCGGCTTTGCAGGTCTGTGTTATGCCGAATTTGCTTCCATGATTCCTATAGCTGGAAGTGCATACACCTATTCTTATGCCACACTTGGTGAATTCCTTGCCTGGATAATAGGCTGGGATCTTATTCTTGAATATCTGTTTGCAGCATCTACCGTTGCAGTGGGCTGGTCGGGCTACGTTGTCAGTTTCCTCAGGGACCTGAACATTATAATACCTCCCCAGTTTACAGGGGCGGCTGGAAGTGTACTTGTAAATGTGCCGGATATGGGATGGAAACCTGTAGGTGAAGGTTTAGCCCAGTCACTCGCTTCCTCCGGTATCCAGATCGATTCGCTGGCTCATGTTACCTGTGTTCTTAACCTGCCTGCAATGTTTATAGTAGCTCTCCTGACAACATTGCTTGTAATAGGTATCAAGGAGTCAGCTAACTTCAATAACCTGATGGTCATAACCAAGGTATCCGTTATTATCTTATTTGTCGCACTGGGATTTATGTTTGTCAAATCTGCTAACTGGCATCCTTTTATACCGGCCAATAAAGTTGAATCAACACCTATATCGCATTATGGCTCTTTATGGGGCTGGCTGAAAGCATATTCCCATGAATTCGGGAAATATGGTATCAGCGGGATATTCAGGGGCGCAGGCGTGATATTCTTTGCATATATAGGATTTGACGCGGTTTCCACTGCCGCGCAGGAGGCTAAGAACCCTCAGCGTGACATGCCGGTTGGCATACTTGGTTCCCTGGGAATATCAACAATTTTGTATATTCTTGTTGCTGTCGTTCTTACAGGGATTGTTAGTTATACAACTCTTAATGTTGCCGATCCTGTTGCTGTCGGTGTTGATGCTATGGGAAAAGGGATGTTCTGGCTAAGACCGATTGTCAAGATCGCTGCAATTGCGGGATTGAGTTCTGTGATACTGGTTATGCTCCTGGGACAACCAAGGATCTTTTTTACCATGTCTAAAGATGGCCTTTTGCCACCGGTCTTCTCCAGGGTACATCCAAAATTCAAGACTCCCTATGTAAGTACTATCATTACAGGTTCTGTAGCTATGATCATTTCGGGCATATTACCTATAAGTATACTTGGTGAACTTGTGTCTATCGGGACACTGCTTGCATTTATAATTGTATGTATAAGTATAATTGTGCTGAGGAGGTCCAAACCAGATATTGAAAGACCTTTTAAGACACCATGGGTTCCACTTGTACCCATACTCGGTGCCGGGATATGTTTCATCCAGATGGCTTCACTTCCGCTTGACACATGGCTGAGGCTTATTATCTGGATGGCTATAGGTTTTGTGATCTATTTTACATATGGAGTGAAACACAGTAAGATAAGACTGCATTCACACGATGAGAAGTGACCTCCTGTCTGCTGCGCAGACATCCCCCTGAAGGACCCCCTGTCTGCTGCGCAGACATCCCCCT
>CAYYIW010000070.1:0-3416 GCA_964472085.1 uncultured Rikenellaceae bacterium | reverse complement strand
TGCTGCGCAGACATCCCCCTGAAGGACCCCCTGTCTGCTGCGCAGACATCCCCCTGAAGGGGGACTGGTACTGTTTATTAATTTACTTTATTTCAGGTCGTCGGAAAAGACCACACCGGGAAGATTCCGCAGGTTATACCTTGATGCCATCGATTCTCCGTATGCACCTGCTGATCTTATAGCTATTATATCCCCACGCCTGGATTCCGGGAGTTCAATGAACTTTCCGAATGTATCGGATGATTCGCAAACAGGACCAACAACGTCATACCGGCATATATCTCCTGTGGAAGTCAGGTTCTCAATTTTATGATGAGCCTGGTACAGAGCAGGTCTTATAAGATCCGTCATCCCGGCATCTATTATAGCAAACCGCGTATTGCTGCCGTTCTTTATGTACAGTACTCTTGATATGAGGCTGCCACACTGACCGGTTATTGACCTGCCTGGTTCGAGATGCAGTTCCTGCCCTGGCCGCAGATCAATAAAATCCTTTAATAGGGCGAAATATTCACTGAAGGAAGGCATTTTTTCAGGGTTTTCATAATCAATTCCAAGGCCTCCCCCCACATTTATTATAGTCAGCTCCGTGTTCCTTGAAGCAAACCATTCCTGTAACTCATTGATCCTGGCACACAGACTTTTATATACCGGCATTCGCGTTATTTGTGAACCAATATGAAAATGAATTCCTGTCAGTTCAACATTGCCCATATTTCTCAGTTCATTCATTACATTTTCCAGCTCCCGGATGTTAATCCCGAACTTACTTTCTTCAATGCCTGTGGTGATGTACTTATGTGTATGAGCTTCTATATAAGGATTAATCCTGAGGGCTATCCTGGCAATTTTATCTTGTTCCGCAGCCAGCTGATTGATGACCTCAAGTTCAGGGATCGATTCACAGTTAAAGCACAAAATGTCACTCATCAGGGCAGCTGAAATATCTTTATCGGTCTTACCCACACCAGCAAATACTATTCCCGAGGGATCAAAACCAGCGCTCATGGCAGCCTCTATCTCGTTCCAGCTGACACAATCGGCACCGAACCCATAGGATGATATTATTTTAAGCAGGCGCGGATTGTAATTTGCCTTAACCGCATAGTGGATCTTAAAACCTGTGCTGTCTGACTCTGTTTTCAGGTTATCCAGAACAGCTCTTAAGACGTCAAGATCATAATAATAGAATGGTGTTTCAATACCATCGAATTTCTTAATAATATCTTTTGTAATCATTGTGTCAGTTAAAAAGGTGTTTGCTAAGTAATCTGAGGGCCTCTGTCTTTTTTGAGGTATCGATGAGTAATGAAAGACTATTAGGGCTGCCGCCATATGAGATCATTTTAAGGGGAATGGTATTAAGTGCCTCAAATATTTCCGGGGCCGACCCTGTGCGCTCCGTCCTGAAGTCGCCTACAACACAGATGATACTGAGGTTTTCCTCCACTTCAACTTTACCTAATTCCTTCAGGTCATGCGCGATCTGGTTTATAAATTCAGGATCGTCTATTGTTATGGAAACCGAGACTTCCGATGTTGTAATCATATCTATTGGTGTGCGGTACGCCTCAAATATCTCGAAGACTTTCCTGAGAAAACCATAGGCCATCAGCATACGGGCCGACCGTATCCTGATAACCGAGATACCGTCTTTTGCAGCTACAGCCTTATAATCAAGAAGTGTTGAGGCAGATGTTATAAGTGTTCCTTCATCTTCCGGGTCCATTGTGTTCTTCAGTCTTACCGGGATATTTTTTTCACGTGCAGGTTTTACACTTGCCGGATGAAGAATTTTTGCACCGAAATAGGCGAGTTCGGCAGCTTCGTCAAATGATAACTCTCTTATCACACCGGTATTATCAACATACCGCGGGTCATTATTATGAAAACCGTTTATATCGGTCCATATCTGGATCTCAGAAGCTTCCACAGCAGCACCTATTATTGAAGCTGTATAATCACTTCCGCCTCTTTTCAGGTTATCCACTTCACCATAGGCGTTCCTGCAGATAAATCCCTGGGTAATGATGATATTATCAGATTCATAATTTTTCATCTCCCTTTTCAGGTTCTCTTCAATATAAAACGTATCAGGTTCCCCGTCCTTGTCAACACGCATGAAATTCAGAGCAGGAATAAGGGATGATTTTATTCCCATCTCCTGCAGCATAAGCTGAATGAGGGATGTGGAGATCAGTTCTCCCTGAGCAATGATGGCTTTTTCCTGGAGTTTGGTAAAGACCCGGAGTATAAAGGTTCTTATATATTCAAAATGTGAATCAATGAGTTCATGTCCCTGTTTTTTGTATTCTTCAGTTGAAAACAGTTCTTCAACCACATTGTGATATTTATTTCTTAATGCATTATTTTTTTCAGCTGCATCATTTCCATTACCTGCATGTAACAATTCGGTTATTTCAACAAGGCTGTTGGTAGTTCCTGACATAGCCGACAGAACGACAATTTTTTTCTCGTCATCATTTATTAAAGGTACCAGGGCTTTCATCCTTTCCGGACTGCCCACCGAGGTGCCGCCAAACTTCATTATTTTCATTTCTCTGTCTTGAATTAAAAATGATCCGGTTGTATTTTATCCTGGTTGTAAAATTTATGTTGGTGTAAAAAAAAACCTGCATCTCCTGCAGGTCTGTTAATCTTTTCTTCTTTCGGGTATTACAATAAAAAACTATTCAGACCTGGGATTCATATGGTTTGAAATCCATAAAGTGTTTATATGTGTGTTTATTCATGGTGCTGTCAATCAGGGAGCAAAAATATACTTTTAATCGATACACCGTATTTAATTGGTATATTTTTTGCTAACACTTATTTAATAATAAAGTTTTAATAAAAATGATTAAAAATGAAGAAATCTGTTTTTATTACATTGGCATTTCTGTTACTGGTCCAGTTCAATGGATACAGTCAGAAGACGGGCGGGCGTACTACGGTAAAAAATGACACGATTTCTGTAGATAGCCTTGAGTACAGATTAATTATTGATGATCCCGGTTTTGAGACATGGCTGGCCACACAGTTGCCGGAATCGTATTATTCGAAGGATTATTATGAGGCAAAGAACCGTCTTTATGTTCAGGCCTGGAACATAAATTATCAGAGTATGAATAATAATGGGCTGTACAATTCTTATATTGATTACAACCCGAATATTGATTACGGTCTCGATTTGAATTACAAGCTCTATTATTATTTCAAGTACTTTGAAAGGATGAATCATGTAAGCCTGTTGAGCGGTGGACGTTAAGGGTCCGCATTTGCTTGTTTCCGGGAAACCTTTTTTTAACTTTTTTCTTTAATTTCAATTTTATTTTTATTTTTGCACCCTTGATCTTAAAAGGCCCAGATGGCGAAATTGGTAGACGCGCTAGTTTCAGGGACTAGTGTCAGCAATG
>CAYYIW010000069.1:0-10405 GCA_964472085.1 uncultured Rikenellaceae bacterium | reverse complement strand
ATGCCCAGATTCTTAAATTAATGATCAACAGGGGGAAGGTAAATGAAACTACATTAACGCTTTTTTCACAACTCTACTATAAACCATAATCTTTGATTTTTAGATTTTATGAGTTTTATCAAGTTATTGAGGAGAGTTTGTTTAGGCAATATTCCTCATTAAAAAACAGCTTATAATTACTGTATCCTTCAAAATAAAGTCTAATTCGCCTGCCTGAAACCAAGATCCTGTTTATAATTATCAGATCCTACAGAATCAGTGTGGCCTGTTACACAGAGTCTGGCCTGCAGGTTTTTTTCAGATAAGAATTTGACTCACTGAAGTATTTGTCTGTCAACACATCAGAACATCAGATTAAATTCTGATTTATCAAAGGCAAAATAAATTATCATATTCCCGGGGACTAATGAAACGTCCTGGGCGAGGGACTTGCCCAAATGGTCAACCGCTGTTGAATCTTTAAGATTACTGTCAGAAATTTGCACAATTCATGTCTTACCGCTCAATCCTTTTATACTGAAAACAAATAAATGTATGATACAGCTGACCAGGGGAAAATACAAGAAATCCAATAATTAAAATTTTCATTCTTTCAGAATTTTATTTTTATAAACAACCCCTTAATAAATGTTCTCTCAAATCATCCGGGTTTATTCCAATTTCAGTTTTATATATTATTTCTTTTTTAATAATAAGGGTTTCCCCTTAATGAGTCGGAAGAGTATTGTAAATATTGTTATTATAATAAGTGTAAGTAATATCATGATATAATTTTTAAAAAATTTAACCAGTTCCGAATATCAGATTAGTGATACCAAACTGTATTCCTCTTCTTCACCGGACTATACACAAATCAGGCTATTTATCGCTATAAAAGAACCCACGAATCAGATATGCACGCGCTGTAAACTACCAAGAACACCAAAAACATTAAGCAGCCAGATTACAACAACAATCACAATTACCGCATTGAGAATGTTTTTTATGGTCCGCTGCATAGGAATGTAGTTATTAACCACCCAGAGAAGGACTCCGGTAACAATAAGTACAAGAACGATAGTTAAAAGTGGCATGATAATAATTGTCTGATTTCTTTATAAATATTACAAAGCAAAGTTGGCACACTTTATGTCAGAAAGTATTACACAACTTTTGGAATAGTTTACATCATTCACACATTGGCCTTTACTACAGGTCTTATTATTTATAACTTGTAGCTGATCTCTTTCAACTGCATATCAAGATTCTTACTATTATTTACAAATTTCGATTTTAAAATTCTTTTTGCACGGGATATCCCTATAATGAACAAATTCAACAATAATAAATTATCCGGTTTTTTGTCGCAGGTTCCCTCTTTTTTCTAAAAACGCACTTTCATACTCACATTTTCTGTCCACTTCACTTCGGGCGCGGACGAACTCACTCTTCTCTTAGGGTAACATTTCCCCCCTTCACCCGGGAACTTTTTGATATAAATCGAGTCATAAAACCGGAAACCAATACATAAAGCCATGAAAATGATAACATTCATATCAGTTGTTTATGCCACGGTATTCTCCCTGAACGGACAACCCGGAAAAAATAATCAGGACATTCATGTAATCGCCTGCCTTAATGAAAAGCTGCCTTCAAATACAAATATTGTATATACCCCGACTATAAGAGCAGCGTGGACTATATTGAAGGATGAAATTGTCGGGGAGGATATTGTCCTGACAAAATCACTTCCTTTAACAGCTTCACTTAACCGTTATACTTTCAATGTGCCTGAAAAAGGGGAATGGTTAGCAATGGCCGGATTTATTGAGAAAGGTATACTGGAGAAAATTAACAGAAAAATGAACAATATGTTCGGGATAAATGATACCGGTCTTGATAAATACAATGATGATGAAGGTATTGTTTGTTACTCCTGTATGTATAAAACAATCGGGTTCAGAAATACTTTCGAAACTATAAGGTGGGATTTCCAGGGCAATGATGGCCGTCAGTCTGTTGAATGTTTTGGAGTATCAAAGGGCTCAGAACCTGAAAAGGCAGCCATAAGAGAACAGGTAAGAATTCATGATTACATGCACAGCGATGATTTTATTGTCAGCATCTTACCGCGGGATAGCTCAAAAGAAATCATACTGGCCAAGATACCATTTAGTGCAAACCTGTCGGGAATGATCAGGGATATTGAAGACCGGATAACATCCGGGGAGGAATTAAAACTGTCTGAAACAGATGAAATGATCATTCCAAAGATAAAATTTGATGTTAATCATTCATATGATGAATTCCATGGACTGTATCTTAAAAATGAAAGCTTCAAGGATTATTTCTTCGCTCACATGGTACAGGATATCAGCTTAAGCCTGGATGAATCAGGTGCTGAAGCCATAGCTACGGGAGAGATCGTTCTGAAAAAGGGCCCCTGCAACAGGTTGTATATATTTGACAAACCATTCCTGGTCATTATCAGGAATAAAAATTCTCCTGAACCCGATATGGTTGTTTGGGTCGATAATAGTGGGATGCTCAGTACAGGTGAATAGAATTATTTAACTTTATGTTTATCAAATTTAATATTAAAACTTCTCCCAGATGACCCCGATCATAGATCCTGATATCAAGCTTGTTAAAAGAATCCGGGAGTCCGGCGACAAGAATGCATTCTCTACCTTATATGACAGGTATATAGACAAGGTTTATAACTATTGTCTTGCCTTCACCGGTGATGACGATGATGCCAGGGATTGTACGCAGGAAGTTTTCATCAGGGTTTACAGGAGCATCGGGAAGTTCAGATCAGATTCAAAATTCAATACGTGGTTATACAGAATAATAAATAATACATGTAAGGATATGGTGAGGAAAGTAAGCTACAGGAAAAGAATGGTCAGATCGGATAGTGAAGGATGGGATACACACGGTGGAAGCCTGGATGATCCGGTAAGTAATTATCCTGACCCTTATTTGGAATTGACAAGAAAAGAAATGCAGGAACAATTCCTGTCAGCTCTGAAGAGATTGAATCCGGCATTCAGAAGAATACTAATTCTTCGGGATATAGAAGGAAGATCTTATGAAGAAATATCGGAAATAACAGGAAGGAAACCGGGAACTGTCCGGTCATCTCTGGCAAGAGGAAGACACAGGATAGCAACTTATCTTAAATTATACAAAAATGAGTTGTAAAAAATACAAAATACTATTATCGGAGTATATCGAAGGAACACTGGGTGGTTCTGAAAAACACAATCTTGAGTCTCATCTTGAAACGTGTGCCGGATGTAAAAGGGAATTGGAATTACTTAAGAATTATAAAAAATTCCTTTCATCCTTCGAACAAAGAAAAGCTCCGGAGTCAATAAGGGATAATGTATGGAAATCGATATCTGATGATAACGCCAAAAAGCAGGAAGAACGAAATGTAAAGGTCATACCTTTAAACCTGGCATGGGTGATTATTGCTGCTTCAATATTAGCACTTGTACTCATAATACCTCCTGTGATTAAACCAAAAGAGATCACTGTAAATTTTGACAATCAGGTGATCAGTAGTGGTAAAGGGCAGGCTGAGGAAGCAAAGAAAGCTACTGAAAAAGATCCAGGGGTCTCAACTATCTTCAGCTTGGCTGAAAAGCTGGAGTGCAAAGTTAAAAAAGTCTATATCAATCCTGCCGGAATGACCGATGGTATGGTGGTAAAGGTCCCAAAGACAAAATATAACAGCTTCAAACAGGAGTTTAACAGCTTAAACGCCATCGACACATTGCCAGATGTTTCCTTCAGATCAACAAGAGGTTCAATACTTATCCGGGTTTATTTCTCCGGAAGGAAATTTTTCACAGGTGATTTTAATAATGATGGCCGCATTGATTTAGGCGCATATTTTTACCGGGGAAAAGAAAGCGGGAAATTTTATATTGCATTAAATAACGGTAAGGATGGATTCCGTAAGCCAGTCAGGTTCAATATTAATGATACCCTGAGGTATCTTTCCAGGTTTGATGAGATAAAGAGCGGAGATTTTAACAATGACGGGTTTGATGATATGTTAATACGATTCTCAGCAGGGATGAATAAAGGCAACTGGATTATATATATGAATAATGGAAATGAGGAATTTGAAAAAGGAATTAAATGTAACTTCCGAGAAGAGCAAATCGTAAGATCTGTCCGGGGATATTCCTTCACCGGTGATTTTAACGGAGACGGTTATACAGACATAGGAATGCATTACATTACAGGTAAAAACCCGGGAAGATTTCTAGTTGCCTACAATAATAAGGATCTGTCATTCAAAGCCCCGGTTGAATTTATCACTGGTCTTAGCGGATTACCCTCCGGTGAAAAATATACTCCCCTGATCATGGATATCAATAATGACAATTATTCCGATGTTATCCTTTACTGGCAGGAGGGTGAACGTAATGCGATATGGTATGTATCAGAAAACACCCGGGCAGGTACGGGCGGTATTGAATACAAAGCCCGATTCAACAAGGGAACAATGGCATTCTGGGGTAATTACCTTCCGTTTACCGGAGATATGGACGGGGATGGTTATGATGACTTGCTGGTAAAGAATGGTACCAGCGATGAAGTATCTAACTGGTACCTAATGAAAAATGACGGGGATGGTTCTTTTACCGCAGCAGGTCATTTCATTGATTTCAACGGTGAGATTGACTTTATTATTCAGTAGAGACATGAGAAAATTTATTCATATCATAATCGCTTTCTCCTGCTTAGGAATTACTGTCACTGCCTATCCGCAAATCCATAACCTTTGTACCGGACCCCTGAAAGAAGATTTCGAACAGTTCAGAAGTATTCTCGAAAGTAATCACTGCTGCCTTTATGAATATACCTCCAAATCCGAAATGGACAGTTTATTTGAGGCCGGTTTAAGCCTGATTAAAAATAATATGGGCTATAATGAGTTTTTCAGAATACTGGCACAAATAACATCCAGGATAGGATGTATGCATACGGCGACATGGATGCCGGGAAGGTACTTTATTACAAAGCCGGATATGATAAACCCGGTGAAGATCAAACTGGTTAATAATGACATCGTAGTGGCAGGAAGTTATACTGAAACCGGTGAGATCCCTCGCGGTAGTATTGTATTATCTGTAAATTCAAATTCTGCAGAAGAGATACTTTCAAGGTTAAGATCCATAACTTCAGCAGATGCACTGAATCCATATTTCATTGATGCCCAGATCGAAAAACGGTTCCCTATGTTCTATGCTAGTGTATATGGGATCCCTGATAAATATGTAATAAAATATATTACACCAACCGGAAAAGATACGCTGTTAATAAAGGTTACTCCGGCAAATTACGAATCGGTCAGAAAAAAGGTGTTTTTCAATTTCATGAGCCCTCCTCCCGGTTTCAGGATTATCGAAGAAATGAGTACAGCTATTCTCAAGGTACCAACTTTCATCTATTATGATAAGGTTGATTATTTCAGGAGCTTCATGGATTCATGCTTTCACCTGATTAAAGAATCCGGTATAAAAAACCTGATTCTTGATGTCAGGGGTAATGACGGAGGAGATCCATTTTGTTCCTCTATATTGCTTTCATACCTTCAAAAAGATCCGGTTCCATATTTTGCTGAAGAATATGGTAAATATAAGGAATTGTCCAACCCTCTCCCTCTTCCTGAAGATCACTTTACAGGAAATCTTTATACATTGATTGATGGCAGTTGCGGTTCAACAAACGGACATTTCTGTGCTTTGCTGAAATATCATAACCTTGGTAAATTAATCGGAACACCCAGCGGAGCTACATATAAATGCAATGCAGGAAAAGACACGGAATTCAGATTAAATAATACACAGATAATATTAACCATTGGCAGAACAACATATTCCGCTGCTGTAAAAAACATGGCTAAATCAGCGATAAATCCTGACATATATGTATATGAGAATCTGGAAAGTCTGCAGAGCAATACAGATCTTTTTTTGCAAACCGCCCTGGAGCAAATCAGGGCAAACAACCAACAACAGCAAGCAGATTAATCGGGCGAATATCTTAATATTCCATATTTTGTTCTGATAAAAGCTCTCATTCTGCCGGTTTATTCAGTTATAAAATTATTCTTTGATTACTACAGTTGTCATTGATAACTGCTCATGGTCCTGTAATGTGAAAAGCTCAGGAGTGCTGGCGTTCTGCAATTCTTTACCTTACTTATAATTCATTCTTATATATTGCATATTGCGTTTTCATGCAATATTAAGCACCCATGTCAGATTTAATGGGAGCAGTCTATTCCGCATTCCAGGTCATCTCCCTGTCTATGGGATAACTTGGCCTTTGCACCCTTGTGTATGGAAGGGAAGCAATATCGAGATTACAAAATCCGCTTGTAAGGGCCATAAGATGAACCTGAGCCATATCACGCAACTCCGGAAAAAGGTAGCCCAGTTTTACTACGACAATATTGAAATCCATCGGATTTAAACCGGCCTCCCTGAAATCCTTTTTCTCGGTGAACGACCGTCGTGTTTTAAGAATTACAGTTTTCACCCCATCTGTCTCTACGACAGCCAAACCTCTGTCAGTTTCCATAATCGAGTCGGGCGACAGGAACAGGACCCTGACTTCTATTTCAACCTGCTCACAAAAAGTGGAATCCACTTTCCCGCCTAAATTAATCCTGGTGCTTTTCCCTATACCTGTCCCTATGCAGGTATTCAGAGCTTCACTGTCGACAATCCCGGCAACAAGGGCGTTTTTACAGCCTTGTTCGAGCAGTGCGGCAAGGACCTGTGTATTATCTCCCGGTGCCCCTGCCGTAGTATTATCACCTGAATCTGAAATGAAAACTGTCTTATTGCCACTCTCCGATGCTTTTCTGATCATTTCGTCTATAGGCCCTGCCGGTACATCAAGTACCATCTTGTCCCTGGCATCCCATATCTGCTGTGCAAGGTCCACAGCATAATCCTTTGCCCGGGATGAGTATTTCTTATCCCTGGCAACCACGAAGACCCTCATTGCTGACCTTGGCAGGTCGGCCCAGCAATAACCTGCAAATATTGAAGCATCCATCATGCCCCCAGCCTTCGAGATATCCGGAAGCTTTGAATATAAATCTTTCAGGGGTAATACCTCTGTTATGCTTTTTTCTCCGGGAACGAGGATCGGTATGGTAACACTCTCTATTGATGGCTTGAGATGATCTTTTAAAGCATCGCACAGAAGTGTTACAGCACGAAGTCTTGTTTCATCTCCGTCCCTGTGAGGAGCTGTCCGGTAAGCAGTCAGAATATCAATCTGCCTTACAAATTCATCAGACGGATTTCCGTGAAGGTCGAAGCTTCCGCTAATGAGTACATCCGGTCCCACAATTTCCCTTATTTCCTTAATAAGTGATGCCTGTGCATCTTCATAGTCTTCAACATGCAGGGCTCCATGCATATCCATATATATACCATCAATTCTGCCGGCCTTCCTTATTCCGTCGAGGATCTCTTTCCTGAAATGCTCGTATGCTGATCTTTCAACTACCCCTCCCGGCCATCCTCCGGCATGTAAGGTGGGGATGACTTCAATCCCTTCATTCTTCAAGTAATCAGCCCATAATTGTCCTTTAAGGACATCATCTCCACGACTGACAATAAATTCAGATTCTCTTGAGAATGTTGTAGCAAAGGTGTTTGATTCATGGCTGATGCCAAGGGTTACGATTCTCAGCTTATGGCTATTATTGCTGCATGAAAGGAATGTTAATACTGCCAGGAGCATGAAGGGAAGGATAAAATGTCTTTTCATGATATGTGGTTTTTCAGGTTCCGGGTCAATGGAGCATCTTTCAGCCTTTACTCTATATAAATATAAATAAAATCCGGGAAAGATGGGATAAATTATTCCCTGTCAATTAACTGGATTTAAGTATTGTGATCTTGTTTATTGGCTTTTTCGGCCAGGATTTTAATGTCTTTTACGTCGATCACATTCTTTTCATACCCGTTTTGTGCAGCATATATCATTGCCTGTCCAACCTGGCCAATAGTGCAAATCTGATTAGGCATTAAGATTCGCATAAGAGGGATAAGCCATGAGCCGTACCTGTATATTTTGAGAACATTTTTCTGCCCTTTGGTTACTTCCATAAATGCCGGGCGAAAAGCAAAAGCCTGTTTAAAAGGAAGTTTCATTAAATCGTTCTCTGTCTTCCCCTTCACCCTCGCCCACATCAGCCGGCCTTTCTCAGAACTGTCAGTGCCTGCTCCACTGACATATGTAAATGACATTTGAGAATTCGGATTCACAGCTTTTGCGAAGTTCAAAGTTATGTCATATGTTATTTTCCTGTATTCTTCTTCCTTCATGCCTACACTGCTTATCCCAGCACAAAAAAAACATGCATCATAACCTTTCAGCTTATCATCATTTTCCTTCAAAGCCAGGAAATCAGGCACTATATATTCTTTAAGCTTCGGATGTGACAACCCTGTCGGTTTGCGGCTCACACTCAATACTTCTGTTACCTGCGGATGGTCCAGACATTCGAGAAGAACACCCTCACCTACCATTCCTGTTGTACCTGTGATAATTATTTTCATAATTGTTTGTGAATGTGAAACCAAAGATAATAAGTCTTTAATCTCCGTAAAAATATTGATGCAACTTTAAGGCAAATCATGCGTCTTTAGACTGATGCATTTATTTTTAGCAGAATATGCTGATCTTTCACTTAATATTTAGTTGATCCTTATTAATTCGTGTTTTTTAAAATTCTCGAAGATTGGATATTTACCGGAACCCAAATAGGTGTTCCGGTAAACAACCAAAAAATTAAGTTTAACATTTCTTCTTTCTTTAACCTCATCCATTTCTTCATATTATATGCTGCAGCAGCCAATAATGTGTTAATCTGGTCTCCTGCTGTCCCACTGAGGTAATTCCTTATCATCCTGTGATCATGTTTCAGGTGTGATATCAGCCCCTCTATTCCTGCCCGTGACCTACATCGTTCCTCCCGTTTCTTCTTTAGATAGTAGCTTTCTCTCTTGAGGTTCTTCGGCATTACGATGTCTATTCCTTCAATACCTCCTTTTACCTTATAACCTTTATCTACGATCGCTTTCCTGATTTTGCCTTCTGTTAACTCCACTACCTGATCCAGCTGTGGTTTTAATGTTCTGCCATCATAAATGTTTCCTTCTATCGCCATTGCTCCAACTATTATCCCTGATTCCCTGGTGTATGCAAAAGAGCTCTTGTTCCCAAACTCATACTGCTTATGTTCCTTTCCTTTTGATATGCAGAGCACTTCAGGTTCATGAACGCTGTAGACCTTATGAGTGTCGTCTCTCTTCTGCGTGAGTACCCTGTATAATACATCCGGTTCCTGCTGGTATGACGTTGGGATAGGGTTAAGCTGTTTCAACAACAAAAGCCCAACCATGGTCCTGATCGGAACCGAAGGTCGACCTACCTTACCATATAAGGGAGCAAACTCATCTTCCAGACTCTTCCAGTCAATCTTATTTGCCAAAAGACAAAGTTCATGCTCCGGATGGATAAAACTAGTAAGCACTGTTTTAAACATCTCAAGCTGTGGTTGTACGGGCAATTCCTTTAACATGATTTACAGGGTTTTGACCGAATTTAATCAAAATTCAGGCAAAAATCAAGACTTCAAAGAACATATGTTATTAACAATCAAATTGTTAATAATTTTTAAGGATCAACTAGTTAAGGGTAGGCAAAAATGCATGTGTTTGTCAGCAGCGGGGCTTGTCGCGGTGGCAGGCTGCCAAACTCTTGCTTTGTGTGTAGGGAGTTCTTGCACATATAGAAATATTAAACCTTTTGCTGTTATGTGTAGGGTTCTATCAAGATTCTCTAACTATCACGGAGCCATTACCTTACACATAACGACCCGGCAATAAAGAGGGCCGAGCGTATAGAAACAGCCCTGTGGGCTGTTTTAGCGTCTCCTTCGACAAGCCTACGGCGACCAATGGAAGGAGCCTGCTTGCCGCGAGGGCGTGTTACCTGGCGAAGCATCCGGGCAGTGTCGTGGTACTTTAGCCGGGTAATAGTCCCGGTGCAGGGCACCGGTAAAAGAGAAAAGAGCGCATCGGGCCGATAGTACCCTTGTGTTTTTTGGTAGGTGGCCTTCAGGTCCCCGCAAAAAGCATGACAATACAACTTACCTTTATTGTCCGTGTTACTGTTAGTATTTTATTTTAATTATCTTTCAGAGAGCAATTTAAAGAGAGAGTCATTGATATAATAGTTTGCTGTCCCAAGTTTCTTTTTAGTAAGTAGTTTGTCGTCAGAAAGTTGGTTCAGATAATTTGCTGCGGTAATCCTTGTGACATTTAAGTCCCGTTGAATAAACTCAATTTTTGTGTATGGATGTTTAAAAAGG
>CAYYIW010000068.1:0-10977 GCA_964472085.1 uncultured Rikenellaceae bacterium | reverse complement strand
TGAGGGGCTGGTGCCGGCAACGGTGTGCAAGTTCGAGTCTTGTTCTGGGCACAAATAGATGCAACATGATTTAAAGTGTTGCATTTTTTTTATATGCTTACCTTATTTGGTCATTGAATCATATGTTGCCTGTAGAATTGCTGACCTGATATTCATATCATAAAGGTGGCTGTTATATCTTGTTGGATAGACCCTGTTACACAGAAAGACATAAGAAATTCCATATTTGGGATCGACCCAGACAAACGTACCTGTATAGCCGGAGTGGCCAAAGCTACCGGAAGAGGCACTCTTTGCCGGGTAAGCTTCTTCGTTGCTCAACTCATTGTTGTTCAGAAGCGGCTTGTCAAATCCAAGTCCCCTGCGGTTATCATTCTCAGGGAACTGCACACTGCTGTATTCCTTCAATACAGGTTTGCTTATTATCTGCTCGCCGCCGTAACTACCCATTCTGCGGTATAATTCCATGAGTTTGAGAAGATCGTTTGCCGTGGCAAACAGTCCGGCATGTCCTGAAATACCACCCTGCATTGCTGCTCCTTCATCATGCACGGTTCCCCAGAGTTGTTGTTTCCTGAACAGGGAATCATATTCAGTAGGCACAATCCTGTCGGGATGGTATTTAAGATAAGGATTGAAAACAATATCATAAGCCCCGATCCTTTTATAAATGCTGTCTGTAACGTATTTGTTCCATTTTTCACCGGTGAGCTTAGTAATGATATCAGGAGCAATTATGAATGTAAGATCGGAATAAACGTATTTCCTGGCACCTAGCGGACTCTTCCTTATCTCGGAAAACATTTTTTTCCTGTAATTCCGGTTAATATAAAGACCGGGAGCAACCTCCAGGGGAAATCTTTTTGACGGTGAACAGCGATAGATGTGCCTCCTGTACTCCCCATCCTTCTTCAGGGTCTCTTTCCAGAAAGGAATGAAAGGGGTTAGCCCTGCCTGGTGGGTTAAATAGTCTTTCATTAAAATGTCACCCTTATCAGATCTTTTAAAATAGGGGAGGTAATAACCGAGAGTTTTATCAGGTGAAAACCTGCCTTCAGAGTTCAGCAACATAAGTCCTGCCAGGGTTGATGATACTTTAGTTACTGAAGCCAGGTCGTACAGGTCATCATTCATGACAGCTATCCTGTCGTCATATGTATGATATCCGTAAGTCTTGTGGAAGATGACTATTCCATCCCTGGCTAATATTACCTCGCATCCGGGATATGCCCTGGCATTCAGTCCGCTTTTTACAATAGAATCAATCCGTGCTTCAAGAAGGGATGATGATATACCTGCATTTTCAGGGAAGCCGTACTGCAGCCTGAGGCCTCCTGAAGTCTTAATTCCGAAGCCAAATGGCCATTTCTCATTTATTGTAACCGGAAGTTTACCCCTGGCGCCAATACCTCCAAATATTAACTGAGCGGAGAGATCCTCGGTATAATCATTCTCCTGGTAGGCGAGAAGCAGGGCATCAGCATCGCGCAAAGATTCAATTTTATCCGCTGAATAAGGATTTCCGAACCAGGTAATGATTGTCCTGTTATGGTGTATAAGCTTATCAAGGAACCTGTCAAGGTCTGGCTTGATACCAAAATTCTTGTTAGGTCTCTGATCAAGATCATAAACCCCTGCGATGACTAAATCATAGTTATCCAGTTTACCGAGAATGGAATTACATGCAGCAGTATCTGAAAGGTTGACGCTAAAATTATCAACCTGCATATAATCGGCTATTCTTTTTTGGAATAGCCTGATATTGTTGCTGTTGACTGCTATTGACGCTATGTGGATAGTATCGAGATTTCTTATGGGAATAAGGTCATCCCTGTTATTGAGAACAGTCAAAGCACTGGCATAGAGATCTCTTATAAGAGCTTTGTTCGATCCGGGGGTCAGGTCGCTGTCGATGTTCGATGTACTGACCTTTTTCAACGAACTTAATCCTGCCCAGAATTTAAGTGCCAGAATCTTCCTGCATTTTAATGCTATATCGTCTGCCGAGAGTTTCTTTTCTTTAATATAGTTTTTTGTCTCCCTGATGGTAGCTTCCACATCGGTAACAAATTCTGCCACGTCATTACCTGCTTCCAGGGCTTTTGCGTCAGCTTCTCCTGTTTTGAAATATTTTGTAACACCCTTCATGTTCATGGCGTCTGTTACGACCAGTCCTTTGAAGCCAAGTTCAGATTTAAGCAGGCCACTTACTATTGCTGGTGAGAGAGTTGATGGCAGTCCGGATGTTGTATCCAGTGATGGCAAATTTAGGTGAGCAACCATTATGCTGCCTATACCGTCAGCTATCAGCTTCTTAAAGGGGTAAAGTTCAATACTGTCAAGCCTGGCCCTGCTATAGGGAATTACCGGAAGATCAAGATGCGAATCGACGTTAGTATCGCCATGGCCCGGAAAGTGTTTCCCGGTGGCACATATTCCGTTGTCCTGCATTCCTTTCATATACATAATGGCCTTGGCCGCAACGTTGTCACGGTTTTCACCAAATGACCTGTAGTTGATGACTGGATTAAGTGGGTTGACATTTACGTCTGCAACCGGGGCAAAGTTGACCTGCATGCCAAGTCTTTTAAACTGCATGGCTACAGCTTTTCCGAACTCATATATCAGCGAGTCGTCGGCGATGGCTCCCAGCGTCATCTGGTACGGAAATTTATCGACGTTGGCCAGTCTCATTCCAACACCCCACTCGGCATCAAGTGCAATGATAAGGGGTACCTTTGATATTCCCTGGTAGTAATTAGTTAGCTCTGCCTGCTTTTCGGCTGTACCCTGGAAAAAAACGATGCCTCCAATGCCATATTCTTTTATAAGATTGCTTAATTCAACCTCATGTGCTATATCCCTGTTTGAATAACCCGCCACCCATATACATTGAGCAATCTGGTGATCCAGGTCTAGGGTATTCATAACCGAATCGACCCAGGGATGGTCCATATACCTGAGAAACGGCGGATTTGCAGATTGTGACCTGACAAATGAAGAAGATATCATCAGGAGTAGTATCAATGGAATGGCAGAGAGAAATTTTCGCTGATTCATGGTGATAAGTATTTTATCAATCCAAATGTAATGATTTTTGATCCTTCATCATGCAGCATAGTTAATCACAGTACAGAAATATGTTATATAACATGGTTGTATTACCGGTAATTTCTTTCATCTTATATTGAAAATGTTATTTTTGCCAGTATCACTAACCTGGTATTATCTTATTACCTTATTATGCATCAAGTCAACGATTTTCTCATAATGCTCGATGGTTATATCGGAGGGAACCCCTGGTTTGTAGTGTTATTGCTCGGAACAGGTGTTTTTTTTACACTTTATCTGGGTTTTCCTCAGTTCAGGTATTTCAGGCATGCGATAGACGTTGTAAAAGGCAAGTTTGATCATCATCTTGATGTAGGTGACACTTCTCATTTCCAGGCCCTTTCAACAGCTCTTTCAGGCACCGTTGGAACAGGTAATATTGCAGGAGTGGCTCTGGCAATTCACCTTGGTGGTCCAGCTGCATTGTTCTGGATGCTGGTGACAGCAGCCATAGGAATGTGTACCAAGATGGTGGAGGTGACTATCTCACATAAGTACCGCGATATACTTCCGGACGGCAGTGTTTCCGGGGGGCCGATGTATTATATGAAAAAGAGAATAAAATTCACAACCAAAAAAGGTAAGGTAATAAAAGTGGGAGCCGTAATGGGAGGTTTTTTTGCTGTTGCTACAGTACTGTCTTCGTTCGGAACCGGCAATCTTCCACAGATTAACAGTATCTCAAACTCCATATTTACTTCTTTCGGATTAAAACAGATTATTACCGGTGCTGTCCTTTCAGTTTTGCTTGCCCTAATTATCATTGGCGGGATCAAAAGAATTGCATCAGTTACTGAGAAGCTTGTTCCCGGTATGGCAATTTTTTATTTTATAGGTGCGCTCCTGGTCATATTCACCAATTACAGGAACATATTACCATCTATTGAATCATTATTTACAACTGTATTCACAGGAACGGCTGCTGTTGGTGGTTTTCTTGGTGCATCGGTTTCCTTTGCGATAAACAGGGGAGTAAACAGGGGACTCTTCTCCAATGAAGCAGGACAGGGTTCAGCACCCATCGCTCATGCTGCAGCCAGGGCACCAGAACCTGTTTCGGAAGGTATGGTTGCTATTCTTGAACCTTTCATTGATACCATAATAATCTGTACGCTTACCGGACTTGTAATCCTCTCCTCCGGTGTATGGTCACAAAAGATTGAGAACCAGTTCCAGTCAGCCGATATGGTATTCCTTAACAGGAAATATGATGAAAATCTTCCTGCAGATAAAAAGATCATAATGAATTTTGTAAGGAAAGGGAAAGATGTTCCTCTTTTTACCGGTGATCTGCATATTGTGGACGGCAAGATGACCAACGATATATCGCTTTTAGCTTCAAGATCCGTTGCTGAAGATTTTACATTCTTTGATAAGAATGAACCATACTCAGGTTCAATAAAAGTTGTAGACGGTAAATGGGATCCACCTGCCTCGGTAACAGTTACAGGAAAATCACTTATTCACAGCGCTCCTCTTACCACGGAGGCTTTTAAGAAAAGCATACTTGGCGACTGGGGGCAGTATATAGTATCTATCGGACTCTTGCTCTTTGCATTTTCTACGGCAATATCCTGGTCATATTATGGGGACAGGGCACTGACCTACCTTGTGGGTCCTAAATTTGTAATATATTACCGACTGATATACGTTGCAGGTTTCTTTGTCGCATCTTTTACCGATACAACAGTTATATGGTCATTGTCATACATAACAATAGCGCTTATGACAGTTCCGAACCTTCTTGGCCTGTGGATATTAAGGAAAGAAATAAAAAACACAATTGCAACTTACTGGGCCGACTTTTCTGTAAAGCATCCGGAAGACAGAATGTCATTAAAATATTTCAAAAAAGGAAAATTATAATTGTTTTACTGCCTTTTGACGGAATATAGATATTAAATTTATAGCATAAAATCATAGATGATGGCAAAAGGCAGCAAAAGACTTGTTTCTCTCGACATATTCAGAGGACTGACACTGGCATTCATGATCATAGTGAATACTCCAGGCAGCTGGGAATATGTTTATCCGCCCCTTGAGCATTCAAAATGGAATGGTTGTACCCCGACCGACCTGGTTTTTCCTTTTTTCCTGTTCATTGTGGGTATTTCCACCTGGTTCTCACTAAAAAAATATGGCAATGAGCTTAACGGAAAATCCCTGTTCAGAATATTCAGAAGAATGGTAGCCATATTTCTTCTTGGCTTATTCCTTAACAGTCTTGAGCTTCTGGCAGGAGAAACCTCTTCAATAAGGATAATGGGTGTTCTTCAGCGGATCGCCATTGCCTATGGAATAGGAGCGTTGATCTGTCTTTCGGTTAGGCGTCAGTATCTCTGGATAGTTATTGCAGCAATATTGCTTGTTTACTGGGGACTACTGGCATTCTTTGGAGGTCCCGATCCGTACTCTCTACAGGGCAACCTTGTTTTGAAGACCGATCTCGCACTTCTTGGAAAGCAACATCTGTATACAGGTTTTGGCATTCCGTTTGAACCGGAAGGATTACTCAGCAATATTCCCGCTGTAGCAACTGTAATAATAGGATATTATATTGGAGGGACGGTCAGTAAAAGCCTGTCAGGTGGACATACCGTACTTAAGCTGGTCCTGTTCGGAGTTGCCGCAACCGGACTGGGTTTGTTATGGAACATGGTATTTCCAATTAACAAGCCCCTGTGGACAAGTTCTTATGTGTTATATACTGCTGGTCTTGGAATGATTGTATTTGCTGTAATTTATTTGATAACAGATGTCATTAGGTTCCAGGCATGGGGAACTTTTTTCAGGGTGTTCGGCACCAACGCCATATTTGCATATGTACTGGCAGGTATATGGGCAGGATTGATGCTGATCATAAAAATACCTTCAGGTTCTGGAACAGTAAGCCTTTATAGCTGGGTGTACAACAGAATATTCGTGCCGGTAGCCGGACATTACACCGGGAGTCTTTTGTTTGCCCTTGTGCAGGTTTTCATCATCTGGGCTGTTACATTACTACTATACAGGAAGAAAATATTTATAAGGTTATAGGGAGGGGAAAAAGTCATTCAGTAGTCATTCATTAGTTATTTAATAGTCATCCAATGGCAAGAAGATGACCTATGATAACGAATGACCCGATGAAACGCCAAATGATACCACGCAGCGGCCAATAACCGTGAATGAAAACTTAAGACGGCAACCAGAGATAAACACGAAACCGATTGTGAGGTTTAATATTGAAATTATGAATGAAATAGATATAATATCAGAGGGATACAGAAAATTATCCGGCAGGAAGGATATTGATATTAAGGCATTACCTCAATCCGGTTCAGACAGGAAATATTTCAGGATATATGATGGTGCCCGGACAGTCATTGGTGCATATAATGCCAACCCTGAGGAGAATGAAGCTTTCATAGGCTTTACAAGGCATTTCATCTCCAAAAAACTGCCTGTTCCTGAGATATACGGATACCAGCCGGAACAGAATATTTATTTTCTCCAGGATCTTGGAGATTTGAATCTTTTTACCTGGTTGCAGCAAAAAAACGTTATTGGCCGGGAATTTGACAATGATACAGAAGAAATATACAAAAGAGTGCTTGACAGGCTCATCAGTTTTCAGACAGACGGTATGGATGGACTGAACCTTGATCTTTGCTATCCCCACAGGAGTTTTGACCGGCAGTCTATGATGTGGGACATGAATTACTTTAAGTACATGTTCCTTAAACTTCTGGCAGTACCTTTCAACGAACGGAGGCTGGAACACGACTTTGAGAGGCTGGCTGATTTCCTGCTTGAGACCGGACAGGATTATTTTCTTTACCGCGATTTTCAGTCGGCAAATGTAATGCTTGTTGACGGGGAACCATGGTTCATCGATTACCAGGGAGGCAGAAAAGGGGCACCTCAATATGATGTGGCTTCATTATTATATGATGCCAAGGCACATGTACCGGCTGGTTCACGTCGCAGGCTGCTGGATTATCATGTTAACAACTTTTGCAGGATTACCGGTGAAGATAAAGATGAATACAGGGGATATTATGCTGGATTTAGTATGATAAGACTTATGCAGGCACTTGGAGCTTTCGGTTTTCGTGGACTCTATGAAAAGAAACCGACATTTACGGGCAGCATTGTACCGGCTGTCGGACTTCTGACGGAACTGGTCGATTCAAAAAGTATACCTGTTGGCCTGGATGAACTTTTTCAGACAGTTAAACAGATTACAGTAGTTAAGATGTATAATGAACTGGAACTTAACAGCGGGTTATGAAGGCTATGATATTTGCAGCCGGTCTGGGAACCAGGCTTGGAAAAATAACTGAAAATATTCCCAAGGCACTGCTGCGTCTCAATGGAAAGACAGCTCTTCAGCATGCAGTTGAGAAGTGTTGCGAACATGGTTTTAATGATATTATCATCAATGTTCATCATTTTGCTGATATGGTTCTTGATGAGGTCCAAAGGCTGAAGAGTAAAGGATTCAGCATTGCAGTGTCTGATGAAAGAGACAGACTGCTCGAAACAGGGGGTGGATTATTTAAGGCCAGGGGATTTTTTGATACTGATCCTTTCCTGATCTATAATGTTGATATCATATCAAGCTTTGATATCTCGGCTTTATACAATTATCATATGAATAAGAAGGGACTGGCGACACTGGCGGTAAGGCACAGACCGGGAAACAGGTTTTATCTTATCGACAAAGAAGGAATAGTCAGAGGATGGAGAAACAATGCAACAGGTGACCAGGTATTGACTGTTTCGGGCAATATTGAACTTTCGGAAATTGCTTTTTCAAGTATGCATATTGTTGATCCTGTCATCTTTGACTATATGTCTGAGGGGATTTATACCATGACTGACCTGTACCTGAAACTTGCAGCCGATTTTAACATATATACCTTACTTGATGACGGCGGCTACTGGGTGGATATTGGAACACCGGAAAGCCTCGAAAAAGTCAGGCTGCTCCTTAAAGCAAAATAATCATGATAATATGGCGTTATGTGCCGCCTGATGCCTGCCACCTGACACCAGACACCTCTCTTATATCTTCCAGAAAGTCCTGGTAAAGATCGTGAAGACTGTTATTATCTCAAGCCTTCCGATTATCATAAGGAGACTGAGGATGATCTTGCTAACTTCCGGCATATGGGCGAAGTTGCTCATAGGTCCCACCATCCCAATACCCGGTCCGATCCCGGCCATGCAGGTGGCTACCGAACTTGAAGCTGTCTCAGGATCAACACCTGTGATAATAACCAGGAGTGTACCGAGGATAAACATAAACAAATAAAGTATCACGAAGGAAAGAATTGAAATATTGGTACCTTCACCTACATTTCTTCCGTTCAGCCTGACAAAGGAAACAGATTTAGGATGATTCAGTTTTACGAAGACATTTTTTATATTTTTCAATACGATAAGATGCCTGGCTATTTTAATGCCTCCTGAGGTAGAACCTGTACTTCCTCCCGAGAACATCAGAAGGAAGATAAGAACCACTGCGGCCATGGGCCAGATAATGTAATCAGCAGAGGCAAAACCAGTACAGGTTATAATTGATATGACCTGGAAAAAGCCTTCCCGGAATGATTCCTCGAATGTCCTGGTTGAATTTGCCAGCAGGATAAGAGTGGCAAATGTTCCGGCTATTATTGCAACAACAATGTAAAACCACAACTCCTCATTCTG
Source organism: uncultured Rikenellaceae bacterium (assembly GCA_964472085.1). Classification (GTDB taxonomy): domain Bacteria; phylum Bacteroidota; class Bacteroidia; order Bacteroidales; family VadinHA17; genus LD21. The sequence continues at coordinate 2,169 of CAYYIW010000068.1, read as the reverse complement.
CCTTATTTTTTTGAAATTGAACTTCACAAGGTAATAATAGATCACCTGGCTGGTTCCGGCCAGAAGCATGAATATCATTACAACATATTGTGAATAGGGAGAATATAACATAAGACTTGTGTTCTTCGTAGAAAACCCCCCGGTTGCTATTGTACCGAATGAATGACATATACTATCAAACAGCTTCATGTCACCAAGGCTTAGAAGGATCGTTTCTGCAGCAGTAAGGCCAAGATAAATGAATAGGATCCTGTATCCTATGGCCTTGGTTTTGGGATGGATCTTTTCACGCAGCGACGACTCGAGGCTAAACAGCTGGTAACCGGTAACTTTCAGTGAAGGCAGAATGATAATAACCAGAACTATAATTCCAATACCTCCGATCCAGTGTGTAAGACTTCTCCAGAACAATATTGAATAAGGAAGCGCTTCAACGTCTGTCAGTATAGAAGAACCTGTTGTTGTAAAACCTGACGTGGACTCAAAAAATGCATTGATAAAAGAGGGAATTGCTCCACTGAACAGGTATGGCAAAGTACCGAGAAGTGAAAACAGAAGCCATGCCACCGTTACCGCAATATATCCGTCCCTGTTGTTGAATTTGTTTATATCTGCATCTTTCGACATTCTTGAAAATATCATATACAGAGCGAATGTCACACTGGCCGAGATATAGAAAGGTGCCGGAGTCTCTTTGTAAATGTAAGCCACAGGCAGGCAGGCCAGGTACGAAAGTGTTTCAATAAACAGGATGGTGCTTAAGATCCGGATGATTATCAAAGGGTTGATCAGCTTCATCGTCAGGTCGGAAATTTTCAGCTACAAATATAAACAGAATTGAACTTGTTCGTCTTATAATGTCTGTTTAGTTCCCCGCTGCTGTTTTGTATCTTAAAAATATATTGAAGGGTCATTTTTTAAACTTATATTTGGATAATGTAATTTGTTGGTTTCGCGGCCACAGGGGTTACATGGGGAAATACAGGTTGTGAATATTAGAGCTTAGATAACGTTATAAATATTTGTATATGGGAAAAGTATTAGTTATTGGTGCCGGAGGGGTCGGAACGGTTGTTGTCCATAAGATGGCGTCCTTACCTGAAGTTTTTTCTGAAATAATGCTGGCCAGCCGCACCGTATCAAAATGCGATGACATTGCCTTAAGAATAGGAGATAAAAGGATCAGAACAGCACAGGTAGATGCTGACAATGTTCCCGAACTTGTGAAGCTTATTCGTTCCTTTGGACCGGATATTGTTGTAAATGTCGCTCTTCCATACCAGGACCTCCATATAATGGACGCTTGCCTTGAAACAGGAGTGGCTTACCTTGATACCGCAAATTATGAGCCACTTGAAGAGGCCAAATATGAATACAGCTGGCAATGGGCTTATAAGGAAAAGTATTCGGATGCAGGGATAACAGCCATTCTGGGATGCGGATTCGATCCTGGTGTTACTTCAATTTTCACTGCATATGCGGCAAAGCATCACTTCGATGAATTGCAGTACCTCGACATAGTAGATTGTAATGCCGGTGATCATGGCAAGGCTTTTGCCACTAACTTTAATCCTGAGATTAACATCAGGGAGGTGACACAAAAAGGAAAATTCTGGGAAAACGGCCAATGGGTGTTAACAAAGCCTCATGAAGTTCATAAATCTCTTAATTACCCGGAAATTGGTCCGAAAGAATCTTACCTTATATACCATGAGGAACTTGAATCACTTGTCAAGAATTTCCCTACTCTTAGAAGGGCAAGGTTCTGGATGACTTTCGGACAGGAATATCTTACACATCTTCGTGTGATCCAGAATATTGGCATGGCCGGTATTGAACCGATAATGTTTGAGGGAAGAGAGATAATTCCAATACAATTTCTGAAGGCTGTGTTGCCTGATCCGGGTGGTCTGGGCGAGAATTACAAGGGTCAGACATCTATTGGATGCCGGATAAAAGGCCTTAAAGATGGTAAGGAGAAAACATATTATGTTTATAATAACTGCAGTCATGAGGCAGCCTATAGGGAGACCGGTGCCCAGGGTGTAAGTTATACAACAGGAGTGCCGGCCACCATAGGAGCTATGATGTACCTTAAAGGATTATGGAAAAAGCCGGGTGTCTGGAATGTTGAGGAGTTTGATCCGGATCCTTTTATGACCGAGCTGA
>CAYYIW010000067.1:2590-12984 GCA_964472085.1 uncultured Rikenellaceae bacterium | reverse complement strand
TTAAAGGACATCAAAAATTCCAGAAAACATTAAATATAATATTGTTAATAATTATACTAATTTGTTTATGAATAGTATTTTATGGCCTTCCCTTTTATCCTGCAAAACGTAAATTTGCATTATTAAGTATAATGTTTGAGAATAGTGTTGTGTTTTAGTCCTTTATTCTCAGGAATTTCCGTTAAAAGCAGTTACATCACGATGTTAAATAAACAAAGGATATTCAGAAGAAGTCTGTTAATAAACTTTGTAATCATTTCTCTTACTACTTCAGGTTCCCTGTATTGTCAGTCTTATGCCAGCAGGGACAATTATACAGGCAACTGGGAAGATTCATTAAGCTGGATTCCCATATGGCATACCCCTTTAGTGAATCTAACTGATACAGATATAATTATAAATGGTTATATTACAGTAAACGGAGATCTTAATTTCTACGGAGTTGCCTCCAGCTTAATCATAAATGACACTCTGGTTATCAGGGGTGATCTAACCCTGGGTAACAATAATGATATTACTATAAATGATGGTGGTATTCTTATAATAAGGGACACTCTTACTATTAATAACCAAACAGTTATTACTGCCAATGGATATTTGATAGTAACAAATGATTTGATCAAATCCAGCTCACTCAATCAGGGCGCCATTACCAGTAATGACGATCCGGTTAAAATATTTGTCTGCGGCTCTGTTTCAAATGTTGCCCTGACAGATGACAATGTTTCATATCCGGCCCTTAATTGTTCAAGCCCGTCAACATTACGGTATCCGAATAGCAACTGCAGTTATGGCAACCTGTATGACCTGATGAATGATCCAATCTATTCATTTTATAACTCAATATGTCCCTTGCACACGGCTTATGTATATGCTGATGGTCCATTGTCATTCTGCGACGGTGACAGTGTAACTCTGATGGCAAATGAGGATGCTTCATATCAGTGGTCATCGGGTGATACCACCAGAAGTATTTATGTTAAAACTTCTGGTTACTTTTCCGTTACTACAACTGACACGAATGGATGCAAAAGTACTGAATCTGTACCGGTGACAGTAAATGTCAACCAATTACCAGGGGAACCGGTTATTACTGCTTCAGGATCCGGCAATATATGTGCCGGTGATAGTATTACTCTGACATCAAGCCAGGCTTACGGGTACCTGTGGTCTACAGGAGCAACTACCCGATATATTAATTTGAGTACCTCTGGTAATTATACTGTTCAGGTATTAAGCGACAGCGGATGTATGAGTGAGCCATCCCAGCCAATTGTAATTACGGTCAACAGTATACCCGTTGTAAGAATAACAAGCAGCAATATTTCAATGTGCAGTAATGAGCAGAGGATCCTTACAGCAGATCCTGCAGGAGGCTCTTTTATGGTGACGGACGGACCGGGAATCATTGATGGAAATACACTCACAGCTACAGGACCGGGAGTCATCAGCCTGGAGTATACTTATACTGACATGTGCACAGGCACTGACACACAGTCTGTTACGGTTGATGAATATGTCGCGGCAAATGCTGGTCCGGATCAGGACCTGGTATATGTTTTTTCTGCTGAAATGAATGCTTCTCCGCCATCTGCCGGTTTCGGAGAATGGTCTGTTGTTTCAGGTTCAGGAAATATTTCCGACGTCAGTTCTCCTGCAACGGCTATCACAGGATTATCAAGCGGTATAAACATATTCTCATGGAATGTACAAAATGGAAGTTGTACATCAACTGATGAAGTGATAGTTGATGTAAAAGATATTATTACACCAACAGTTATTACTCCCAACAATGACGGCCTGAATGATGTGTTGATATTTCCAGGATTAAGTGCCTTCCCTTCCAGTAAGCTAATAATTTACGACAGATGGGGTGATGAAGTTTACAGGAGCCCGGATTATTTAAACGACTGGAGCGGCAAGGATAAGAAAAACCGTGACCTTCAGCCTGATACTTATTATTATGTTCTTACAATATCAAACGGCCGCACTATTAAAGGATTTATAGAGATCAGAAGGTAAGTCGATGATTAAAAAGATAATAATAAATATTATTATTTTGATTGGTATGGGAACCCCGGTGTTCTCGCAGTTGAAACCTTTGTACGATCAGTACATACTTAACGGAATGTCAGTAAATCCGGCTTTCGCAGGAAGCCAGGAGGCTCTGAGTATGGGCTTACTCGCGAGAAATCAATGGGTTGGGTTTGAAGGTGCACCAAAAACCGTAACATTATCCCTTCATACTCCACTACGAGATGAACGTGTGAATCTGGGTCTGCTGTTATTCAGTGATAAAACCGGTTCAAGATCTGAAACCGGGCTTATGCTTAACTATGCGTACAGAATCTATTTCAAGGGGGGAAAATTGTCCTTTGGGCTTGCAGCAGGTTTTACCGGGTTAAGCACTGATCGTGAAATGTTGAGATATACTGATCCGGGAGATGAATTGATATTGAACCCGGGCACCAGAGCTATTCTTCCTGAGATGAGTTTTGGTATATACTATTATTCCGACAGGTTTTATGCAGGTTTTTCAGTTCCCTATTTCCTGAACCATAAACTTGATGAATCGTCAGGGAAGTACGGACTGGCGGTCAATCCTACCCGGATGACCTATATGTTGTTGTCCGGGTACAAGTTCCCCCTATCAGAAAAATACCAGTTCATCCCGTCAGTGCTCATTAAAACTGATTCGTTTAAAAGGATGCAGGTTGATCTGAACGGTAATCTGGTCTACCGGGAAAAAATATGGCTTGGCGCCGGTTACAGATCAGATAACAGTATGTTATACATGCTCCAGTACCAGGTAAACAACCAGTTCAGAGTAGCTTATACCTACGGGTACGAATTCTCAGAATTGAGTCATTATCAAAAAGGCACCCATGAGATAATGCTGCTTTACATCTTTAAATACATGGTTGATGTGAGAAGTCCCAGGTATTTTTAAATATTAATTATGAAATTGATTTTTGCACTTTTCTTAATATATCTTTTCTCTGAAAGTTCTCTTTCTGCACAGGCCCATTATTCAGAACGGAAAACAAACTTCAGTTCTTCCGAATATGATGAATTCTCCCCTGTCGTTGAAGGCGACAGTATTGTGTTTTGTTCGGACCGGCAAAATGAACTTTTTATAAAACATGTTGGATCAGATAAAAAGGGTCTTTTAAATATTTTTTTTGCCAGAATCAGTGATTCATCACGGTATCAGAGGCCAAATATTTTTGGACCGGACCTGAATAGCCCGTACAACAACGGCCCAATAACATTTGACAGCTCAGGCACCTTTGCAATTTATTGCAGAAATATGGTTACCGGAACAAAAACAAGGGGTAAAGCCGGGGAAGAAGGCAATATTGGATTATTTTCTGCTGAGTATAAAAATGGCAGTTGGGTAAACATAAAACCGTTCAAATATAACAATCCCTCCTACTCCAATATTACACCTTTCCTCACTTCAGACGGAAGATATCTGTATTTTTCATCCGACATGCCAGGAGGATTTGGTGGAACGGATATCTATAAATGTGAATATGAGAATGATGGCTGGAGTAACCCAATAAACCTTGGCGATGTAATAAATACAAGCGGAAATGAGGTTTCTCCTTTCATTAATTTGTCAGGCGATTTGTTTTTTGCTTCGGATGGACATCAGGGACTGGGAAAAAAAGATTTATTTATGAGCAAAAAACAAGGTAAAGAATGGTTGAAACCGTTACATATCGATCCCCCGTTAAATTCAGAATTTGATGATTTCAGCCTTATTACCGATAATTCATTTTCCGCCGGATATTTTTCATCAGACAGGGATGGAACGGATGATATATTCAGCTTCAAAACACTCATTCCGCAGTTATACGATTGCGATTCCCTTAAGAGGAATAACTATTGCTACCGGTTCTGGGATAATAAAAATCCCGGTTCGGATTCGTTGAAGGCGGATTATGAATGGCAGTTCAGCGATGGTTCTGTAATTAAAGGAATTTCTGTGGAGCATTGTTTCCAGGGTTCTGGTCATTATTGGGCCTTGCTGAAGATATCAGATACTGCAACAGGCGAGACATTCGTGGTAAGAGATTCAATTATTTTCGAGATAAATGATTACGTTCAACCTTATATTACCTCAAAGGATACATTATATGTCTCAGAAGAAGCCGTCTTCAGCGCTTTAAAATCTAATCTCCCGGGCTTTCAGCCTGAAGAATATATCTGGGATTTTGGTGACGGAAAATCTGTTATTGGCAAGGATGTGACCCATAAATTTATAAATGCCGGAGTATATAATGTTAAACTGGGGATAAAAGGTAAATCAGGTGACAATTCCGGCACTAAAACAAATTGTGTATTTAAACAGGTTTGTATTATTAATATGAAAGATTTATGAACAAACTGATAAATAACAGTCTTATTATGGTTCTATACCTGATAAAAATTGATCATTTTGTAAAACTGATATTTATTTATCACTATAAAGAAATATCCTGATGAGAAGGGATCACCTGTTCAAAATAATATTTATCCTGATGGGATGTTCCGGCTTCCTGGTAACACATGCTCAACCTGTGCCCGCCAAAGATGAAAATATACCTTTCCTTATAACATTCGGAAAAGACGCTGAAAGATCCTGGGGAGATTATGAGCTATGCGAGATTTTCTTCTTCAGGATTCCTTTTTCATATAAAGATCCGTTTTTTATTCGGGTTTTTGATCCTGATACAGGTGGAGCATTTGATGAGCAAAAATCCGACTTTAACACAATTATCAGGTTTTCGATCTACGGTGGAAATGGTGCCTGGAGCGATAAGGATGCGCGATCGGTACATCCGGCCGGTAATTATGCAAGTGGAAACTTACTAGATTCCAAATCATTCGGAAATGATCAGCAATATGATCAGAAATGGTACACTTTCGGACCTTTTAATCCCATGGAAGGTGAATCATCCGATGAACTTAATGGCTATGTTTTCAAAATAATAGCAAAAGGCATAAAAGGTGATGATGGCAACCTTTACAGATATTTTCTGAGCACTGAAAGCACTGACAACAAACCGGTGGAAGGAGGAAACAGTTTTACATATGAATATACTTTCAGACTTTCTGATGATCAAAACCATGTTTCGCAGATTTATCCCTATATCGATGATAAGGTGACTTCCGTTAAAATTTTGAATTTTGACTGGGATAATGATGGTTTTATACGTGTGGTCTCTGTAGCTAAAAGAGGTGAACTATGTAAAATATCAGGTGATAATGAATGGCAATCGACGGAATTACCCATAACCGGTGAAGAAAGAAACACCTCACTGGAGATACAGTTTATAAAAAATAAGTCTGAAAAAATTAAGAATAATAATGTAGTGGTGATTGTACAAAACCAGTATGGCATTTCCCTCCCTTTCTTTGTAATTCCAATTGGGGGCATACCGGTATACAAGCCGGCATTGATGATGAAATCTGTTGAAAAGAAATAGATATCTGAATATGAGAATAAGAGCTATTCTTGTTTTAATGTATGTTCTCTTTTGCCTCAAATTATCCGGACAGGTGAATTATTTCCGTCAATATGGCCCGTCTGACGGCCTCGGCAACCTGTTTATTTATTCAATAAATCAGGGGAAAGACGGGTACCTTTGGATTGGAACAGCTGAAGGCCTGTACAGGTTTGATGGATTTGACTTCAGGCATTATACGCTGCAGGACAGCCTGGCTGAGAATTTCATAACAACAATTTTCAGGGATTTTTCAGGTGATTTATGGCTGGGACATATGAATGGTGGAATAACACATATTGCAGACGGTCGCTTTATTAAATATAATGAATCGCCGGAGATTAACACAGCAATAACTTCCATAACAGAATCAGATACCGGTACCATCTGGTTTTCAACTCAGAACCAGGGATTAATGGTAATCAATAAGGGAGGTGAAATAACAAGAGTGTCAGTACCTGTGGAAGATGAAATCATATTCAGATTGGTGCACATTTCAGGTAATTTGTTCCTGGCCGGCACGCAGGAAAACCTTTATGTTCTCGAATATCAGGAGAAATCATCTTCAATGATCTTAAAAAAGAAGATATCCGGTTATTCTCCATCAAAAGTTGTTGAAATTTTAAAAATGAAAAAGGGTGAATACTATATCTTTTCAAAAGACCGCGGAATTTATTCACTCACAGTCAATGATCCTCTATATAAATGCAATCATATTGAACTGACCGGGTTTGCAGAAAAATACATTGATAATATTCAGGGTGCCCTGTGCGTGAAACAGAATGAAGTATGGGTCAATACTGCTCTCAAAGGCATTATTAAATTCAGAATAGATAACAGTACTGGAAGGTTAATTCCGTCAGGTTACATTAATACCGATACCGGATTAAAATCAGATGAGGTGAAGTGTATGTTCGAAGACAGTGAAGGCAATATCTGGCTTGGAATGTATGGTGATGGTTTGTTAAGACTTGTAAACAGCAATCTAAGTTTCCTGAATAATTTCCGGACTCTGGGGTCAGATCATATATATGCATTATCAAAAGACAGCTTATCTATATGGATGGCTACTGATAATCATATTGCTAAAATTTCCCCGGGGACTTACCAGGTTAATGAATCAAACTCTTTTCCCAGGTCATTATCAGGAGTCCGGGTTAATACTTTATATTGCGCGAAGCATGGAATGATTTACCTTGGCTTCGAAAAAGAGGGTCTTTATGTTTTCAATCCATCCACACATGAATTCACAAAAATCCGGCTATCAAATGATTTACTCGAAAATTCAATTAAACATATTACCGGCAGGGAGAATATTTTGTGGATAGGCACCAGGAAAGGAGCATGTAAATTCAATACCACAACAGGTGAAATTAAATGGTTCAATAAAGGTAACGGACTACCAAACAATGATATACAGGATATGTATATTGATCGGGAAGGAAGGGTTTTGGTCGGTACTACATGCAGTGCCATTCAGTATATCGATGCCAATGATAAGGTAAGAACGCTTGACAACACTTCCTTTGGTCTGAATTCAGTCATGGCATTCACTGAAGATTCCAACGGATCCTTATGGGTTGCAACATATGGTAACGGTGTATTCCGATTCGGGAAAAAAGGAAATCTCAACTACACAACCTCTTCAGGCCTGGTTTCTGACTATTGTTATAGCCTGATCTTTGATAATCAAAACAGAATACTTATCGGACACAAGGGAGGAATATCACAAATCGATACTGAGACTGGTAAAATAAGAAATTATACCTATAATGAAGGTATTAAGATCAATACAGATTTCTATCCAAACAGCATTTTGTCTGATAATAGAAATAACATCTTGTTTGGCACATCAGACGGGTTAATTATTCTGAACTCCCGCCCTGGAACCGTAAGAATGGAACCTCCTGTTCTACATATAGATGCAGTTTATGTAAATAAGACGAAAATAAAAATTGACAAACCGGTAATTCTGAAACCGGGTAATTATGAGATCAGAATAGAGTACACAGGAATAAATTTAAGCAACCCTGATATCGTTACCTATCAGACAATGCTGGAGGGATACAGCTCCGGATGGTCAGATCTTACTTCAAAAAGATCAGTCACATATGAAAAAGTCGGATATGGCCAATATATATTTAAAATTAAAGCTTTCAATGAGGACTTAACAACTTCACAGGAGCCGCTGACAGTAGTATTCAGGATCAGAAAGCCTGTATACCTGTCCGTCTGGTTCTATTTAGTTATTATTTCCCTGGCAGTATTTGCCCTGTATGAATTCATAAGGATCAGAGAGAAAACCATGAAATCATTGCAGGAAAAACTCCTGAGAAACCTTGACGAAAAAACTAAGGAAATCATTGTTAAGGAAGAAATTATTAAAGAGAGGCAAAAAACCGAAAAAGAACTTCGGGCGGCAAAAGAGAGAGCTGAACTATCTGACCGGCTAAAAACTTCTTTCCTGGCCAACATATCCCACGAAATAAGGACTCCCATGAATGCAATTGTGGGATCGTCTGAACTGCTGAAATCACAAGACAATTCGGAAGAGGAAAAAAGGGAATTACTTAACCTGATAGTATCTAACTCAAACAGTCTGCTTGATCTTATTGACGACATACTGGAAATATCTTTGATTGAATCAAACCAGTTGAAAATAAATTTTTCCAGGTGTGAGATCTATCCGGTTCTGGTCGAACTACACGTGAAATTCATTGAAGAAATGAAGACCAGTGGGAAGGATCATATTGATTTCCGGCTTTCAACTGAAAGCATGCCCCGTGATTTCTCTTTTGAAACTGACGAGTTAAGATTAAAACAGGTACTTGGAAAGCTAATTGACAACGCAATTAAATTCACAGAATCCGGATCGATCATTCTTGAATGCCGACCGGTTGCTGACAAGGTACTTTTTTCTGTGGTAGACACAGGTATTGGAATGTCAGAAGATAAAAAACAAATCGTTTTTGACCTTTTCAGAAAAGTCGAAGATGATAAACTGAGGTTATACAGGGGTACCGGCCTTGGTCTGACACTATCACAGAGCCTTGTAAAACTTATGGGTGGAGAAATAGCGGTTGAATCTGAATTGAATAAGGGTTCAAGATTTTATTTTACTCTTCCCCTTACATATGCAGACTAATTTGTTTACTGAAAAAATTGGAAAAGAAAGAATTTATTACAGACCAACAAGCGCTTCTTGTTATTGATATGCAAAATGATTTCGTACAGCCAGGCGCACCAGCCTGTGTAGAAGGTGCTTATAAAACTATTGGCACAGTTAAAAACCTTCTTGATCATTTCCGCGAGAAAGGTAACCCTGTTATCTTCCTGAAGCGTGAATACCGGGCAGACGGGATTGATATAGAATTAACAAGGTTTGATGATTTTATCACCAACAGAAAATATTTGGTTCCCGGGACCGAAGGCGGTAATATCATTGAAGAGCTTACACCTCTGAAGGGAGAATATATAATTGTAAAAAAAAGGTTCAGTGGGTTCATGAATACCGAACTGGATATAATACTGAGAAGACTGGGCATACATAAACTTGTAATCAGTGGTACACAATACCCGAATTGTATCAGGGCAACAGCTTATGACGGCATTGCTCTTGATTATTATGTCACAGTAATAACTGATGCTACCTCTGCCGCTACTGATGATATTGCAGAGGCAAACATTCAGGATATGCGGAATATTGGCATAAACTGCATGAGTTTGAAGGAATATATTGAACGGGCAGATGGAGACATAAAGTCGAAGTCTGGAATTTGAAACCAAATGATAGCAGGTATGAATAATCTCAAAATATCAACTGCTCAGTTTGAGCATCACAGTGGCGATAAATCATATAATCTTTCGGTTATTGAAAAACTCGCCATGCAAGCTGCAGATGAAGGTTCGGATGCGATTGCGTTCCATGAATGTTCTGTTACCGGCTATACATTTGCACGTAAACTGACAAAAGAACAAATGCTCGGACTGGCGGAGATCATACCTGACGGACCCTCGGTCAGAAAGCTGATTGAAATGGCTCGCAAGACTGGTATTTCTATACTCGCCGGTTTATTTGAAAAGGATACTGATGACAATATTTTCAAAGCCTATGTCTGTGTCGACGGGAACGGACTGGTTGCTAAATACAGAAAACTTCATCCGTTTATAAATCCATATATTACTCCCGGTAACGAATACTGCATCTTCAATCTTAAAGGATGGAAATGCGGCATATTGATATGTTATGATAACAACATAATTGAAAATGTCAGGGCTACAAAACTCCTGGGTGCCGATATCATATTTATGCCCCATGTCACCATGTGTACTCCGTCAACAAGGCCCGGGGCCGGCTTTGTAGATCCAAAATTATGGGCAAACCGTGAAAATGATCCTACTTCCCTCAGACTTGAATTCGACGGTATGAAAGGCAGGAAATGGCTAATGAAATGGTTACCATCTAGAGCTTATGACAATGCTGTTTATGCAGTTTTCTCAAATCCTGTAGGTATGGACGATGACCAGCTCAAGAATGGCTGTTCAATGATCATTGACCCTTTCGGAGATATTATTGCTGAATGCAGATCTTTTGACGATTGCCTTGTCACGGCAACAGTAACACCTGAGAAACTAACAAAGGCTGGCGGATATCGTTATATAAAGGCAAGGCGTCCGGATATGTACAGGGAGATCATCGGGCAGACACATATACCGGAACAGAAAGTTGTCTGGAAAGAAATGACCGATGATTGATATAATAAAAACAGGAGCTTATGATAAGCGGATATCATGATGAAGAGAATTTTGAGAATCTCAATTTTCAGAATAAAGGGCTGGTCCCAGGCGATTATGAAAACTGCAGCTTTGTTAACTGCGATTTCAGTAATTCAGACATGTCCG
>CAYYIW010000067.1:0-2490 GCA_964472085.1 uncultured Rikenellaceae bacterium | reverse complement strand
GATTATGAAAACTGCAGCTTTGTTAACTGCGATTTCAGTAATTCAGACATGTCCGGAATGAATTTTCTTGAATGTAAATTTACCCAGTGTAATCTGACTCTTACCAAACTGACAGATACCTCGTTAAAGGATGTAATGTTCGAGAACTGTAAGCTTACCGGACTGCACTTCGACGACTGCAATAAACTGATGTTCTCTGTTTCTTTTGACAGTTGTTCTATAGATATCTGCTCTTTCTTTAAAATGAAAATGAAGAATACAAAATTCATAAATTCAAGGATTAGTGAATCGGACTTTGAAGAAGCTGATTTGTCCTACTCATCTTTCCAGAACTGTGACCTGGCTAAAACTGCTTTCCATAATGCAAACCTGGGAAAAGTCGATTTCAGAAACTCATATAACTATTCAATAGATCCGGAATCAAATAATATTAAAAAAGCGAAGTTCTCTCTCAATGCAATAAAGGGGTTACTGGACAAATATGATATTGAAATAGAGAATTAAGAAAAGTTAATAAAAACCTGTAATATTGTAACCTCATTACAGCAACTCCATGACTGACACACAGAATATCCTTTTTGATCTCGACGGTACACTGACCGACCCCCGTGAGGGAATCATAAATTCGATACTATACGCACTTGACAATCTTGGCATTGAAGAAAGCAGGGTTGATGAACTTAATTCGCTGATTGGTCCACCCCTTCGCGATTCATTCATAAAAAGATATAATCTTTCAGAAATGATGGGAAACAGGGCTCTCGAACTGTACCGTGAGTATTTCTCAACAAAAGGAATATATGAAAATTTGCCATATCCCGGGATTGATACCGTCCTTGCGACCCTGTATCAGCATAATTTCAGGATCTACCTGGCAACATCAAAGCCTACCGTTTATGCTGAAAAAATCCTGGACCATTTCGACCTGCTAAGGTTTTTCTCTGGAGTGACCGGGAGTAACCTTGACAATACACGCACTGACAAAACTGAAGTGATAGCACACATGGTTTCAACAGCTGTCCTGGAAACCACAAGGTCAGTAATGGTAGGTGACAGGAAACATGATATTATAGGTGCAAAGAATAATAATATGAAGTCAATAGCAGTTACCTATGGCTATGGATCAGTACAGGAGATCACTACAGAACATCCTGACCTGATGATTGACAATTGCAAAGAGCTTTTAACAATTTTCAGCAGTAATTAATTATAGGCCGGACTATCTTTAAGATGTTATCCACTGAACATCTAAAAAAAATTTGATTGCATTCGTGTAATAGCATAATTTTGCTATAAATCTTCGATTCATGAAAAACCATCATGGAATTTCAATATTGATTTTCCTTCTGTTCATTAACATGGCTTGCCATGGCCAGCCTATCGCAGATACAACTATATCATTCAGGATACAAACAAAAGATGGGAATATCTTCACGGGCCATATACTCAGCCAGGATTCGATCAACCTGAAACTCAGAACTGATATATATGGTGAGATCAGAATCCCTCTCACAGAAATAAAGTCAAAAAATGCATTAGGTTATCTTAAAGTTGTAAATAATGCAGTCTGGCTTCCAAATCCTCAGTCAGGACGGTATTTCTGGGCTCCGAATGGTTATGGGCTGGAGCAGGGCTCATCCTATTACCAGAATATATGGGTTCTTTATAACCAGGTATCAATAAGCGCATCAGACAATTTTTCAATAGGGGGTGGTATTGTGCCCTTATTCCTTTTTGCAGGTGCTCCAACCCCTGTCTGGCTGCTTCCAAAGTTTTCAATACCGGTGGTACGTGATAAAGTCAATATTGGAACAGGGGCACTGCTCGGGACAATACTTGGAGAAGGATCAGGCGTATTCGGCCTGCTTTATGAGACTACCACGTTCGGATCACGTGATAAGAATTTAAGTATTGGATTTGCATACGGATTTGCGGGCGAATCATGGATGAGCCGGCCAATAATCAATTTAAGTACCATGATAAGGCTAGGTCCTAAAGGTTATTTCATAAGCGAGAATTATATAATCCCATATGAAAGTTCAGACTGGAATTATACTGATTTTGTGACTAAACATAAATCAGCAGTTGTGATTTCACTGGGTGGGCGTACAATGATACGCAACGTGGGACTTGATTACAGTCTGTGGATACCTTTTAATGCCAATCTCGACACATTTATAGCAATACCGTTTCTTGGAGTGAGCATACCCATAGGTAAAAAGGAATAATATTAAGGGATATTGCATAAAAGAGACTGTATCAAAAGTCATATTTAACCACAAAGGTACACGAGGTCACACGAAGAACACAAAGGTAAAACAATGACAATTAAGTCTTTGTGTCCTTTGTGACTTGCCTTTGTGTCCTTAGTGGTCAATGGATCTAGACTTTTGATACAGCCCCCTCCGTGATTCCGGCGCGATTGTTCCCTCCCACTGGCTGCTCACGAGCTCGTCGCTTCGCGCCTCGGTTCGAACTTGCCAGCCCTTC
>CAYYIW010000066.1:0-13150 GCA_964472085.1 uncultured Rikenellaceae bacterium | reverse complement strand
CAACATATCATGCCACCATGGAATATAAAAGAGTGGCATGTAATCGTGCCAGCCAAATAAAAAAGAGAAAAAAATATGAATAGCTGGTCCCGATAATATGGCTAATGGAATATAAGTAGCTACTTCACGTTTTGACATGCGTAAAATAAATGGGGGTAATACAAAAGTAATGAATGCAGGAATCCCATAGAAAATATACCATGGCACACCTTTTATATGTGTAATCCTGGCAAATGTCATTCCTCCAACGACGACAATTATTGATAGAAGAATGATTTTAAGAACAGGCTGAGAGTTACGGAATCTCATTGTAAAACGAAGTACTGCAACAAATACAATTAATGCAGCAAGAACATAAACAGGAAACTTCCAAATATCATTCATATATATTCTGATTTTAATTCTAAATTGGATCTCTGAAAACAACCGAATAAAAGTAAAGTTGAAAAAACAATTAATAAAATATTTTTATCTAATTTTCTACTTTTTCTTCCACTGAGTATCAGTTCCATGTTCATGAATAATCAGCTTTGAAATATTGCCACTTTCTCCCTGCTTAAAGGTTAGAACTGTGTTAAAATTGGTTAGAAAAAAAAGTATGCTCATTTTCAGCATGTTGTGGCAGCACACTACTGGGTAGCACAAGATTTAGATGGTCTCCCTGGAGTTCGATTTTGATTTGTGCTTTTTTAAACTTATACCTGCCAGTGTATCTTTCCAGTATGCTTTTTTCAGTTCGATCTTTTTTCTTCTTTTCCAGTTATCATACGGCAAGTTGAAGACAATGGATGAAATATCCATACCCTCAGCCCAGACGTTTTGTCAATAATTCCCGAAATTGCTCAAAAGTATGATAATGAGATCCTGTTTCGGATAATAAATTAATTCAGACGAGTATCCTGGATATCCACCCGAATGTCTCACATAATTCCTGAAAAGGTTATAAACAGTATTATTAATCCTCTAAAACTTGCAGGAAAATACTTGCCGCACTAATATGCCTTAAAGCCTTTTTTCACTTTTATATAGTATTGTCCTGTATAGAACAGCCGAATTGTTTTATAAAGGTATTTACATTTTAAATGATCATCGGGCCGGTGTTCGTGCTTTTTTATCCATTGATTTCATTTTTCTTATAAGCCACAATCCTTATCCGTCTATAATCAGCAATCCAGGATGTCCCATTAAAAATTTTTGGTTTTAAAATTTCAATAGTACTTTTAATAATTGTCGACTTATCCGAATCAGAAACATGTTTAAACAACCAGTTTAAAAACATCTCAATAAAATTCTGGAGTCCGTTTATTCCTCCTTTTAATTCAGTCGGCCTGTCAAATAGCAAAGCCAGGTTAACCTCAAACCCATTATTCTCAAGTAAAGTCGAATATTGGCTGACTGAAGGAAAATATAGTATACTTTCTAAACTTGGATAATCTAATCCTTCATTTTCCAACTGCTCTTTCAAAGTATTTATTATCGAATCATTGCATCCTTTCCCACCAAATTCTACCACATATCGCCCTCCTGTTTTTAAATGTCGGTTTGCATTTTGAATCATTATGTCCGCCTGTGGGATCCAGTGTAAAACAGCATTTGAAAATATAGCATCAAATTTCGCATTAAGTTGACAGTCTTTAGCATCAGCATGAATAAAGGAGATTCCCGGATGCTTTTTCTGTGCGCATTGAATCATTTCCCGGGAATTATCAATGCCTGTTACTTTTCCGCAAAGTTCCGCTATCTTTCCGGTCAAATCACCGGTACCGCAGCCAATATCTAAAATCGTTTCATTGCTTTGGGGATTAAGAAGCTTCACTATCTCCTCTCCGAATTTGAAAACAAAATCGTGTTTGTTATCATATAAATCAGGATTCCAGTTAAATTTCATATTTTTATCTTATATTTTCTTATGCATGTTTTAAGTATGCATGTATGATGCCCATTAATTTCAAAGCATTAACAAGTTGACTGTTCATATGATAAACACCTCAGTTTTGTGTAGCTTAATTTAAATTGTCAGTTAAAGATACTTTTTAAAAAGTAATTACCTTATCACTGTCTACCACCCAATTAGTAAGTTCTGCCATTGTACTTATTTCAGTCCCGTCTATAAGTTGAGCGGATTTAAGTCCTCTTGCATCAGCACAACTGCCACAGATTTTAACCTTTGCTCCTTTTTCCAGGATTGCTTTTAGCATTCTTTCAATATTATAATATCCGTTCGGAGTGTTTTGGTTTGCAATTGCACAGTTTGCAGCATCAGCCATGAGAAAAACGCGCACTTCAGTTGATTCATGATTCTTTCCAAGTTGCATTGCAAGCCTTAAAGCGTTGTAAGCTTTTTCTGTCCCGTAAGGAGCATCGTTAATCAGGATTAGAATCTTTTGTCCCATTGCTATATAATTAGAATTAAATTGACAGCTAATCTATGATTTATGTGTACGAAAATTAAATAATGTTATAACTGTCACTTTTAAAAATAACTCTTTTACAAAAGCCCCTGCCTCGATATGCTGACAAACCCGCCCGGCCACTGTCAGCCGGACGGGTTTTTAATTATTAACCTTGTATCAGTTAATATTTTGAGCCAAGAAAGGTTTTCTCACTTGACCAGTAGAAACCGGTGATATGAGATAGTATTCAATTTATTCCAGATTTTTGCATCTTCGGAATTCCATGCATTCAGATACAATTTATTATTATGAATTGTATCATAAATTGCCTGGTTTGGCCAGGATCCCTCAATCATAAATCTAAAATCCATAATTGAGTCACCCTGGATTAACCATAATTTATATCCTGAATCAGGGTAACCTATTAAATCAATTGCTTTATTAAGTCGTTTGACCATTGAAAGTAAATCAGATGGCTCAATTCCAATTGAATCATAAAGAAGACTAACACTCTGTAATGTGTTTTCGATTTTGTTATTCTCTTCCGATTCTTTTGATGTTTGTGTACAACCAGCAAACATTTAAAAAAGAATCAAACTAAAGAAAAATAGTTTTTTCATACTTACAGGATTTAGTTGAAAACTTCATTCTAAAGGATAAAGTTATGACAATAAAGTACTTGAGTCAACAAATTTTTTTATAAAATTTTCAATCTGGTTTTTCTTTTTGATTTTTCTGCAATAACATGGTAATGACCACACCGGTGGCGGCGCCCAATGCAAAGGTAAACCAGAATCCTGTATGATTTGGTTTGCAGTCAATCCTGGTGTAATAAACGACCTCCAGGCAAAGAGTAGTTACTAATGGCAATAAACTATACCTTAATCAGTGTTTGTTTTTCATTTGATTAGCGTTTGGTTAGAAGTTTTAAACTAGGAATTTTTTTGCCTGAAGCATGATAACCCTGCCATGAGACAGGATTGTACAGCATCCATAAGTAAAAAATTAAACTTTTCTGTAGTTTTTTCCGGAATCTTCATACTAACATAATAAACGAATAAGATAATCATCATGGAAAAGAGCGAAAATGGAAAACAAGTTGCTTTCAAAGGTGCAGGAGTATTATTAGGATTTATTGTCGGATCTGTCGCCGGAATTATTGTCTCCATACTAACCGGTATAACAGGAATTATCGGTGCGGTGGCAGGATCCATAGCTGTACCCTTAGGTCTTTTCCTGGAAACCAGGTTCCAGGGAGGACAAATTAAACAGACCAGGAAGTCCGTGGCAGTGTATATCTTATTGATATTGTTAGGGCTGTTGGTATTTTTTTTTGTGTTATTATCGCAAAATAGATAACTTTTTATCCGGAAAATAAAATCCTGAAGCTGTGGATCCACGCCTGGAAAAAGAATTCCTGGAACACCTTGAGACAAACCGAAAAATAATTCATAAGGTTTGCTTCATCTATTGCAGAAACAGATCTGACATCAATGATATGTACCAGGAAATAGTATTGCAGCTATGGAAGTCTTATCCTTCTTTTAAAGGGAAATCTGCACTTTCCACATGGATTTACAGGGTAGCATTGAATACTGCTATTACTGCTACAAGGAATTCCGTCATTCTTGTTAAAACGGAAGAAGCACCGGAAATTGCTGATGACTATGAAAGTATGATGGACTTATCAGAAGATACAAGATTGTTGTATAAAGCTATATCAAAACTTGAAAGGATTGAAAAAGCGATAATACTACTCTGGCTGGATGACAGATCCTACAAGGATATATCTGATACTATAGGTATCACAGTCAAGAATGTTAGTGTGAAGATTACACGTATTAAGGTTAAACTGGCCACTATTTTAAAAAATCTTCAGTAGCGATGAAAGATATTGATTTGGAAAAATATAAATCGGCATGGGGAGGGGAAAAGAGTTTTGATAACAGGATAATATCCGGATTGGATCCAGCCAGGTATTTAAAAAGAAGATCAAAGGGTATCGTCAGCTCTTTCAGAACGGGCCTGGTAATGGACCTCGTTCTGAAATGTATCCTTGGAGCCTCTTTTGCTGTACTGATCTTTTTATATTCAATGCAACCCGGGTTAATTACTGTCTGTGGCATTCTTTTCTGCCTGGTCTGTTATCTTATTTTCCTTCAGTTTAAAACTTCTGCTGATATTCCCGGGCAAATGGCTTATTCGGATGATTTAAGAACATTCCTGGAAAAAGGAATAACTTTTTACAGGACGAAATATTATAAATCGTTGTACATCTCAGCATTGTCATCCCCGTTGATTTTCATAAGTGGCATGTTCTTTTACAATTATTTTAAATATACAGGAGTAAGAACTATGGATCTTACTGATTTTTTCGTGTTAGGATTATTTTGCCTTGTCGCCTATGTCTTCAGTGCATTTGTTCATATAAAACATTTTAATATCAGGATCAGCCAGATGGAAAAATGTTTAAGCGAACTTGATGAAGGGGGAATATCTGAGCTTACAGTCAGGAAGCAGATCAGGCAGCAGAGAATTATGTTGCTTATAGCTGTTTTATTACTGATAACAGGCTTTGCCGCACTAGTTTTTATCCTCATGTTATGACACAGAAGCATATTAACCTACTGGATCTGAATACAATATGTTTAAAGACGGGTGATCTTTATTTGACAGTCCGTCTTTCCGGAGGCTTATAATTGCCAGCTTCATTATGCCTGACTGACGGATGTTTTATATCTTTGTTCATTTAACCGTTAAATGATGATCCCGATGAAAATCTGCTTATCCTTTTTTCTTTTACTGACAATTGGGTTGACTGTTTCATGTGGTAATAGCAAAAAACAGGGGCGCCATGATAATGGAAGCAATGCACTGTCTGATGATTCATTGCTTAATCTCGTTGAGTACCGTACTTTTCAATATTTCTGGGATGGTGCCGAGCCTAATTCCGGGATGGCCCGGGAACGTATCAATGTTGATGGTGTCTACCCCGACAATGATGAGAATGTGGTTACTACCGGTGGCAGTGGCTTCGGTATAATGGCAATTCTGGCAGGTATTGAACGTGGGTTTATTACCAGGGAGGAAGGCTGTCAGCGTTATACCAGGATCGTTGATTTTCTCAAGAAAGCTGACAGGTTTCATGGTGCATGGCCTCACTGGATTGATGGACAGACGGGGCACGTAAAACCGTTCAGTAAGAAAGATGACGGTGCAGACATTGTTGAGACTGCTTACCTGATGCAGGGTCTGCTTGCTGTACGTCAATATTTTATTAACGGATCGGATAAAGAGAAGGTCCTGGCAGATGATATCGACGGGCTGTGGAGAGGCGTGGAATGGAACTGGTTTACCAGGGGAGGGGAGCAGGTATTATACTGGCACTGGTCGCCGGACTACGGCTGGGATATGAACTTCCCTGTACGGGGTTATAATGAGTGTCTCATATTGTACATCCTTGCCGCATCTTCACCCACATACCCGATAGATCCTTCTGTATATCACGATGGCTGGGCACGTGGGGGGGCTATTGACACAACCAGCGGTGCATACGGTTATACTCTGTCACTTAAGCATAATGGGGCCCTGAAATACGGGGGACCGTTATTCTGGGCTCATTATTCTTATCTTGGTCTTGATCCGCATAATCTGAAAGACATGTATGCAGATTACTGGATGGAAAATACTGACCAGACACTTATAAACTGGAAGTGGTGTTCATTAAATCCAAAACACTATGCCGGTTACAGCAGCAAGTGCTGGGGACTGACAGCCAGCTATTCGATAAATTTCTACGCGGCGCATGCTCCGGGCGAGAGTACGGACCTGGGAGTTATCTCACCTACTGCCGCATTATCATCATTCCCCTATACTCCCGACCACTCGATGGATGCACTGAAGTATTTTTATTACACGCTTGGAGATAAAATATGGGGGAAATATGGTTTTTATGATGCCTTCAGCGAACAATATAACTGGTATCCACAGAAATATCTTGCTATAGACCAGGGACCTGAAGTGGTGATGATAGAGAATTTCAGGACAGGATTATTATGGGATCTTTTCATGTCGTGCAATGAGGTGCAGGCAGGGTTGAAGAGGCTTGGTTTCAAATACCTTAAAAAATAAATGCAGGTAATATTAGCTGTTGATTATCAGGAATTAACAATATCTAAAATCTAAAATTAATTTTAGGTACTAAATTAATTTTTAGTAAATCAATATTTTAGCAAGCCTTTCCAATTTACCGAATATTTGTATTGTCATGTTCCATAAATTTGTTTATCTTTAGGCCGTAATTTTTTGAACTTTAGCGTTTAATATATTTTATTAATGCAGAGTTGTAAAAATAAACAAAGTATTAAAAAAGGTTAGAAAAATGAAGAACAAAGTGTTTATGGGATTAGCAGCTATAGCTATGGTTGCAGTCCTTTCTAGTTGTGGTAAAAAACCGCAGGCTGAAATTGATGCAACCAATGCAGCTATTACTGCCGCTCAGACTGCTGAAGCAGCAGTTTATGTACCCGATGAATTTACAGCTGTACAGGATTCCATGAAGACCATCATGTCAGAGGTCCAGGTTCAGGAATCTAAATTATTCAAGAATTTTGGTGATGTAAAAACAAAACTTGCCGCTACTTTAACTTTAGCCAATAAAGCAGCTGTTGATGCTGCTGCAAAGAAAGAAGAAGTAAAGCAGGAAGTAGACACCATGATGACAGATATCAAAGCTGTTATTGATGAAAACGGTACACTAATGAAGAGAGCTCCGAGAGGAAAAGAAGGAGCTGCTGTTCTTGAAGCCATGAAAACAGATATGGCTACTGTTGCGGCATCAGTAACCGAAGCTCAGGGTCTGAATGATCAGGGTAAATACATGGATGCTCTGAACAAGCTGAAAGCTGCCAAGGAAAAAGCTGATGGTATCAATACGGAGCTTAAAGATGCTATAGAAAAAGCAACCGGCAGACGACCGGGAGGTAAATAATGCTATGCTGTTGGTAACCATTTGTTAGTGATATTAAACCCCCGGGTTACTCCCGGGGTTTTTTTTAAAAACTATTAGCAGGGTTATATGAAAAAGGGTTGGAGATGGGTATCGGTTATTATAATCATAATAATATCGGCACCACTGGTAATCTTGTTATTGATTCATCTTACGCCTGAGCCGCCGGCAGCAGGGATGGAAAAGGCACGTAAGGCAATTGCAGAGGCCGAAGCTGTTAATGCCTCAACCTATTCAAGAAAGTTATATGATGAAGCTTTGGCATTGTACGATTCAGCGATGGTTAGCTGGCAAAGACAAAACAGGCGATTCATATATTTCAGGAATTTTGATGAGGTGGCCGGCTATGCCGGGAGATCGGAATCCAGGGCTCTGGAAGCAGCAGAAAATTCATCTGCTATGTCCACAAACCTGGAAAACAGGATCAGGAAGAAATACACAATTCTTAACAGGCTGTCTGCAGAAATTGATACTCTTTTCGGTACCTATCCTCTTAATGCAGAAATACGAAACAGGATATCACGCGGCAAACTTTTACTTAAGGAATCAGAAATTCTTTACGATAATGGTGATTATTTCAGCGCGTACAGGAAGCTGACCGATTCAGAAAATCTTCTTACAGCTTCTTACGAACATGCATCTTCTGATCTGAAGGATTATTTCAAAGCATACTCGACATGGAAAAAGTGGATAGACAAAACATTGAATGATTCGAGGAGCTCTCATAGTTACTCAATTATTATAGATAAGTTCTCAAGAAAGTGCCTTGTTTACCTGAGAGGTAAAATGAAATATGAATTCAATGCTGAACTAGGATCCAACTGGGTAGGAAATAAAAGACTGAAAGGTGATAAAGCCACTCCTGAGGGTATGTACAGGATAGCCGGTAAATTTGAGGGAGGAAAAACAAAATACTATAAGGCTCTCCTTCTGAACTATCCTAATGATGATGACAGGGAAAGATTCCTGTCAGAGGTCAAAAACGGGACACTGCCTTCGACTGCAAGTATCGGCGGCCTGATAGAAATACACGGGCAAGGCGGGAAGGGTGTGGACTGGACCGAAGGTTGTATAGCTCTTCAAGATAAAGCGATGGATGTTTTATACAGGCTGGTAAGGAAAGGTACTCCTGTAACCATTGTCGGATCGATGATCGATCTGCAAAGTATACTCAAAAGATAGATAATGCTTATGGAAGATAAGAATACAGATGCTGATAAATCCATTCAGGGAGATGGACCACCCGAGGATAAGGTGAATCAGGAGCAGACTGTGACCCTGCTGGGAGAATTTCTGTCGTGGCTACGAAAAAAGGCAGTCAGAAAAGATATGGCACATATCTCAAAGCGTACCCTTAGAGTTTTGATCATTGTCTTAGCTGTGAGTGCACTGGTGGCAGCCGTTTTTTATGGTGTACCGCTGCTTGATGAAATGGTACCGGTTAAAGCACCGGATATCACATCCGATCCTGGTCTGAATAAATCCAGGGAATATAAAAGTGAAACATACCGGATTTCGCGTGATATTCAACACCTTGAAAGAAAGTATAATTCCTATACGTCAGGTCAGTCATATATAGTGATCAACACTACCGATAACAAGTTTTACCTTTACAGGAACAAGAAACTGATAAGAGAAGGATTCTGTAGTTCGGGAAGCTATACACTTTTAAAGACAGAGACTGACAGGAAATGGATATTTAAAACGCCGAAAGGGAAGTACTGGGTGCGTGGGAAGACGACCAATCCTGTTTGGAAAAGACCCGACTGGTCTTTTGTTGAGGAAGGTCTTCCTATCCCTCCCAAAGATGACAATTCAAGGTATGAGTACGGTGTACTGGGCGATTACGCTTTGTCAATAGGAGACGGATATCTTATTCACGGAACAATTTACAAGCGTTTTCTGGGTATGCCGGTTACTCATGGCTGTGTAAGACTCAATGATGACGATCTTAAGGTGATATTCAATACTCTCAGTGTTGGTTCAAAAGTCTATATTTTCTGATATATGTTGAGATATGGAAAATGAACAAAAAAAAATAGAAACAGGAAAAAAGAGCCGATGGATTCTTCCTGCTGCAATGGTTGCCGCAGTACTTATATACTATTCTGTTATGAATATAATAGGCACCACAAGGGCCCTGGATCAGATATATTCCAACTTCAATCCGGAGAAGAATGCAAAAACCTATGCTGACAGTGCTGTATTCACCGATTCGGCCTACCTTGTTCTCTTGAAGCAAAAGGCCTGGCTCCAGTCAAAGACCCTTATGGCTGAAACCGATTCAATATACTTAATGATCAACCTGGATGACAGCATAGCGGATCTGGCAATAAACGGTGTGGTAGTTCATTCTTCTCCTATCATCCGTTACAGGCTCGGCAGCATATTTAAGCGAGGGAATGACGCTATCCTATATACGATGATGTCAACACCCCTGTCAATAGTAAGTTCCAGATCCACTATCAGGAAGGAACCGCTGATGATCAAGATGGCTCCCAAGGATACTTCAGAATATCAGCCCGATGTTATTCCTGATACAACACATACACAGCCCGTTAATTTTATCCTTAATATGAAAGAGGGTATAAGGATCTGTTTCTACCAGGGCGATCCTGTCTTACCTCGTGACAGGCTCGCCAGGTTCTGGTTTGATTTCAGGCTAAGAGCCACTGATGCATGGGCTGCTATTAAAAGAATAGCTGTCCTGAAAGTCCCTGACTATCATCCTTATATAAAACTATATGTTTCAAGAGGAGACAACAGGATCATTTACAGGGCTATTCCCCGGAACGGGCAGGTGACAGTTCTTCTTTGAAGCGATCATAAAATCAGAGATGAATTAATAATAAAATGATCTGTATAGTAATAATTTAGTTATATTTAGTAAAATTTCTAATACTGCGATCATGAGAAAAACAATTAACCGGCCAATAGCCGTTCTTTTAGTATTGGTTGCCCTCGGTTTGTTTTTGCCGTTGGCATCATTGTCGGCACAGGACATGACAAATGTATCTTCAGCTCTTCCTGACAGTATCAGTAAAATTGTGAACAAATCGTGTATGCCGTGTCATAGTAATGACGGTGGACTGATGCCAAGGAAAAAATTGAATTTTTCAGACTGGGCAAACTATTCAAAAGAAAAACAGGCTGAAAGGGCAAATAAGATGTATTCGGAACTTTCTGAAGGTAAAATGCCTCCTGAAAAAAGGAGGGAAGCAAGGCCAGAGCTTGTTCCCGATGCAAAACAGATTGCGACTATCAAAAGATGGGCTGAAGCTCTGGGTGTCCCGAACCAATAGCCCGGTCATAAGTTACATCCATACAGCATGTTAATTTTTAACCGTATGGAAGGTCGTTTTACCTTTCAACAGGTGTGTTATTTTTCGTTTCAATCCTTGGTGAGTTATTAAAAAAAACGTAGGTTTGAGGGCGACACATTTCTATAAAAGACACTTAATTGAATGGGAAGGTTTACTGGCGTTATTGGTATTTTTATAATATTGGGATTGGCCTTTTTATGGTCGAATAATCGAAAAAAAATCAACTACAGGCTGGTGATAAGCGGTTTAGTCCTGCAACTATCTCTGGCAATTTTTATTCTTAAGGTTCCACTCGGGCGAAATATTTTTGCATGGCTGGGCCAGGCCATAAATAAACTCCTGGATTTCTCTCAGCAGGGAGGTAATTTTGTATTTGGTGATCTGACCAAGATCAGCCAGTACCTGCCGGAAGGTGTTGTAAAAAGTGGTGTTTTCCTATTTGTACTGTTGCCAACTATTATATTCGTGTGTGTACTTGTAGCCATGGCATACCATGTTGGGTTGATGCAAAGGATAGTGGCAGCTATTGCCCGTTTTGTTCACTGGGCAATGCGCGTCAGCGGTAGTGAAGCACTCTCCAATGTTGCAAGTGCATTTGTGGGACAAGTTGAAGCACAGATAATGATACGACCGTATCTTTCAGGTATGACCATGTCGGAGCTGCTCGCCTCCATGGCAGGCAGTATGGCTACAATAGCCGGGGGTGTGATGGCAGTGTATATCTCAATGGGTGTACCGGCATCCTATCTCCTGGCAGCAAGCCTTATGGCAGCTCCCGGGGCCCTTGTGATCTCCAAGATAGTATACCCTGAAACACAAGTATCGGAAACAAAAGGAACGGTTAAACTGGAGGTAAGGAAAGAACATGCAAATATTATGGATGCCATTTCCCATGGGGCCAGTGATGGTATGAAGATATCACTCAATGTTATAGCTATGCTTATTGGAGTAATAGCTTTGATAGCCCTTTTAGATGCATTGCTTGGATATTTTGGACATTTTCTTGCCTGGACGGGCCTTTCCCTGAATTTTATCGGGCTCGATGTTAATCATCTTAGCCTTAAAGATGTGTTCGGAGCCTTTTTCAGCCTGTTTGCAATTGTGATGGGAGTTCCCCCTTCAGAATCGATGAATGTAGGCTCACTTATGGGCACAAAGATGGTTGTAAATGAATTTGTTGCATATTCCGACCTCTCCCCTATGATACACCAGGGACTCCTGAGTGCCAAATCTGTAGTAATTGCAAGTTTTGCGCTCTGCGGATTTGCCAATTTCAGTTCTATAGCCATTCAGATCGGTGGTATCGGGGCACTGGTCCCGGACAGAAAAGCTGATCTGGCAAAACTTGGTTTTAAAGCTATGCTTATCGGTACCATGGCATCATATATTTCGGCGTCACTGGCCGGAATATTGCTTTAATATACCGGAAATTTAGTCTAATTTTGTAGCTGACACGTTAATTGCTAAAATTAATTGGCAGGAGAGAATTATTACAGGATGATGGTGATCGAACCATTCAGGTCCTTTGTAATAGGGCTATGTTGTAAAGGATCCTAAACAACTTTCCCGTTTTCATTGTTGTTCTTTAACAAATAAATTAATCAGCTGGCCATGTCGGAAGAATCACTCACCGGGATGATAAGATCTGGTCATAATGATCTCCTTAGACAAAAACTCCTCGAAGATCCGTCTGTTGCAGCCATAAAGACTGAAGAGGGGATATCACTTCTGCAGTATGCAGCGTATTGCAGAAATGATGAGGCTATTGCCCTGCTTACACAATACAGGTCTGAATACGATATCTTCGAGGCTGCAAGCCTTGGAAAACTGGAGATTATTTCCAGGTTGCTCAGGGAAGATCCGGACCTGCTTAACTCATTCTCACCTGACGGGTTTACAATACTTGGACTTGCTTCATTTTTTGGTCATCATGAGCTTGTAAGATACCTGCTTGCCTCAGGTGCAGATCCTAACATAGCTTCGGATAATACACTGAAGGTAACACCTTTGCATTCAGCCTGTGCAGCGTCGGATTTTAATATTGCAGATATGCTGATCAGAAAAGGTGCGGATGTTAATGCGAAACAGGCAGGTGGTTATACTCCCATCCATTCTGCTGCCCATAACGGCAAAACAGACCTCGTACTACTGCTTATCGCCAATGGAGCCGATATTGATGCAAGGACAGATAAAGGAGAAACTACTGTTTCACTGGCACTCGAAAGAGGATTCGCCGATACCGCTGAGCTTCTCAGGAAGCAGGATTAATCTTTCACGCAACGGACAGAATATCCTTTGGTCTTATTATCATGTGTTAATAAGATCATGTTTGAACAATCTAAAAATAGATATTTGGCTATAGTATCATTTTCCTCTGTTGATGACCAGAACCTGCCTTCCCATGAGCGGTGATCATCTCCGGCCAT
>CAYYIW010000065.1:0-14562 GCA_964472085.1 uncultured Rikenellaceae bacterium | reverse complement strand
TACTTGTCCAGAACAGGTAAAAATTTCATACAGAGATTTTCCCCGGCTTGAAAATATTGCAGCATCTGAACATTTAGTGCCTGTCTGATGTTTTAGTATCCCGGGTAGTTTTATTGATATTATGAAACGACATTATCTGATTAGAACCAGACAATAAAATGTATGAAAAAATGGGAAAGAAAATGTTTTTAACTAAGTATGAACCACAAATTTATGCTATTCTTCGTATTGTGGCCGGATTTTTATTCCTTTGGCATGGATCCCAGAAGTTACTGGGTATTCCCCATGCATCTTATAATTTTCCCCCATTATTGCATTATGGTGCCGGACCTATTGAACTGATCGGGGGAATTCTTATTATGGCGGGGTTATGGTCGCGCTGGGCTGCTTTTATAGCAAGCGGGGAAATGGCTTATGCCTTCTGGTTTGTTCACGTAAAACACGGATTACTTCCTTTATTGAACGGAGGTGAACTAGCCGTGCTGTATTGTTTTCTCTTTTTGTACCTGGCTTCAAAAGGCTCCGGGATGTTTAGTATTGACAGCCTGTTGAGAAAGAAAACCAACCAGTCACCAGGAGAATAATTCTCGTAATCTGCGGTGAGCTGTTATTTTGTGGACAGTCTCCTTACTCATAAAAAGCAGGAAGAAATATAACTAATCTAATCATCCTGATGTCTTTATTTTATATACATATCAGCACATTATTTTGGTTTTAGAATTCATTTTCAAGGTTCAGAATAGCAGATATTTTGATCAATGGTTCATTTTTTTAGACTAATGATAGTATTCAGATGTTAATCGTATGAATTAATAGGACAAAGGTCCTCAGAAATGCTTCATTTGCCCACTATTTGAACTTTTGCGATTTGATAATGATCATATATTTTCGTATTTTTGATATTACAATTCAGGAAAAAAGATGGATAATATTGCTGTAACAAAGAGTAGCTATTTTGGTGGTGACGATATTGAACAGTCTGTACCAAAGAAACAGAGATCTGCAGGTGGGAGGAATTTGTTTACAACAACTTCTGTTGATCTTGATGCAAGAGGAGGCGTTAGCCTGTTTCGTTATCTGAAGAGTTTAAATCTGTCAAGGGAGACTAACCTTTTGTTCCTGCCATCAAATCATCATTACTTCTATGATGAGGAGGATTTTAAGAATGTAAAGTTGCTGGTTAATCTCAGGAAGCTGAATTATATTAAGGATCCGGGGAAGTTTTTACAGGACCTGGGCAGGATACTGCCTCTGGATATTCATTTTATCGGCTGTTTTTCAGAGAACACCAGTATTACACTGGACGGATTTATATCCGGATTTACTTCAATGGTCATTAATCTGCTCGATTTAAGAACAGTTAACAGGATGGATAAGGAAGCCGTCTCTGTTTTACTCCGGAAGAATGGTTTTAAAGTTATGGATATGACTGAGGTAAACGGGCTGACATATTTCTTCTCATGCAACATTAGAGATCCTTTTGAAGGCAGGACCTGACCCCATATAAGGGTCCTTAGAAATTATGATTAAGCATATTAATTGACTTATCCTCGTCCGGGGATAAGTTTTTTTTTAGAAAAATACAGAAGTACTTTTAACAGTGAAGCCATTATCATCTACACCATACAATTTAAGTCCGATGCTTACCTGTGCATCATGGAAAATGTCCCCAATAGGAAAGAAGACATCCTTGATATCATCAAATTCTTCCATTTCCTCAAAATCATCAATATGAAGGTAAAGATGTATTATCAGTACATAATCCTCTTTGTCAATACGTGAAAGGGCTTTAAGTATCTTGGCAAGCCATATTGATGACGCACTGTTATAATATTCAAGGTTTATCCTAAAATTGGTGGTTGGCCTGGGATTGTTGATATATTCATTAACCCATGTCAGGACCGGCTCATATAACTTGGCCGCATTTTCTGGTATGGACCTTCCTGATAAAATAAGGTCGCCTGTAAATTTGTTAAGATCAATCTGGGGTGTCTTGGGAGTATTTTCCAGTATTAGACTTTGAAGTTCATTCATTGTAAGACTACTTGATGTCATATGAGCAAAAATTTTATTAGATGTTTCACTATCAAAACTATTGTATAATTCAATATTAAGGATACCATTTTGTCAAAAACATTAGTACGATTATCAAAAAACTTGAATGTTCATGTAAATTTAAGTCATATGAGCGCATTTCCAGTCAATAATCTGTTAGAGATAGCATTTTTTTAACTTTATCCTATCCTATCTGGTAAAATGTTTAATGATAAAGTCTGTTCAATATAAATTCCTGAGCCCTTACATTCAAATAGGCTGCTATTATATAAAAAAGCAGAATACCTTAAAAGTGAAATTTGATCAACCAAACCGGTAAATAGATAAATGGTTGGGAGAAGACGATAAAAATACGGGTAAAAGAGAAACAGTATATTTATTTTTCACACCGGCCTGTATTTTGCTTTTACCGGAATGTTCAGTCTTTATCAAAAACATAATTATCCCTGTCTAATTCCACCAGGAATCTGGATGGCAGGTGGAAAACAGCATCATAAGAATAAATATTACGGGGAAAAGTTATATAGAGTTCCTCTTTTGCCCTGCTGCATGCAACATAGAAGAGCCTTCGTTCTTCTTCCATCTCCTCAACATTTTTAGCCCTGTTCGAAGGGAACATTCCTTCCAGGGCATGAGGTATGAAAACAGCATACCATTCAAGACCCTTAGCAGAATGAACAGTTGTAATCGTAACCTTGCCCTCTTCTTCTCCTTCGTCAATCAGGGGCCTTGTCTGATCTGCAACTCTTTTTGACGGAGGATCCAGTGCAAAATCAGAGAGGAACTTATCAAGATCCCGGTATTTTTTTGAGAGATCACTCAGGACAGCCACATCCTGCATTCTGATATAATAATCATCAGCTCTTTCTTTAAGTATCGGAGAATAGTAATCTATAATAATATCTATCTTTTGGGTCAGGGTCCTGTCGGGCAAACTGGCGACTGACAGCATATTTCCGAGTTTACGCAGTTCATCGTAGAACTTCTTCTTCCTGAACATCACGAAGGAATACGGATCATTGCTGTTGCGAAATTCATTTATTACAGTTCCGGCAGTTATCTGCCCTATTCCACCGATATACTTGAGTATCCTGTGCCATGCAACGGCATCAGCGGGATTATAGGTTATCCGCAGGTATGAAATAATATCCTTTACGTGCATTCTCTCGTTGAAGCGAAATCCTCCTACGACTACATAAGGAATACCTCTTTTGCTCAACTCTGCCTGGATATACCTGTTATGCCAGTCGGCCCTGTTCAGAACGGCAATTTCATTGAGAGGGACATTCTCTTCCGACAGTTCCAATATCCTGTCAACGATGAATTCTGCCTCTGCCTGCTGATCATATACCCTCTTAATTAAAGGGATAGTCTGCCGGGAGTTTTTTGTGAACAGCTTTTTCCTGTACCCTATCCTTGCATGATCGATAATTGAGTTTGTAAAGTCAAGGATTTTCTGGTTACTCCTGTAATTCTCTTCTATCTTAATAACAACACAATCAGGATATGTCTCCGGGAAACGCAGTATGTTTTCGTAGTTGGCCCCACGGAAAGCATAAATGCTCTGTGAATCATCTCCCACAACCATTATTCTTTTATGCCTGGCCGCAATATAATCCACAATCTCTTTCTGGATAATATTGGTATCCTGGAATTCATCCACCATAACATACCGGTACTGTTTCTGAAGACTTTCCCGGAAACGCATGTTATCCCTGAGGTTGTTTCTCAGGCTATCCATCAGGTCATCAAAATCAAGTATCCTGCTAAGTTTTTTATATTGTGTATATCCGTTATGGATCAGCTCTATATCCGGGATATAGTCAATCAGTCCGGTATACTGCTCATGTATGATAGAACTGATTGTTGTGTTCTTATTCCTGGAATATGAGATAATGTCATAAATCCTTGATTTACGTGGGAATTTTCTGTCTTTTGTGTTCAGCTTAAGTTCTGTTCGGATCAGATCTATTATATCTTCAGAATCGCTGTTATCAATGATGGTAAAGTTAGGAGGAAGGTCGAGCAGATTTGAATATTTCCTGAGAATGAAGGCCGCAAATGAATGAAATGTTCCTCCGGTGACATTTCCCACCCTTTTATCACCCAGCAGAGTCTCAACCCTTTCCAGCATTTCCCGGGAAGCCTTTCTTGTAAATGTAAGTAACAGTATGGATTGGGGGTCGACTCCCTTTTCAATGAGATATGATACCCTGTGTACAATAACACGTGTCTTGCCACTGCCTGCCCCGGCAATAACAAGTACCGGTTTCTCAGTAATCATTACTGCAGCAAGCTGTGACGGGTTAAGCGACCCGGCATAATTGACTTTCATATTTTCAGGATACTTACCTGAACCCGGTTCCTGGTCATTCTGTTTCTTTTCGATGTACCCGGTAATGATCTTTAACTGTGCAATTTTTGTTTCAAGAGAAGGAGGAAGTTCTATCTCAGGGTATTCCGACAAGTCTATTGATGCAATATCATCCGGAAGAGATGTTGCTGACATGGAAGGAACAGAAACTGCTCCTTTGACCTGTTTCAGGAAGCTGTCAAGAAGATCAAGAGGATTTTCAGTGTTTTCCCCTGCCGGAGTGAGTGAATCTTCCCTTTCTGATTCTTCATCCCTTTCTGAATTTTTATGTTTCTTTTCTTCTCCCTTTTTCACTACAAAACCTGTGATTAAAATCTGGTCATCCTTTTCTTTGAAATATAACAATAAAATTCGGTAATTGATTCCAAACTATCAATACCCATGCATTGCTGTTAAACATTACCGCATTATAATTGTCTGGTTAATATACAGTAATACAGTTTAATGTCTATAAAAACGATGAATACCTGGATATCACTTTTAAGAGGCATCAATGTCGGCGGCAAAAATGTTATAAAAATGGAGGCTCTTATACATTTCTACGAAAAGCTGGGATTTAAAGACGCAAGAAGTTATCTGCAGAGCGGCAATATTATTTTCAGGTCAGATGAATGTGATCCTGTTAAAATCGGCAAACTGATAACAATGTGTCTGAAGGATGATTTCGGAATGGAAGTATCGGTGCTCGCTCTTTCTCCCGGAACACTGGGAAAGATACTGGAACATAATCCATTCCTGAAAGATCCTTCCAAGGATCCGGCACATCAGTACATCACATTCCTTTTTTCCGATGTCGAAAAGCATGAACTTAACATTTTTGGAGATGCAAAACGGGAGGGAGAGGATATTGTTGTCAGTAAACCGGCCGTGTATCTTTTTCTGCCAGGCGGGTATGGCAGAACCAGGTTATCAAACACCTTTCTGGAAAAGAAACTTGAAGTATCAGCAACTACAAGGAGCCTGAAGACGGCTTATAGTATCCTGCATCAGTCAGTTGATTTATAGCATAAGCCGGCTATGTAATAATTACTTCCTGTATTTTATCCGGACAGGTATCAAAAATGCCTGGTTGAACTTACCTGTTGTAAATAATTAAAAAATTAGTTGTATAACTAAAAAATAAGTTGTATATTTGATATTGAGAGATTTAAGATAGATAACTATATGTATGTTAGATTTTTAACTAAGACAAACTGAAATAAGGCAACGGGTAAGGCGGAGCAAAGAATATAAACAGCGAATGTGATATTACCTGACCTGGTAACAATTAAAAACTAAATGTCATGGAAAAGTATCAGAATTGGAGTCCTGCTTTCGATGATATCGTTTTCAAGGGCAGGAACATGGATTACGGGGCATATGTAATGCGGAGGAAATACAGTTTAACAGTGATGTCCTCGACATTCGCAGGGGTAATATTAATGGCAGCTGCCGTTATAATTCCCTATATTAATACAAGGTCTGTTGAAGGATTACTGGCAAAAACGGACAGGACGGTTGAAATAAAGATGGACAATCTTGACCAGGCGATGGACCAGGTTGTAGTCCCACCGGCGCCACCCCCGCCGGCTGATGTTGTTGCCCAGCAGAAATATATTCCGCCGGTTGTGGTCGATTCAATGAAACCCGAGGATCAGGTGCAGCTTATGACGGCCGAAGAGGCAGAGGAAAAAGTGCAGAATACGGATGTTCTTGATGTGCCGGTTGAGGTAAAACCGGAGGTTAAAACGGAGGAGCCAAAGCAAGAGATATTTATAGTGGTTGAGGAAGACCCGTCATTCCCGGGAGGGGAAGCCGCATTATATAAATATATTTCAGATCATATCAGGTATCCTGAAGTTGCGAGAGAGAATAATATTGAGGGGAAGGTAATTTTAAAATTTTGTGTTACGGCAAAAGGAGGTATCAGTCAGATAAGTGTTCTAAAAGGAGTTGATCCTGAGCTTGATGCTGAAGCAGTACGGGTCGTTAAAACGCTCCCGCCTTTCAAGCCCGGCAAACAGGGCGGAAGACCTGTTCCTGTCTGGTATGTAATGCCGATAAAATTTCAGCTCATGAACTGATTACGGAAGGACCTGTAAGCAGGTTATAAAATAAAGTATCCCATATCACGTTTAATACCTGATGTTTAACAAGGTATGCAGGGCTAGTGCACGCTCTTAGATAAAGAACACCGTTAATTCCTGCAACGGCACTACGTATATAAGCTAACACAATGGTATTCTTATAATTGGATATTCCTTAGCCGGACAATATCAATCAAAATGTCCGTGGATATGAAACCCTTTTGATTTCTAAACGTAAACAGGAATAAAATTACTTCTCTCATCTGGATTCCCTGTCTGAAAGCAGGCAGAAATGTGGCGTTTAAAATCATAATTATTTAGATATGAAAAATATAAGATTGACTGAGGTAATAGTTCTTGTTCCTGCCATTTTTCTACTCTCAGGTGGTGGTTCAGCAGGTAAAGAGCTAACTTCCCCTACACATGTTTCCAGGGAAGGAACAGAGGTACAGCAGGCGACTACAAAGAAGAAACAAGTCGTTTCCAAAGCAAAGACTGGAAAAGGGACAGTGGTTATCGGGTCACAGACCTGGGCAGCGGCAAACCTGGATGTCGTTACATTCAGTAATGGTGATACTATTCCGGAAGCAAGAACAAATGCTGCATGGGTTGCTGCCGGTAAGGCAGGTAAACCGGCCTGGTGTTATTATAACAATGATACTGTTGCAGGGAAATGGTACGGGAAGTTGTATAACTGGTATGCAGTTAACGATCCCAGGGGACTGGCTCCTGAAGGATGGGTAATACCGGGAAATGAAGACTGGTACCGGCTGGTAAGTTCACTGGGAGGTTCACAGGTTGCCGGATTAAAAATGAAAAGTCCTACAAGATGGAATGAGGGGACTAATGGTACCAATGAGTCGGGCTTCACAGGATATCCTGGCGGATACCGTGTTGAGAACGGTACATTCGTAAATGCCGGGAAGATTGGTATATGGTGGAGCTCTGCACCCAGCAACGCGTCAAGTGCTTACGATTATTACCTGTTTATGAGTACAGGACTGGGCAGAAGTACTAATCCTGCATCTCGAGGAGAATCGGTAAGGTGTCTGAAAAAATGATAAAAAAAGAAATGCGTGACCAGGCTTCACAATATGAATTTCATGAACTCTCATTTTATACACCGGCACATCTGAAGGTGGTAAGGAACAAGAAAAACTTACAGCATATAAACATGCCAGGATGGAGGGGATATT
This sequence comes from uncultured Rikenellaceae bacterium, assembly GCA_964472085.1. GTDB lineage: Bacteria > Bacteroidota > Bacteroidia > Bacteroidales > VadinHA17 > LD21. The sequence continues at coordinate 6,871 of CAYYIW010000065.1, read as the reverse complement.
TTTCCTGTAAACACTGACAGCATAAGGTCAGTTAAATATTATTACAATCAGGACTACAAAAGAGTCACAGGGTAAATTTTCCGGCATTTTAAAACAAATCTTTTTCAAATGTTGTTCTTTTGACAACTTTTTGAGTAAAAGTGCTCATATTTGGATTTCTTTGCCAAAAGAATTTTAAAACAGGATGAGCAGGTCACATAAAGGATCATCTGGAGAGAATAGCCGGAACGGGAGGTTAATTAGTCTTGTCAGGCCTTACAGGGGCATAGTTATCATTATGATTATTATGGCTCTCTCGGGTAATGCTATAAACCTGCTTATACCTAAGATTATTGCAAAGGGGATAGATGCCTTTTCGGCTCACCATTTCAATGCAGAATCAATAATAGTGGAATTCCTTGCTGCTGCTTTCGGAATATTTATTTTTACCTTTCTTCAAAGTATCATTCAGACCCTGACTTCGGAGAGAGTGGCAAAAGATCTTCGTTCAAAGCTTTCAAATAAATTGTCGCAACAGAGTTATACTTTCATTCTTAAGTCCAATCCGGCCAGGCTGCTCACCAATCTTACTTCCGACACTGATTCTGTTAAGATGTTTATTTCCATGGCCCTGGTAACCATCATTTCCTCATTTTTCGTACTTGCAGGAGCTTCAGCGCTGTTGATTTCCATAAACTGGAGGCTGGCCCTTACAGTTATCGCAATAGTCCCTGTTATTGCTTTGACATTTTTTATTGTATTCAGGAAAGTCCGGGTGCTTTTCAGGAGGAGCCGGGAGATAATAGATGGTCTTAACAGGATAATAAACGAGAGCATAATGGGATCTGCACTTATCAGGGTTCTGAATTCACAGCAACCTGAAAGTATAAAGTTCCTTGAGACGAATCTTGAATCAAAAAATGTTGGGCTGGCTATCGTCAGGTTGTTTTCAACACTTATCCCCGTTATAATGTTCGTTTCGAATCTTGCTGTAGTTACCATCCTGGCTCTAGGGGGGCACTATGTGGTGATGGGCACTCTTTCCCTTGGTAATTTTACTGCTTTCAACAGTTACCTCATAATGCTTATTTTTCCAATAATGATGATCGGATTCATGAGCAATCTTATTGCATCGGCTTCTGCTTCATACGGAAGGATACAGGTTGTGCTGAACTCACCTCCACGGGAAGAGCCGGGATTCATAGAATCCGATTTAAAGGGGGACCTGGTTCTAAAGAATATTTCACTCAGTTATGGTGAAAAACCCGTGCTTAAAAACATTTCATTTACCGTAAAGGAAGGGAGCAAAACTGCCATAATTGGGCCGACAGCAGCAGGTAAGAGTCAATTGTTGTACCTGATGACAAACATACTGCCTCCTGATTCGGGCAGTATAGAGATAGATGGGGTTAACATTGATAAATATTCCCGTGAGAAATTTCATAGCCAGACGGGCTTTGTTTTCCAGGACAGTGTGATATTCAACATGAGCCTTAGGGAGAATATTGCATTCAATGAAAATGTAACGGAAGAGGCTTTGCAAAAGGCAATTGAGACAGCTGATCTGAATGATTTTTTAGAGCAGTTACCCATGAATCTTGATACTATAGTATCAGAGAGAGGTTCAAGCCTTTCAGGCGGGCAGAAACAGCGTATTATGCTGGCCCGTGCCCTTGCCCTTAATCCGCGTATTCTTCTTCTTGACGATTTTACTTCCCGTGTTGACAGGCAAACAGAAAATAAAATACTGTGTAACCTGGAGAATAATTATCCGGGTATGACACTGATCTCCGTGACACAGAAGATATCACCTGTAAGGCATTTTGAACAGATCATATTACTTATGGAAGGTGAGATTGTTGCAGCAGGCACCCATAAGGAGTTATTGGAGATATCACCGGAATATAACCAGATATACAATTCACAAAGAAGCACCCAGCATTATGAATTATAATCTTAACCAGGCGGCTGAGCAGGTGGCGAAGAAGATATCGGGTCTTGCTTCACTTCGCAAACTTATTACCATTATAAGAGGTGAAGGCCGTAATGTTGCCATTGCTTTTTCTGCCATATTTCTCAATGCCGGTCTTAACCTGCTGGGACCATATCTTGTTGGTTATACAATAGATAATTACATTCAGACAAAGCAGTATCACGGGGTGCTTGTCTTTTCCGGGATCCTGGTACTATTATATGTTATTGCTTTCGTGGTAAACTATGCACAGATGCGGCTTATGGGCGGGATAGGTCAGCGGATGCTATACAGCCTGAGGAATTCTGTTTTCAACAAGCTCCAGGAATTGCCGGTCGATTTTTTCAACCAGAATAAAGCCGGCGATCTTATTTCAAGGATCAACAATGATACTGACAAAGTGAACCAGTTCTTCTCTCAATCACTTATGCAGTTCATAGGGAGCCTGATCACAATGATAGGTGCCGGTATCATCATGCTTGTTATAAACCTGCCTTTAGGACTGGCAGCGCTGGGTCCGGCCCTGTTGTTATGGATATATACAAGGGCTGTATCTCCATGGATAAGAAGGAAAAATGCAGCAAGTCTTAAAAGCACAGGGATATTATCAGCGGAGATACAGGAAAGTCTTGCCAATTTTAGGGTCATTGTGGCATTTAACAGGCGCGATTATTTTCGCAAACGATTTGAAGAGGTGAACCAGGATAATTATAAGAAATCTGTACAGGCAGGTATTGCCGGGAATACTCTTACACCGGTTTACTCCTTTGCTTCAAATATAGGTAAATTGATTGTCCTTGCACTGGGTATATGGCTTATATTAAAAGGATATTTTACAGTTGGTCTGCTTGTAAGTTTCATTGTTTATGTTACAAATTTTTATAACCCGCTGCGCCAGATGGCAAACCTTTGGGCCAATTTCCAGCTGGCGCTTGCTGCCTGGGACAGGATCTCCCTTCTGTTGTCATTTAAAAGCAACCTGATGCTTATGGAAGATAATGGCGAAAGAGAGGATTCTTCTTTTGTTCATTTCAATAATGTATCATTCAGCTATCCGAACGGGAAAGAGGTCCTTCATAAGGTAAGTTTCAGCCTGCAGAAAGGAAAAACATATGCATTTGTCGGACCTACTGGCGGGGGCAAGACTACCACGGCATCTCTTATCTCCAGGCTCTATGATGCGACGAAGGGTAAAATATTGCTTGACGGGAGGGATATAAGAACATACAATCCGGAAGAAAGAACTTCAAAGATAGGTTTCATTCTCCAGGACCCTTTCCTTTTCTCGGGAACAGTGAGAGATAACATTCTATACGGGAACCCGGAATATAACGGGCATAACGGTGAGGACATCACAAAGATTACTGATAATGCACAATTAGGCGTTCTTCTCGGACGATTTGACAAAGGTCTGGACACAGAGGTTATAAACGGCGGAGATGGTCTGAGTCTCGGGCAGAAACAGCTTATCGCCTTTATGAGAACAATACTTCGCAAACCTGAACTGCTTATTCTTGATGAGGCGACAGCAAACATTGATACCGTTACTGAACAGCAACTTGATAGTATATTAAAGGATCTGCCGGATAGCACGACACGTGTGATAATTGCTCACCGTCTTAACACAATAGAAAATGCCGATGAGATCTTTTTCGTCAATTCCGGAAAAGTGATCCCTGCCGGTTCTTTCAGTGAGGCACTGGACCTGCTTATGCATGGCAAGAAGGAAAGCTGAATGATAGATTCCCGATCAGGGAGACTTATACTAAAATAAGAATCCTAATGCTGAGTGCAGCGTTGTAGTTATGGATTGCTTTATTGTTTGATAATTTGGAGTCTTTGTCTGAGTTCCTGGATGTTTGGTTTTGAGATCTTAAGGTTATGGTATGAATTATCGACCTTTACCTCGCATGTTCTTTTAAACAAATTTATTTTTTTAATATGCGACAGGTTAACCAGTGTCGAACGGCTTATCCTGAAAAATTTATCAGCTGGAAGATTTTCTTCTGTTTTGCCAATCGGGTAACTTACTGTTTCTTTCTTTCCATCCCGCAGGAAAAGCATGGTATAGTTACCTTCTGCCTCACAGAAAACAAGTTCATCAGGTTCAATAATAAGATATCCAGTTCGTAAATTGAATTTTATAGTCTCAGGCTTATAAAAATCCAGTAGTTTGTCTATCTGCTCATTAAGATCGTTATCCTGCAGTTTTGACTGCAGTTTCAGGATCGCCGCAGATAATTCAGCTTTGGAGACAGGTTTTAAAAGATAATCAAATGCAGCATATTTTATTGCCTGTAAAGCATATTTGTCAAAAGCTGTAACAAAAATAATATTGATATTAATCTTATCCTTGTAAAGTTCATCAAGGAGTTGAAAACCGTTTTTAAATGGCATCTCTATATCCAGAAATACAACATCAGGCTTAAGTTCCAGGATCTTGTTAAGGCCATCATCGGCATCTTCTGCCTGGTCAATTATTTCGAGGTTTTCTATCTCTGAAGAGAGATTAATGAACAATTGCCGGATTACGGGTTCATCATCAACAATGAGTCCCCGTATTATTTGTTTAGTCATGATTGGTATCAGATAATGAGGCTACTAAAAGTAAAAGTAGCTTTTTTTTAGTAAAATTCACTAAAGTTTATGATTATCTTAATACAAATTGTTTGGTCTTTAGTAGATAAGATTCAAAGGAGCTGTCTGAAGAATTTTCCAGGGTCCATTCTAATCACACAATCACTATACACTAATACAGATCAATCCATGGAAAGCACCTTTGCGCCCCTTATTTTTCTCTGTTTCATTTCTGTCAGCGCAGTATTGGCTTCTCCAAGGCTGTACAGCTGAACGTCAGGTATAACAGGAATTTCAGCAGCAGCGGCCAGGAAATCCCTGACATCAGCTCTTGTGACATTGGCAACACTCTTTATCTCCTTCTCCATCCACAGATGACGGGAATAATCTAGATTCATGAGATAGTCTTTATCACGATTCTCTTTCCTGATGGCATTAATTACAAGTCTTCCCCCGGGTTTCAGGTTCTTCAAAGCCTCGACCACTGTTATCCATACGGGTGTTGTATCAATAATTGAATCCAGCAATTCAGGAACTTCATCAGTTGTATCACCTGCCCAGTCTGCACCAAGCTCCATGGCAAAAGCTCTTTCCGAACTACTTCTCGCAAACACAAATATTTTATTTTCAGGGAATCTATATTTAATGATTTGCAGCACCAGGTGACCGGAAGCCCCGAAACCTGTAAGTCCGATATTCTGTCCGGTTTTAATTTCAGCCAGTCTGAAAGACCTGTAACCGACAGCTCCGGCACATAACAGCGGAGCTGCCTGGGCATCAGTGAAAATATCCGGTATCCTGTGGGTAAAATCAGCAGGTACGGTCATAAATTCTGCATATCCCCCGTTGACATCCCGCCCTGTCGCTGTGAATTCAGGACAAAGATTCTCCTGGCCGCTCAGGCAAAAGCTGCATTTTCCGCATGAGGAAAAGATCCAGGCCACTCCGACCCTGTCATGCAGCTTCAGTCCTTTTACATTTTTCCCGGCAGCTATCACCCTGCCTATAACCTGGTGACCGGGAATCACAGGAAAGACCGGGGGAGGAGTTCTGCCTTCAATCTCATCGAGTTCGGTATGGCAAACGCCGCACGCCGAGACTTTAAGAAGGACTTCATCATCACCTGTTACAGGTTCCGGAACATTAACCAGTGTAAGCGGTTCCTGATTTTTTTCGAGGTCTGTTATGGAATTTAATATCATTGCTTTCATGGCAGTATCATTTTTATATCGTGAAAGTCGATCAGCCCTTATTTGACTAACGTATAAAGTTAAAAAGAGTTGGATGACCTTCAATTTAAAATTGATTTAAAAAGGCAGGTGGTGATTTTTATATATGCAAGAACGGATAATTTTTATAAGTTCACGGCTGTAATTAAGATCACATATGGAAGGCAGTCTTTTCGATTACAACCTGTGGGGACTGTTCCTCGCCAGTTTTCTGGCGGCCACAGTAGTGCCTTTCAGTTCAGAGGCTATACTTTCTTATCTTATAGTTACAGGGACTGATCCTTATACGGCTGTAGTAGTTGCTACAGCAGGTAACTGGCTCGGAGGAATGAGCAGCTTTGCCATTGGGTTCCTTGGTAAATGGGAATGGATTGAGAAATACCTGAGGATAAAGCGTGAGAAAATTGAAAAGTGGCATGACCGGATTTATAAAAGGGGTGCATGTTTGTATTCTTTTCCTGGGTCCCGGGCGTTGGCGATGTCTTTGCCGTCGGGCTTGGTGTACTGCGGGCAAATATCCCGATCACAGCCCTGGCTATGCTGACCGGTAAATTTTTAAGGTATGTCGTATGGGGATGGCTCACCGGCGTGTTCTTTTAATACTTTATTCATGGTTGATTGTTATAATTGCTTTTAAGCCACCGGTGTCCTTTTCCTCGAAGCTGTATTTGATCTCTTTCCCGGTCATAAGTTTATATGTGCTGAACATCTGGTCTACCAGTACAAGCCCTTTGCCCGTTGAAACTGTATTTTCATTTTTAGTCCTGAATCCCAGGCCATTGTCTTCAACAATGATCTGTGCTGCTTTTCTGTCCCTACGGGCATAGATATCCAGGGTTTTGGGACCTTTTTTGGGAACCAGTCCGTGTTTAACGGCATTTTCAACAAAAGTGTGTATCGACATGGAAGGGATTTTAACATCTCTACAATTATCAGGGATGTTAATTGAATAGCCGAAATCTTTCCCCAGCCTCACTTTTTCGATCCTGAGATACTTCTCTACCAGCTCTGTTTCGGCCGATATAGTCACAATCGTCTTATCGGATGTTTCCACTACTTTCTCCATAAGCCGGCTGAGACTGATCATAAAATCATTGGCTGTTTCTGTATCCTT
>CAYYIW010000064.1:12988-14574 GCA_964472085.1 uncultured Rikenellaceae bacterium | reverse complement strand
GCCCATTTTATGATAGTAAAGGCAGAAACTGTAAGTATTATCACGGAAATTATATTCAGGATAACGCCGGTTTTGACCATATCCTTAATCTGAATATAGCCACTGGAAAAGACTATGGCATTCGGAGGTGTTGAAACAGGAAGCATAAATGCACAGCTGGCAGCTATTGCCATCGGGATGGAAAGCAATAACGGGTTAATTCCCAGTCCGGTACCAATAGCAATTACAACAGGGAGATACATTGTGGTAACTGCAACGTTACTCATTAGTTCTGTCAGTAACACCATAGATGTTATCAGGATCAGGTAAATGAATAAAGGGTTCATACTGTGTTGTGACACAACATCGGCGATGACATTAATCAGACCCGTCGTTTCCATCGCTTTTGCCAGTGTCAGACCGCCTCCGAACAATAGTAAGATGCCCCATGGCAGGCGCCTGGTTGCTTCCCAGGGTACCAGGCTAATCCCTTTCTTAAGGTTTACAGGCATGGCAAACATGAGTATGCCACCTATTATAGCAGTGGCCGTATCATTCAGGATTTCCTTGCCCAGCAACCTGTTTATGGGGAGCTTGAATATCCACATGAAGGCAGTCAGAAAAAAGACCGTAGCAACCAGCTTCTCTTCGAGGCTCATTTTTCCAAGGCTTTTTAATTCGGATCTTATTGAATGAGATGCATCAGCCATCCGGCCTAATTTGTTCCTGTACAATACCCTGGTTAATAGCAGAAATGTCAATAATAGCAACGTGATACTGATTGGAACACCAATGACCATCCATGTGGAGAAATCGATTTTTATATTAAGCAGTTCTTTGGCATACCCTACAAAAACTACGTTGGGAGGAGTGCCGATGATGGTCGATATACCCCCGATATTTGCTGAATATGCAATCCCGAGCATAAGGGCAAGAGAAAACAGGGTCATCCCTTTTTTGTTTTCTGTGGTCTGATCTATCAGGTTAATCACCGTAGCTGCCAGAGGTAACATCATAATAGTGGCAGCCGTATTACTGATCCACATGCTGAGGAAAGCTGTAGCCAGCATAAAACCGAATATTATCCCGTTTGCACTGGTGCCTGTGAAACTGACAAGGTTCAATGCCAGCCTTCTGTGTAGTCCGTGTTCCTCCAGTCCCAATGCGATGAAGAAACCACCCATGAACAAAAAGATCACCGGGTTGGCATATGGTGCAGTAGCCTGTTCCAGGTTAAAAACACCCAGAGCGGGAAAAAGGACTATCGGGAGCAGTGCAGCAATAGCCAGGGGTGCGGCCTCAGTTACCCACCATGTGACCATCCAGGCAGCCACTCCCAATACGTTCCAGGCATCATGACTCAGTCCTTCAAGGAAATCCAGCCGGGAGATAAGTATGAACAGAACAGGACCCAGGATAAGTCCGATGGTTTTGACTGAAACCTTCATTGAAATGATTCTACGAATTCTTATCAGATTTAAATATACATATTTTATTATCGAATTGCTATTTAATGATCACAGCATGATTAATCCCGCAATATGCACCCCACACCCCCGCCCGAATGAACTACGTCAGTCATTCGGGCGGGCAGCAACCATCAACCC
>CAYYIW010000064.1:7346-12888 GCA_964472085.1 uncultured Rikenellaceae bacterium | reverse complement strand
TTATGAAAACATTACTCAGGTTAATTATTGTTTGTATAGTTGTTGTTTTATCCGGATGTAATAACGAAAATCTTCCGGAAGCCAAAGTGACTATTAAAGACGGGGTCATCCAGGGTACCGTGGAAGACGGGGTAGCTGTGTTTCGTGGGATTCCCTTTGCTGCCTCTCCGGCAGGTGATCTGCGGTGGAAGGCTCCCCAGCCCGTTAAGCCATGGGCAGGAGTCCTTATGGCAGATTCATTTGCTCCTGCACCTGTGCAGCCAAGAGTACAGTGGATGGGTGATTTTAACATGTCGGAAGACTGTCTTTATCTCAATGTATGGACACCTGCCGTTTCATCAAAAGCTAACCTGCCGGTCATGGTCTGGATCTACGGCGGTGGTTTTTCCAATGGTGCCACATCATTACCCATGTACAATGGTGAGAACATTGCCAAACAAGGTGTTGTCTTTGTCAGCGTTGCATATCGCCTGGGTGCACTGGGTTTTCTTGCCCATCCGGAATTATCGGCAGAATCGGAGACCGGGACATCAGGGAATTACGGACTGCTTGACCAGATTGCGGGACTGAAGTGGGTGCAGGACAACATCGTAGCGTTCGGCGGTGATCCTGCCAATGTGACCATTTTCGGGGAATCAGCAGGCGCCATATCCGTAAGTATCCTTTGTGCCTCGCCTCTGACCAAAAGTCTTTTTGAAGGAGCCATCAGCGAAAGCGGCGGCTCATTTGCTCCTGTGGGTGATAACAGGGACAACGGGGCGTATATGCCATCACTCAAAGGCTCAGAGCAGCTCGGAGTTGAATTTGCCAAAAGAATGGGTGCAGAGAACATCGCAGAACTGCGTGCCACTCCGTATGAGAAATGGCTCAGCGATCCGCTGTCGCAGATGGGGGGCTTCTGGCCGACGGTTGATGGTTATGTGATTGCCGGTGACCAGTATAAGCTCTACCAGGAAGGCAAATACAACGACGTGAATGTTATTATCGGAACCAATTCGGATGAAGGATCGATGTTCGTCCGGCCGACGGATCCCAGGCAGTATGCAGAGACCATAAGATCACGTTTTGGTCCGCTGGCAGACAGGGCACTGGAACTATACCCGGGTCACGACAGTCTGGAGGTGTATCATTCACTTTCCGACATTTTCCGTGAGACAGCCTTTGCCTGGCCATCATATACATGGGCAAATCTGCAGTCAGAAACAGGCAAGTCAAAAGTATTCGTATATTATTTTGACCAGTTCAGGCCTGTACCGCTTTTCCCCAACGGACCTGCTCAGAAAGGCGCAGCACATTCATTCGAAATGGCTTATGTCTTTGGACACCTGGATCAAAATACTGCTCAAAAGCCGACTGATGAGGAACAGGCTCTCTCAGATATTATGATAAAGTACTGGACCGACTTTGCAAAGTCAGGCGATCCGAATGGCCAGGGCCTGCCCGAATGGCCTGTGTACAGGGAAGGGGAGAAGACAGTTATGTATCTGGAAGGTGCACAACCAACCCCCATTGCAGAGCCCAACCTGGATAAGCTTCAGTTCATGAATGATTATTTTAAGTGGCTTAGAGAAAAATCCGGAGACAGGTAATATAGTTGTCGTGAGGTAGTGCGGTCCTGCAGTCGTGTAGTCATTGGGGGTCATTCGTGGTCATTGACTCCGGGTTCTCTGTACGTAATATGGTGCCTGAGAGTTTGGGATTGCTTCGTCCGGCAGGGCCGTCCTCGCAATGACCTGGCCATTTAGTTACTTTGCTGAAAACCTTAACAGAAGTCACTTGCTTTCACTGTCATTGCGAGGAGTCCCGGGTACCCGGGACGACGAAGCAATCTTTCCTGTCTTATAACAATCTTCATTGCTTTCGTTTCCACAGCGCCTGACGCCCGACGCCTCTGTGCATCTCTGTGTAACAACAAAAATCATAAACAGTTACTCATAACATGGCTTCCGGAGAGTAAATATTCTATAGCTGATGATATTTAGCATTTTTCCTTAATGCAATTGTAGTATATTGTATATCGGCTATTATTAAAAAACATATCCATGAGACTATTACGATTTATTCCATTAGTATTTATCATTATTTCAAATTCTGTTTTATCACAGAATGCAACTGATTATGAAAGCAACTGGCCGGCCTGGCGCGGTCCACTTGCCAATGGCATAGCTCCTGAAAGCAATCCGCCTGTCTCATGGAACGAGAATACCAATATAAAATGGAAAACAGCAATACCTGGAAAAGGATTTTCAACCCCGATAATCTGGGATAAATATATCTTTGTTTCCACAGCTGTCCCAAAAGAGGGTGCTGCCGGATCAACAATGATGCCTTATACTTTTAAAGTTGTAGCATTGAACCGGGCTGACGGGAAAATTTTTTGGGAGAAGACGGTTGCCGATGAAGAAGTCCAGGATCGTATTCACCAGACAGCAAGCCAGATATCCAATTCATCAGTAACAGACGGCAAGTTTCTGTACGCGTATTTTGGATCAAGGGGTCTGTTTTGTCTCGATTTTAAAGGCAACATAATATGGAAAAGGGATTTCGGATTAATGCAGAAAAGAATGAATTTCGGTGAAGGAGCTTCTCCGGCGCTATATGACAATAAAATTGTCGTGCAATGGGATCATGAAGGGCAATCCCAGATCTTTTGTGTGGATAAGACTACCGGAAAGGATCTCTGGAAAAAGGAAAGGGATGAACCGTCTTCATGGTCAACTCCTCTTATCGTGAACTATGATGGGAAGGTTCAGGTAATTACTGCAGCCTCAAATAAGGTACGCAGCTATAACCTGGATAACGGTGATATTATCTGGGAATGCAGCGGCTTAACCGGCAATGTTATTCCAAATCCTGTTTTTGGAGACGGAATTCTATATGTTATGAGCGGTTATAAAGGCAATGCTCTTATGGCTATCAGACTGGCCAATGCTAAAGGTGATATTTCAGGTTCAGATGCAATTATATGGTCAGCAGAGGCAGGCACTCCATATGTGCCATCTCCGCTTCTTGTTAACAAGAGGCTTTATTTCCTGAGGCAGAATAGCGGTGCCTTATCCTGCCTCGACGCCTCAACCGGAAAGGTCTTATATGGAACGAAAATGCTGGCAAACCTTGGAGTAGTGTATAATTCACCTGTTTATGCCGGGGGCAGGATATATCTGCTTGGGGGTTCAGGACTTACCTACACCTTAAAGGATGGACCTGACCTGGAAGTTATTTCAGAAAATAAACTGGATGACTCTTTTACTGCCTCTCCAGCCATAGTTGGTGATGAGATATTCCTCAGGGGACAGAAATATTTATACTGCATTGCCAAAGATTAGCTAAAGGTCATGCTTTGTCCACCGTAGCCTTGCTTTGTCAAAGACAGCCATGAGGTGGTTGGGCGTAGGTGGGCGGTCGTGCGGTCATGCGGTCATGCGGTCGTTCTTTTAGGCTCCCCTCCTGGAAGGGTCCCGAAAGCTTTCGGAAACCGTGTCCCGTGTACCTTACAAGTTCCTTCAGTCCCTCATTACCAGACTTTGCAGATGTCTTTGAAAATCAATTCAGCAACAGCCGGAATGGTTAATTCTTATCCTGTTCCGGGGTAAGATCTATAATTTTTGAATCTCCTGTAGAATCCCATAAAATGTTGTATTTAAAGCTGCATATCTCAAGATTTGCAGGAGTTACTTCAATAAGGATATAGTTGTTTTCCTTATCAGGATAGAATTGTGTCCATGCGTCATCCCAGTATTTTTCCTTTTTATCCTTATCATTAACCAGTCTGGCTAAACCGGCTACCGATACATAGCTTTTACCATCAGGGTCATAATAGAATACCGTGACATAGGGATTTTCTTGAATTTGTTTTGTTTTTCTACTACCTGTTGTAGTTCCGAGCCAGATTTTCCAGTTTTCTTCCGGTGAAAAAGGAGCCATTTCCCTGGCATGTGGTTTTCCATTTTCATCGACAGTGACTAATACCCTGCAGCTTGAAGAACTAATGATATTTCGTGCAATTTTAAGCAGGCTGTCACGGGGCATCTGCTGATTGGCCTGATCCTTTACTTCCTGGGCAAGTAAAGAAGAAGTTGAAAATAGTATTATAATCATAATACTACTTAAGATTCTGATTCTTTTAGCCATAACTTGAGTTTTGGTTTTGTAATTTCTACATGGTGAGTAACTTATATAACAAAATTAGCATTATGATTGTCCAAAGTCAAATAAAAGTGACATTCTCTATTAATGTCTTCACCCGGGATGATATTGTGGATTAATTTACTGTGCGGCAGGATCTTTTTGTGGCCGGATCTCGCTTCGTTCATTGATCTTCTGGCTTCAGTCCTGAAAAGATAAACCAACAACCACGCGGAGTGTGGTCCCTAAGTCCCTCATTCCTAAGTTCCCTAAGTCCCTCATCACATTTTTTTTGCTTTGGATTTCTAAAAGACCTAAATTTATAATAGTGATATTTTAGATAATTTCCGTGTTTTTTTTTAATTAAATGATACAGATATGAACCACTTATCCAAAAACACTGTAATTCTAATTCTTATAGTTTTTTCAGTCCTGAGTTTTACTGAATGTAAGAAGAAAGCTACTACTTTACCCGTTGCGACGACTACAAGTGCAACTGATATTACACAGACAACTGCATCGTCGGGAGGAAATATTACAGATGATGGTTCTGCGGATGTTACATCACGAGGTGTTTGCTGGAATACTGCGGAGAATCCTACTATTTCGAACAGCAAGAGTTCAGATGGTAAAGGAAAAGGATCATTTACAAGCAGCCTTACACAATTAACTCCGGGAACAAAATACTATATCAGAGCTTATGCAACTAACGAAGCAGGTACTGGATATGGAAACCAGGTATCATTTACAACCAGCCAGATTTCACTTGCAACATTAACTACTGTTAGTGTCACCTCAGTAGCAGGGTCAACTGCTGTTTCGGGTGGAAATATATCTTCTGACGGAGGGGGACAAATAACAGACAGGGGAGTATGCTGGGGAACTGATGAAGACCCAACTACAAGTAATGAAAAAACAACTGATGGTACAGGGACAGGTGTTTTTTCAAGCAACATATCAGGACTTCTTGCCAATACAACTTACCATGTAAGAGCTTATGCAACCAACAGCGCAGGTACGGCTTACGGTAATGATATAATGTTTTCAACTCTTGGTGGTGTGCCCATCGCGTCAACTAATTCGGCATCAGATATATCATCCACAAGTGTAACATTACCTGGATATGTCATTGCAAACTATTCATCAACAACAGTAACATTTGAATATGGTACTACTGATAGCTATGGACAGACCATAGCAGCTACTCCTGGGACAGTGACAGATCAGGAAGGTGTAAGTGCCAGTGTTACGGGATTAGCTGTTGGAACTACTTATCATTTCAGGGTTAAAGCAGTTAATGCTTTTGGGACTTCATATGGAAATGATCGGGTATTTACAACTCTTGGTGGTGTGCCCATCGCGTCAACTAATTCGGCATCAGATATATCATCCACAAGTGTAACATTACCTGGATATG
>CAYYIW010000064.1:0-7246 GCA_964472085.1 uncultured Rikenellaceae bacterium | reverse complement strand
TGTGCCCATCGCATCAACTAATTCGGCATCAGATATATCATCCACAAGTGTAACACTTAATGGATATGTCGTTGCAAACTATTCATCAACAACAGTAACATTTGAATATGGTACTACTGATAGTTATGGACAGACCATAGCAGCTACACCGGGTACTATTACTGATCAGGATGGTGTCAGTGCATCTGTTGCGGGGTTAGCTGTTGGAACTACTTATCATTTCAGAGTGAAAGCGGTTAATGATTTTGGGACTACGTATGGGAATGATCAGGTATTTACAACTATGGGTAGCAGATAAACAGTTCAGTCGTATCCCCGGAGAAATTGAGCTCATGTTGAGCAAATCACTCTCCTTTGTGGCAGGTAACCCTTTCATGCACCTCTGCGATGCCTGGAGTGAAACAAACAGGCTCAGACGGTAACAGGGAACTACAATGAAACCCATTTGTAGATTGGCATCGTGGAGGTATCCATATAGCTACTGGTAAGTCCATTGTTATACGCGATAATGCCGGCTCTGCCTGAACCGGACTTTAGGTACCTTTCAAAGTCAAATGCTTTGTATTTATCCGAAAAGGCAATGAAAGTAATTAATTTAACAGGAGTTTTATCTTTGGTATAAGCCACTTTATATTAATTGTGTTCCTTTATACGTCGGGTTATGTCTGAAGTACATCCAACATAGGATGTACTATCAATACATTTAAGTACATAAACATACCACATTTTTCAGATATTTAAGTGGACTGCATCCGCAGTGTGCCTGCACCGAAGCCTTGGCATTGGTGCAAGCCCGAAGAAGGTTTAGCGAGGATTAATTATCTGAAAAATGAAAAGGCCCTCCTTCGCTACCACCTTCGCTTCCTCCTTTGGCAAGCCTACGAAGGACGGAGAAAGCTACTGTGGTCGAAGAAAGCTTCGGAGGACGGAGGTGGAGCTGGCGGGGGTGCCTCACTGCGTTCGGCGTTCCCTTAGCTTAAACATTTATACTTTTCAACTTGTTTCAAAATCTCTTCGACTCTTCCTTCGGAATACACTTGATTTCTGTGATAAATCCATTCGCCTAATGATTTTCCTTTCAATTCTCTTCCGGATTTTGCCCAATTTGTCAAATTCTTGCGGCATACCTCTGCTTGAACTCTGGTTACAGTTCGCATCCATTGAATATCAGTTGGTGCGTTGGAAAGTAGATGTCTATACTTTTGAGGGTTAGTAACAAATTCTTCAATAGTACAATTACAAATACTTTCCTTACGATTAACGGTAATTGGATTCAAAAGAGTATTCTCAAGCCGTGTAAGCCATGTAAGATTCTCAGGTCGGTACTTTTGTCTATTAGTATCTATATGGTCAACAACGTATTCTTTGGTTGGCTGCACTCCATGGAATGCAGTTGCTACTATCTGATGAATCCGAACTGAGGCAATAAACATATAGCCATTTTTGCTATCTGTTTTGCCAAACGTCCATTTGTTGTCTGTTGGACGTGGTTAAGTTGATTTCACGTTGTTCTATATCCTTGAATTTAAAACATCTGAAGACTCATTTTAGCAGCCATAATCAATAGAATAATTGCAAGTATCCTTTTCACAATTTTTGGATTCAGACGCTTCTGCATGAAGATTGTGCCAATTGTCGCTCCCGCAACCCCTGCAAGGGATGTAATTATCAATAATTTCCAATCAACTGTACCAAGTGTCCAATAGGTTATAAATCCTGACAATGAAGAAAAGGGAACGACAAAGGCAGTTATTGTAGTGATTTTTTTAGAATTAAATCCCATCATAAGAAGAAGTGGTGAAATAACACCACCCCCCCCTATACCAAGCATTCCAGATAATAAACCCGCAACTGCACCAATAAGTGAAAGAGAAATATAGGGAATATCTTCTCGGAAATTCGTTTCCTTGTTATTCTTAAAAAACAGAAACATGAATCCTGAGAATACTAAAAAAGAAATGAACATTATCAGGATAATCTTTGAAGCAATGTATTTTGACACAAACGCCCCAATAATTGCAAAAAGGAACGAAAAGATAATGATTGGAATGCCTAACTTAAAATCAAGTCGTTTGTTCCTGATATTGTTAATACTTGCTCCTGTTAAACTTATGGTGTTATAAAATAAACCCACAGGTTTTGCTACTGATAAAGGGATGCCGAATGAATGTAAAATTGGAATCAATATTATTGCTGCCCCTATTCCCCCAAGAGAGAATAAAAAAGCAGCAACGAAAGAAATCGCTGCTATATAATACTCCATGCTACTTTGCTAATTGTTTCTCTGAACAAGGAATACATACTCTCTTACCATCAATAATTTTTGATTGATTGTCAAATACAATCTCATTACAGACTGCGCAGTTATGCCAGTCAAAAGTTCCTTTTTGCAGTTGAACATCTTTTTCAAATACCTCGCTTACTGTGAAAAGAACATTTTCATCCAGTTGTTTCACATTTTCAATAAGCGGCATTACCAATTCGGGTTTAATATCCTTAGGTTCAACTTTTTGTCTTCGGAGTTTTACGAATTCTGAGTTCAATGCCTTTTCAAAAAACTCTGGTCTCATTGAGACTCTTACAGCCTTTTTAGTTTTTAAATCAACCAATACAATGGCATTCTTACCATAGTTTAACTTTTCTGCTATTCCTTTTCCATAGGTACATCCAGTTGAAGCCATCACCCCGTCTAAAAAGCATGCAGCAGCATGTGCGGGTCCGTTTTCACAAATAAGATATAACTCTTTGTTACTGGCTTTTTCAACGCCAAGTTTTTTCATTGCAGTTAATCCTGCCCTATAGCCAATTGGCATGGCAGGACATTTGTGTCCGTGAAATTCGAATGCCCATTCGGGTATTTCTACTTTTTTATTTTCCATAATATCTATTTGTATTTATTGTTTGACTTATCATATTCATTTCAACCACCCATAATTTCAATTAACCACAAACAATCTTATTAAATAATATAATCCAACGCCTATAAAAAGCACAGCAACCACACGTCTGAACCATAATTCAAACATTTTAATATGATTGTAAAGTCTTCCGACGCTTCCAACAGAATAGGCAAGAAGCCATGCGAAGATTATAACAGGAAGTCCAGTTGCAAGAGCAAAAACTATTGGAAGATATAGTCCGCTTACACTTGCAACAGTTATAGGAATAAGCATGGCGAAATACAATACTCCGCTATATGGACAAAACGCCAGTGCAAAAACAATCCCAAGCAGCAGAGTGCTCCAATAACTCCCTTTACCTTCATTTCCAATTTTCTCTGTTAATCCAGCGAAACTTGGGAATTTAATTTTAAGCACATCCAGCATCAAAAGACCAATTATTACAAGTAGTGGTGCAAGAATTTTCTCACCCCAACCCTGAAATAATCTGGAAATGTTCATCTGGCTTGCTCCAAAATAAATTATGAGTGCCAGGCCAGTATAACTGATTGCCCGACCCAGAGTATATATTAAGCCATTTACGAATACTCTTTTTCTTTCGTCTATATCACGGCTGATAAAACCAATGGCAGAGATATTTGTGGCAAGTGGGCATGGACTTATGGCTGTCATAAGTCCGAGTATCAATGCTGTAACGACTGAATACTGCGAATTTTCAAGTATATTCTTTAAAAACTCCATACGATTAAAACAGAACTTTGTCGATACCTGATTTTATTTCTGTTTTCATTTTATCTGGGTCATGGGCAGCCATCCATGCTTCACTTGTGATATCAATCTTCTTATCACCACATACTACCAATAAGGATTGCCCCCCCACACCCAATTTATCTGCAATTTCCTTCGTTGTAGTTTCATCAAGGTTTAGTGAAGTGAACGTATATTCACCTGTCTTGACCTCATTTGGATATAGTGCTTCTACTGCTTTCCGTGCATTTTCTTCAACTGCCATGCATGTGGCACATCTTCGGGTGAAATGGAAATAATACACACTTACTTCTGATGAGCCGACAGTTTGCGTATTCTTTTGGTTTTTAGCCTGACCATTGCAGGAGACACTCCCAAAAATTACAATCAATACCGTAATAAATAGATTAACATTTTTCATGATTTCCCAGATTTAATATTTTGACAATACATTCATTATTTCAGAAGCAGATGGGACATATCCTTTTATTTCAACCTTTTCATTTACAACCAATGCAGGAGTAGCCATAATGTGATATTTCATTATTTCTTGAATGTCTTCCACCTTTATTACAGTGGCTTGAATTCCTTTTTTTTCAACTACTTCACGGGTTAGTTTTTCCATTGATTTGCATTTTGCGCAACCTGTGCCCAGAATTTTAATTTCCATATTGTTTTGTTTTAATCATTTCGGGAATGCCCGAAACATATAGTTAAATTTTTTACGTCTTGAAGAATTTTGCGGACATCAGCCTTGCTTCTTCCCAGTTCTCAGGATTAATGCAGTACCGTATATATGGTGGGTTTATTTCACCCTGAATAAGTCCAGTGTTTTTTAATTCTTTTAGGTGTTCTGATAGTGTGGAACGGGCAATGGGTAGAATTTCAGCCATATCACTACTTTAACAGCACTTATTTAGATTATTTGCCAGATACTCAAGAATGAAAACACGCATAGGATTGGACAACGCTTTCCGGTACCGTGCTATCTTCTTCTGATTATCCATAATTGGTTTTTCCTTCTTAGCCATCATGAATACATTTCGGGAATTCCCGAAACAAATTTATATGTATTTTTTTATTTTGAAAGCAGTTATCAGGAAATATTTTTGATTAATTTCTGGTTGATTTATTCCATTCATTTATTAAATCTTTTTGAGCATTATTTGGAAGAGAAGTTTCTTTGAATTATAGCATATCAGGATATGAGGGTCTTGGAGTTATACGCTCCACCCTGAACCACCTGATAATCAGGTGGTATCATTTTTATAACCTCTGAAGCGAAGGAATACTCAGCGTTTCCGCTACTTCAAGTAACGCAAGCGTTCAATAAGTCTACAAACGCACAATTGCACCTGCGCAACATGCTATGAATCAATACTTACAAGGACGCTATTAATGTTGCGACCGCCCCCCGAAACCCTTAATTGTGGCGAAATAAAATTCGCTCCACAATCATGCTTCAAGACTATGTTATTTTTAGGTTGTTAAGACGCACTTCCAATAACTCAAGGTATTTTTCTTTCATACCCTTTGACAGGAAACTTGAATTGATAAGCGATTTCCATATTGGAATTGCGGATGATACAGTTTCAAGAACTTTATCAACACTTTTAGTCGTTAATTCACACCTTTCTAATCCATAGTATTTTACAAGCATATTATGTGTTAAATGCTTCTTCTTACCTTTTAAGGGTAATGCAATTTCTTCATCAGGTTTCCTATACTCTATGGTAGTATTGAGCAGGTCATAACATGGCGATAACTTAACCTTTCCGTCTTCGGTTATGACAGAGAAATTTTTAAGATGCTGGTCATCATTTCCAATCAGATAATTAAATATGACCAGTTTGAACAGAATTAGCTTTTCGATAGCAGGGAAAGTACAGAAGTTATTAATTAAGTCAACAATTTTTTCCATACTATACTCGTATTTCGTATCCCGACTGAGTCCTGCCAATTGAGCGAAATCTTCAACAGGTACTTTGTCGTTTTGACCCTTCCTGTCAAATCGCTTGATAAAATATGTCAGCGTATTATCCTTTGACCATATTAAGCCATGAAGTGGAATTTTTAAACCAATCTCATTCGCAAGCTTCATTGTGAGGTCTTCATTTTCTGGCATTTCTGGGAAATATTGATGCTGAGGTTTAAGAATGTATCTTCCACCTGTATCAACAATGTCTAATTTCTCTTCTTTAATATTTAATCTTGCACTCAGTTTTGGCTGTATACCCTGTATTGACATCTTAGAAGCACGGTTAAAAGCTTCTTTCCTTTGTTCTTCTGCCGTATATTCAAGGTCTTTAAGTGAAGTCAATTCATTTGATAGCAGTTTAAGTCCCGCTTCACTGTAACGGTTATCTCCACAAGGATTATAGGTTATCGGGCAGTAATTCATTTTATACTTCTTTTACTGTTACAACACCAACCATGTCATCCCCAACAGCTATTATCTGAGAAAAATAATCATACTTATCAATTTTCTTTAATTTCAATAAACCGTCCAATTGAATTCCTTCTGGTAATAATCCATCAAAAAATGGTGGAAACCTATCGAACATATAGACTTTTTCTTTCAGTGGCATTGTTCTGGATACTTCAAGCCCATCATAGCCATCAAGGTACTCAAATACATACTCCTTTCCTTGTACAACTTCAGTAAGAATTCCAGCTTCTCTTCCCTTTACATATACTTTAGCCTTTCTCATTTCCATGCTTTATTAAATTATCCATTAATGGACTTGTTAAAACAATCTTTATATTCAACACCTTCAGGATTTTTCGTAATGTGTCCAATTGTACGGATTCCTTACCTTTTTCAATATCGTAAACCACAGTTTTTCCAACTCCTGCAAGCTCTGCTAACTGTACACGGCTTAGTTTGGCTGCCTTTCGGTGCAACCTTATCACTTCTGCTAATTCCTGAGATTGTTCCATTGTTTTCCTTTATAGCGGTAAAATTAAATGGTTTTTTCTAAAATAGCAAGCAATTAGCTTTTATTTACTGTCGTGGCAGTAAAATAATGTCATTTACTATCAAAATTCACAAATAAATCCGACATTTACCGCTAAAGCGGCAAATTTATCACCATATTTATTATTTGTGTAATATTAATTAAGGCTAATTGGAAAATCCGGTCACACAGAGCACCTCATTCTGGATCAATTGAGCAACCGGTTCCGGAAATGATTAAGCACCACAAACCGGAATATAAACAGCACAATATCAGCACAAAACTATAATACAAGTTATATAATTAAGGACTGCTCTCTCAAAACCGGAATAGGGTGCTCACTAACACCGGATTCTCCAATAAGTCTTTCCTGCTTTCTACCTTTCTCGCAGTCTCAACAGTCGGGAATGCCTCACTGCGTTCGGCGTTCCCTCAGCTTCAGTACTGCAAAGGGAAAACAAACACTTCGCTGATGCGTAGGATTAAATAAGGTGTTTGTTTCTAAAAGCAATACCAGATCCAGACTTCAAGTATTTTTCAAAACAGATTGCTTTATACTTGTCAGTAAAACCAATGAATGTGGCAAGTGTCTTGTCCTAAAATAGGTTTACACAAAAAAGTGTAAAAATGGACTATAAAAGT
>CAYYIW010000063.1:0-16960 GCA_964472085.1 uncultured Rikenellaceae bacterium | reverse complement strand
GGCGAAGACGGACTCTACCCACCCTAGCCTCTATCTGCTGAATTTTCACATATCCCCGTCACTGGCAGGTGGTTTTTGAGGGTGCAAATATAAACAGTTTGTCACAAAATAACAATATGGTATTTTAGTTTAAGAATTTTTTCTATATTGCAGACAATGTAAAGAAAAATGAATAAATTCCTTCTATGAGAATGAAGTTCGAACTGGAATATCCCCTTAACTGTTCACCAAAAGTCCTTTTCTCACGACTAAGTACGCCGGAAGGTTTGGGGGAATGGTTTGCCGAGCAGGTAAATGTCGATGGCGACCTTTTTTCATTTTTCTGGAATAATACTGAAACCAAAGCACGTCTGGCAGCCATTAAAGAAAACAAACTGGTAAGGTTTGAATGGGTCGATATGGAGAATGAGGACGACAACTATTTCGAATTCAGAATCAATGTTGAAGAACTGACAGGCGGACTTTCTCTCCTGATCATCGACTTTGCCGACGAGGATGAGAAAGACGATTCAATATACCTCTGGGACTCACAGGTCAACGACCTGAAAAGATTACTGGGAATATAGAGATCCAGGGACACAAGACCTTTGACATTAGTCAAGAAACACATAATTTAAAATGAATCTTCGCAGGTAATGATTTTTGATAAAAATCAAGTAATTTTGCACCTCTAATGCAAACAGGCTGTGAAGAGAGTTGACAAGTTCGTATTAAAATCATTTGTTGGTCCGCTGGTATTGACATTCTTCATTGTGCTCATCATTCTTATATTGCAGTTTTTATGGATGTATGTTGATGAGCTGGCAGGGAAAGGTTTGGGTTTCAAGGTCCTGGCAGAACTTATCTATCACTTCGCCCTTACCTTCGTACCGATGGCCCTGCCCCTTGCAATACTACTTGCCTCTCTTATGACCTTCGGAAATATGGGTGAATTCAGTGAACTGACTGCCTTAAAAGCATCGGGAATACCTTTGCAGAGGATAATGCGTCCCCTTATACTATTACTTGCCTTCATAGCTGTCATCTCATTTTTCTTTTCAAACAATATACTCCCTTATTCAACAGAACAGGCACGAACTCTACTGTTTGATATACGCAAAAAGAAACCTGACATTAACATCCAGGCAGGCACTTTTTATAATGGTGTCCCCGACTTCAGCATAAAGATTACAAAGAAAGATCCTGAAACAAACAAGCTGGAAAACCTGATCATATATGACCAGCGCGACAGGAGAGGTGATACACATGTTATCCTGGCCGACTCAGGTTATATGAAGCTGACACCAGATGAAACAGGTCTGATAATGACCCTGTACAGCGGATACGCTTATAATGAGATGCTTGAAAAAAATATGCTCCCCGCGGCAAGAAAATATCCCTCAAGGAAGGACTTTTTCAAAGAACAAAGCATCGTCATACCACTTAGCGGCTTTGATTTGGAAAGAAGTGAACAGGGTCTGTTCAAATCAACAGCTTCGATGAAAAACATATCTGAACTTACCTTTTATATAGATTCACTGAACAAAAGATATGTTACTAAGGTAAATAATCAGTTTAATGATTTTCTTGTCAACAAGATCTTCCGCAAGGAATATTTTGTCCCCAGCAAGGTTCCGAAAGAAACGGGTAAAAAAGATATCCACAGGTTCACTACCTTTAAGACAGATGCAATCTTTGACTCGGTGTCACTGATGGATAAAAGATCCGTTCTTGCCAATGCAATTGAGAGCATAAAAGATGCAACAAACAGCCTGACACAGAAGACAGAATCGCTTCATTTCGATGTAAAAACAATTAAGAGATATGAGGTGGAATGGAACAAGAAGCTGACAATGTCTTTTGCATGTCTTGTTTTCTTTTTCATCGGGGCTCCTCTGGGCGCTATTATAAGAAAAGGAGGACTGGGAACCCCGGCTGTTATCTCTATCTTCTTCTTCGTGGTCTATTATGTTATTTCCATATCGGCTCAGAAGCTTGTCGAGGAAGATGTTGTGGGAACATTCGCCGGTATGTGGGCTGCCTCATATATACTACTGCCTATAGGAGTCTTCCTTACATATAAGGCCACGTCCGATTCCATGATAATGAACATTGATACATATTTACTGTTTTTTAAAAAAATCAGGGATTTCCTTTTCAGGCTCCCTGCTAATGGGAAGACCGGTAAGAATGTATCTGAATAAAACCATTAATATTAAAATGAATGAAATTAAGCTGAATACAATTGAAGAAGCCATTGAGGATATTAAGAAGGGAGAGCTTTTAATTGTTGTCGATGACGAGGACAGGGAAAATGAAGGTGACTTTATATGCTCTGCAGAACTTATTACTCCGGAGATAGTAAATTTTATGGCAAAATATGGCAGGGGACTTATCTGCACGGCCCTGCCCGAAGAGAGATGTGAGGAACTTGAACTTGATCTTATGGTTGGCACCAATACTTCATTACACTCCACCCAGTTTACCGTATCAGTGGATCTGCTGAATGATGTAACAACTACAGGTGTATCTGCCGTAGACAGAGCCCTGACCATAAAGGCACTGGTTGATCCTGCAACAAAGCCATCTGATCTCGGCAGACCCGGACATATCTTCCCGCTGAAGGCAAAAGCAAAAGGAGTACTCAGGAGGGCAGGTCATACAGAAGCCGTGGTAGATCTTACCCGGATGGCCGGTTTGAGGCCGGGAGGAGCTCTCGTTGAGATTATGAATGATGACGGATCAATGGCCAGGCTAAACGACCTGTTATCATTGAGAGAAAAATTCGGAATTAAGATAATTGCAATTAAGGATCTTATCCAGTATACCCTTGAAAGAGATTCGATAATTGAAAAAGGCGAAAGAGTGAGTCTTCCGACCACCAGGGGAGAATTTGAGTTCATCCCTTTCAGGCAGTTAAGCAACGGACTGGAACACGCTGCACTGGTAAAAGGCACCTGGACCAAGGATGAGCCTGTCCTGGTTCGGCTCCATTCTTCATGTTTTACAGGTGACATATTCGGATCACTCAGATGCGACTGCGGGCCCCAGCTTCATAAGGCTATGGAAATGGTGGAAGCTGAAGGCAAAGGTGTTGTTATCTACCTTAGCCAGGAAGGCAGAGGTATCGGCCTGCTTAATAAAATTAAAGCATACAGGCTGCAGGAAGAAGGCAGGGATACCGTTGAAGCCAACCTGGAATTGGGCTTCGGTGAAGATGAAAGGGATTATGGTGTAGGCGCAAGTATAATGAGGGAACTGGGATTGGGAAAAGTTAGACTGATCTCCAATAACCCTGTAAAAAGAGCCGGATTGGAAGGTTATGGTATAAAGATCGTTGAAACCATCCCCCTGGTAATTGAATCAAATCCTTATAACCAGTTCTACCTTGAAACAAAGGCTACCAAGATGGGACATAACCTGTCATGCTATAAACACATTGCAAAAGACTGATCTATTTGATAATTTTGAGTCCAACAGTAATTAACCGGATATGAAAAACCTCAGGATAGTATTTATGGGCACCCCTGAGTTTGCCGTGGCAACACTTGGTTCATTACTGATGAACGGGATGAATGTTGTTGCAGTTGTAACAACACCTGACAAGCCTGCAGGCAGAGGCCGGAAACTAAAAAAATCTGCTGTAAAAGAATTTGCTGAATTTAGTTATCTGCCTATTCTTCAGCCGGAAAACCTGAAAGATCCCGCTTTTATTCAGACACTTGAACAGCTCAGGGCTGATTTGTTTATTGTGGTAGCCTTCCGGATGCTTCCCGAGGTGGTCTGGAAAATACCTGCCCTCGGCACGATTAATCTTCATGCTTCACTTCTGCCACAGTACAGGGGATCTGCACCCATAAACCATGTCATCATAAACGGGGAAACAGTTACGGGTGTCACCACTTTTTTCATTGATGAAAAAATAGATACCGGGAATATTCTCATGAGAGAGGAACTTCATATATTCCCGTTCGAAAATGCAGGAGATCTGCACGACAGGCTGATGAAACATGGTGCCAGACTGGTTATCAGGACTATATCTGCCATAGTTGAGAACAGGATCAGGCCTGTACCGCAATCTGAACTCATTGCACCTGGAGAAACCATAAAACAGGCACCGAAGATAGATCCTGAATTCTGTATCATTGACTGGAATAAGGAACCGGAAACAATAAATAACTTCATAAGAGGATTAGCCCCTTATCCGTGTGCGAGATCGTATTTAGTAAATAATTCAGGTACACTGATGTTTAAAGTATATGAGAGCCGTTTTGAGAATGCTGATCATAATCTCTCCCCCGGTAAGATTATTTCAGACAATAAGAATACACTAAGGATTGTCTGTAAAAACGGGTATATCGACATTATAAGCCTTCAGCTTGAAGGCAAAAAGAAGATGGATAAGGAAGAGTTTCTCAGAGGATTCAATATCTCAGGATACAAAATCAAAGTTAATTGACAGGTTTGATCCTTCTCAACCAGATCCTGGTTCCCGGCGAAGGTTCTGTTCCGCTGTCCATCCGATTCATCTCGTATAGATCCTTCAGCCTGACTCCATACTTTTGTGAGATCATATACATCGTATCTCCCTCTTCGGTAGTGTAATATTCCTTGCCAGGCTCTGCCTTCGATCTCTTTGGCTGCAGGTATAGGATCTGTCCGGGAACAACCATGAAATCTGATGGCAGTTCGTTGTATCTTGCCAGTTCCCATCTCAGCAGCTGAAACTCATCATCTATCTTTTCCCTTGTCTCGCCATCCCTGGCTATTATATATTTGATCCTGTTGTTCTCCATAATGCGCCGGGGTCTTTCCATCACAAAATTACCGGGTGTGTAGTTATTTGCCACCGGACCCGGATCCCGGCTTACCGGGTTATCTGCCTGAAAATTACCGGAGTCTTTATTTTCAGAAGAGCGTTTTTCTACTGTATATCCCCTGTCATATATCATTAGGTTATTAGCTTCAATCTTCCTGATTAACATATTTGCATAATCTGGATTGGTAGCATAGCCTGCTTTTTTCAATCCCCTGGCCCATGCCTTATAATCAGTCGGATCGAGATCGAATAGGAAGCTGTAACGTGACCCTGATCTTAGAAAATCCGAATGATCATAGAATGATTCCTCGGGCTTACGGTATTTCCTGAAACATTCATTCCTGCGATCATCATTATGCCGTATAGTGGGTCCGTTCCAGTCATCATGACATTTTATTCCAAAATAATTATTTGCTTTCAGTGCCAGCCTGCTATGCCCGCAATCAGACTCTATCATAGCCTGGGCAAGGGTAATGCTGGCAGGCACCCCGGTCCTTTTCATCTCACTCACAGCAAGGTCGCTGTAATGATGTATATATTCCTCATCTGAATAACGAGGAGCAGAAGTATGTGATGAAGCTACCGGCCTGTAAGCACGGCAAGAGAACAACCCTGCAGCCAAAAGCACCGGGGCAATGTATATAAATACTTTCCGAATCATATTTTTTCTGACAAAAATAGAAAAAATGTTACTACTCGTACTTTTTTACAATCATATCATAATTCCGGTCTCCGACAATGTTACTAACGAAAATAAAAATATTGCATTGCCCGGCATGTGTTATTTGTTCCGATTATGATGAATCAATCATGTTCCGGAATAATATTAACAATATTTATTACCTTTAGAACATATATTGTACAGGTTACATATGATTAAGACAAAGAAGATTACAATATCGTACAGGGAAGCCGAAAGCCCCGGGGAACTTGATACCGAAACAAGGGATATGATAGAGGCTGCAAGAAAATCAGCCCTGAATGCATATGCTCCATATTCGAGGTTCAGAGTCGGAGCAGCAATAAAACTGGAAAGCGGCAGGATAATATGCGGAACAAATGTTGAAAATGCTGCTTTCCCATCGGGTATTTGCGCGGAAAGAAGTGCCCTTTCTTATGCAGTGGCAAATTATAAAGATGACAGGCCGGTGGTGATTGCAATAGCTGCCATTACTGATGCGGGAATAACCGAGGAACCTGTAACACCATGCGGTAACTGCAGGCAGGTAATAGCAGAGGAAGAATCAAGGAACGGTAAAAACATAAGGATAATACTCTCGGGGAAAGACAGGACCCTGATAACAGAGAGTGTGGCAGACCTCCTACCCCTTCAGTTCAGAAAAAACTACCTGAAAGTCAGTCTTCCCTGATGATGAGCTGGAACCCGGCTCCGTGGATATTTTTAATATTTATTTCAGGATCTTCCGATAGGAACTTTCTTAGCTTTGTAATATAGACATCCATACTCCTGGCTGTGAAATAATCATCAGCACCCCAGATCTTTTTCAGAGCCAGTTCCCTGCTGATGAGTGAATTGGGATTGAGTGCCAGCAGCTCAAGTAACTGGGCCTCCTTCGGCGACAACTTTTTCTCATCATCCCCGATTGTGAGTGTCCTGAGTTTGGAGTTAAAGATGAACTTGCCAATTTCGTATATATCCTTTGATGCTGACTGGGAATCACGCCTGGCCATTATGGCCTTGACTTTAGCAAGAAGAATATCCGTATCGAAGGGCTTTGTTATATAATCGTCCCCTCCAACGCCATAGCCTTTTAAAACATCATCCTTAAGTTTCTTGGCTGTTAGAAATATTATCGGGACATCTGTATTTATCTGGCGTATCTCGTTGGCTATGGTAAATCCATCAACATGAGGTAGCATAATATCCAGTATGCATATACTGTAAACTCCCTTCCTGAAATGTTCCAGAGCATATTTACCATCATCTACCCATTCAACGTCGAAATCATTGATCTCAAGATATGACTTAAGTACAGACCCGAAACTAAGGTCATCTTCTACTAAAAAAATCTTTGCTGTTTTGCTACTCATGATCTAGTTCTCCCAGTTAAATGGTAAATATATATCGAACCGGCTACCCTTACCCGGCTCACTAGTAACGGTAATATTTCCCTTATGAGCTTCTACTATTGCTCTTGAATAATTCAGCCCCAGGCCAAAGCCTTTAACATCATGTATATTCCCTGAACTCTGCCGGTAGAATCTCTCAAATATCTTACTCTGGATCGCCTTTGTCATGCCGATACCTTTATCTTCAACTGACAAAATTACACCTTTTTCTTTGTTTTCAGTACTAACTGTTATCTCAGGTGAGTCCGGAGAGTATTTCATAGCATTGTCAAGCAGGTTATTGACCAGGTTGGTAAGATGATCAAAGTCGCCATATATAACAGGCTGTTCAGCATCCAGATGAAGGATGACCTTACCTTGCCTTTGCTGAACCTGAATTTCTATTGTCTCCAGGGCATGTTCTACGATATCATGAATAGATACATTCTTAAACATGAATTCAATCTCTTTTTTATCTAGAGAAGCTATCTGTAATATTGTCTCCACCTTTTTATTCATCCTGCTGTTTTCCTTTTTTATCATATCGATAAAATGCCGTATACGTGTTTCATCATTGATGACCTTCGGATTATTTATGGTGTCTGCAGCAAGTGAAATAGTCGCTATAGGTGTCTTGAACTCATGGGTCATATTGTTGATGAAATCTGATTTCATCTCGGAAATCTTTTTCTGGCGTATGATAAAATAAAGGCTCAGCGCAAAAGTAAGAAGAATGAATATCGAAAAAATAAGAGATCCTCCAAGGAGCCAGCCAATACTTCCCAGGACATAGTTCGTCCTATCAGGGAAAATTACTGCAAGTTCAAGGTCGTACCTGATAATATCATCAGGAAACAGCCTTATTCGATAGGCCGTCCTCAGAAAATCATTCTTTGCTGATTTCTTATATCTTCCGTCATCGACAACTCCGTTTTTTATTATTGCATACTCATACGGGGTAGTAATACCCTGGTATCTTAACGATCGACCGAGAGCAGTCTCCACCTCCCTGTTATCCAGTTGCAGATACTTTTCCCAGTTGTACAGGTCAGCTATCACCTGGTCAGTCATGTTCCGCAACTCATTTCTCCTTTTCTTTACCCAGTTCAGAGAATCATTCTGATTCATATAAAGACCATTTGGGCCTGATCCTGCATTTTCCTCCTTCTTTACAATATTCATCTTACCTGTCCTGTCAGGTGTAGCGACAATATAAGATGAAGAATCGGATACGATAGAAGTATCATTGTTAATAGTATATGATCTGTTATAGGTGGTAATATGGGCCGTATCAGCATCACCCGAAATTGTCTGGTTCGTTATGCTCACATTTATCTCGCTGTCAGGGGCTGAAGAATATGTGCCCACACTAAGAAAACCACTCATGCTATTTGAAGTATCACTTAACGATGCAGATGGCCTGAACATAAAGTCATTTATGAAATTCATATTGCGGGCCCGCTCTAAAGAACTGGCTGCATTGGCCAGGCTGATCATAACACTGTTATTAAATCTGGCATTCTGGATTTTTACAGCTTTTGATATCCATACGATCTGAACCCATATTATACCTACAATGGATAACAGCATCATCACGATGAGGCCCGCAAATTTCTTACTGTTCATGACACAAAAATATACTATTATGTATTCATAATATATAATTTAACTTTTCCTTAACTCTTATTAACCTTGTTTTAACCGGGAAATATCACAGGATAATTACTTTTGAGATTTGAAAAACCCTGTATAATGTATCTGGAATGTTTAATTCCCGTTGCATAAGTAGTTATGAGTTAAGTGATCAGGTGTATTTTTATATTTTAGAGGGTTAGACAGAAATGAGCCGGCAAAAACCGGCTCATTCTTTATTTTATTGAATTCACGAAAAGAGACCACACATCACCTTCCGGCAAATGGCCTGTAATGGTCACTGATTCTTTTCTTACAGGGTGAATAAATTCCAGTCTTCTTGCGAATAAACTTATACTCCCGTCATCGTTGGAACGTGAATAGCCATATTTCAGGTCTCCCTTTATCGGGCAGCCAATCCCGGCCAGTTGGGCCCTTATCTGGTGATGACGGCCAGAATGCAATTCCACCTCAAGCAACCAGAAGCGTTCCGATCTTGCTATCAGCCTGTAGGTAAGTGAGGCTTCCCTTGATCCCCTGACCGGTGTATCATAAACATAACTCCTGTTCTGCTTTTCATTCTTCTTAAGATAATGAGTGATAGTTGCTTCATCTTCAGGAGGCCTTTCCTTTACAATTGCATAATATGTCTTTCTGACCTGTTTGGTACGGAACATCTCGTTCATTCTCTGCAATGCTTTCGATGTCCTTGCAAATACAAGCACGCCGCTCACCGGACGGTCAAGCCTGTGAATAACACCGAGAAAAACCGCACCGGGTTTTTTGTACTTTTCGGCCAGGTATCTCTTAATCGCACTGTCAAGAGCAGCATCTCCTGTCCTGTCACCCTGAGAAAGGTCTGAAGATCTTTTATATACGGCTATTAAATGATTGTCTTCGTATAGTATCTCAACCATTCCATGTTCCTTAATACTGTTCCTTTTCGTTGGGAAAATCCTGAGACCTGACATCATTGATATATGACTGGACAGCTCCCTTTATCTCCGAATAAAGATTATGATACCTGCGAAGGAAGCGTGGTGAAAATTCCTGGGTAATTCCAAGCATATCGTGCAGAACAAGTACCTGTCCATCAGTACTTCCACCCGCTCCTATCCCGATAGTTGGTATCTTAATGGTATTGGTCACCTCTTCAGCAAGCCGGGCCGGTATTTTTTCCAGTACAACGGCAAAACATCCGGTTTTTTCTAACAGTTTCGCGTCATCCATGAGCTTCCTTGCTTCCTCTTCCTCCTTGGCCCTGACAACGTACGTGCCAAATTTATGGATCGCCTGTGGAGTAAGTCCCAGATGCCCCATAACCGGAATACCTGCTGATAATATCCTTTCAATTGATTCGACAACCTGGAGCCCTCCTTCGAGCTTTACTGCATGTGCCCCTGTCTCCTTCATGATGCGTATTGATGATGCAAGTGCCTCCTTTGAATTGCCCTGGTATGTACCAAATGGAAGGTCAACCACCACGAGTGCCCTGGTAACAGCCCTCACCACAGAGGCAGCATGGTATATCATATTATCCAGGGTAATAGGCAGAGTAGTATCAAAACCTGCCATTACATTGGAAGCTGAATCACCTACAAGAATCACATCAATTTCAGCCTCATCAATGATCTTTGCCATGGAATAATCGTATGCTGTCAACATAGCGATCTTTTCACCCTTAAGTTTCATCTCATTAAGAACATGAGTTGTTACCCTCTTTACAGACTTGTGTATTGACATAATATTCAGTTGTTGATTACAAATGCCAAAGTTACTTATTTGTGATGTATGAAACACAGTGCAGCTTCTCTTTTTATCATGTCAGCATGGATATACTGCTCTGTCGTTTTGTCAGAACAGATGTTTTTCCTCCGAGGCTAACATATTACGAGTATTACCACACAGTCCATGGATATCAGCTTTTTCAGATAAATAGCTACTAATCAATTATATATATAACAACAGTCACTAAAAATAACCTTTTGAATGAAAGAAAATATTAAAAAGATCATAGTGTTTTACATAGAATGAATCCGGTTTTTATATTAATTAAGGTGTCATAATTGCCTGAAACAGGCCAGTAATTGTAATGGCATAATCATTGCTTACTCTTTATATCAAAATTGAAATTTTAAAAATTAATATAATATGGGAAAAATAATTGGAATCGATCTGGGAACAACAAACTCATGCGTTGCAGTAATGGAAGGCAATGAACCTGTTGTAATTCCCAATAGTGAAGGCAAAAGGACTACTCCTTCCATCGTTGCTTTTGTTGAAAATGGTGAACGTAAAGTTGGTGATCCTGCCAAAAGGCAAGCCATAACCAATGCAAAGAAGACTGTCTATTCCATAAAAAGGTTTATGGGAGAGACATATGATAAGGTTAACAAAGAGATAGCAAGAGTAACATATAATGTGGTTAAAGGTGATAACAACACTCCCCGTGTCAAGATTGATGACAGGATGTATTCACCACAGGAAATCTCAGCAATGATACTGCAGAAAATGAAAAAGACAGCTGAAGACTATCTTGGACAGGAAGTTACTGAAGCTGTTATTACCGTTCCTGCATACTTCAGCGATTCTCAGAGACAGGCAACAAAAGAGGCTGGTGAAATAGCCGGTCTTACAGTTAAAAGGATCATTAATGAACCTACAGCAGCATCCCTGGCATATGGTCTGGATAAAAAAGCCCAGGATCTTAAAATTGCTGTCTTTGACCTCGGAGGTGGAACATTTGATATCTCAATACTTGAGCTTGGCGATGGAGTATTTGAAGTAAAATCAACCAATGGAGACACTCACCTGGGGGGAGACGATTTTGATCATCTTATTATTGACTGGATGGCTGAGGAATTCCTGAAGGATGAAGGTGTTGACCTGAGGAAAGATCCTATGGCTCTGCAAAGGCTGAAAGAAGCAGCTGAAAAAGCTAAGATTGAACTCTCCAGCTCCACCACAACGGAGATCAACCTCCCATATATCATGCCGGTTGACGGTATTCCAAAACACCTTGTAAAGACCCTTACAAGGGCCAATTTTGAAAAGATATGTGATCCCCTGATACAAAAATGTGTTGAGCCCTGTAAGCTGGCTCTTAAAGATTCAGGACTGACAGTATCTGATATTGACGAAGTGCTCCTGGTTGGAGGTTCCACACGTATACCTGCAATACAGCAGCTCGTTGAGAAATTCTTTGGAAAAGTACCTTCAAAAGGTGTTAACCCTGATGAGGTTGTTGCCGTTGGCGCTGCTATACAGGGAGGCGTTCTGACAGGTGAAGTGAAAGATGTACTTCTACTCGATGTTACTCCGCTTTCATTAGGTATAGAGACAATGGGTGGTGTTATGACAAAACTGATTGAATCAAATACAACAATCCCGACTAAGAAAACAGAAGTATTCACAACTGCTGCCGATAGCCAGCCTTCCGTGGAAATACATGTTTTACAGGGAGAAAGACCTATGGCTTCAGGCAACAAGACCATCGGACGATTCCATCTTGATGGTATTCCGCCAGCCCCAAGGGGAGTGCCGCAGATTGAGGTAACTTTCGATATAGATGCCAACGGTATACTGCATGTGGCAGCTAAGGACAGGGGAACAGGTAAAGAACAGAGAATCAGGATTGAAGCATCATCAGGCCTCTCCGATGACGAGATAAAGAGGATGAGAGACGAGGCCAAAGCTAATGAAGAAGCCGACAAACAAGCAAAAGAAAGAGTTGAAAAGATAAATGCTGCAGATAGTATGATCTTTACAACTGAAAAACAGCTGAAAGAGTTCGGTGATAAACTTCCTGCAGATAAAAAACCTGCTATTGAAGAAGCTCTCAACAAACTTAAGGAAGCTCATAAAGCACAGGATCTGGATGCTATTGACAAGGCTCTTGCCGAACTTAACTCAGTATGGCAGGTAGCATCTGAAGAGATGTACAAGAATTCCCAGGGCGCCGAACAGGATGCTTCACAACCTGGCCCCGACCAGCAGGGAGGTGATAATAATAAAGGTGGTAACGAAGAAGTAACTGATGTTGATTTCGAGGAAGTAAAATAAGCGGTCCAAATTGACACGATATAAGAGGTTGAAGCTTTTCAACCTCTTTTTTTGTACTTTTATAAAAAATTTTGCGTTACCTGAATATGAAATTTAAAATTTTAATTCTTGCTGTTCTTGCATGTCTTTCAGCTAATGCATTTTCACAGGCTGATACCCTGATAAATATAACTGACCAGTCGGGCAAAAAGACAGGTCACTGGATCAAAAAATACCCCGATGGTAAAATAATGTATGATGGAATATTTAAGGATAACCATCCTGTTGGTGAATTTAAAAGATACGACGAAAAAGGAAATCTTAAGTCTGTTCTGATATTCAGTGATGATGGCAGGAAAGCCGATGCAACCATGTATTACCCGGATGGTAAAGTATCATCAAAAGGGAAATACATCAACCAGAAGAAAGAAGGCATGTGGAAGTTCTATTCTGTGATAGACGGATACCTGATCTGTGAAGAAAATTATGATAACAACTTACGTAATGGCCTCTCAGAACAGTTCTATCCTGACAGCACCCTGGCATCGAAAGTAAATTATACTAATGGCCGTATGAATGGTGAATGGACACAGTATTACCCCGACGGTCAGGTAAGCCAGATCTCACATTATATAGAGGGAATGGCAACAGGGAACTTCCAGGCATGGTACGAAGATGGTACTCCGTCAGTTTCAGGTCAGTACAAAAATGATCTTCGAGAAGGAAAATGGATTATTTATAAAAAGGACGGATCAGTTAAGTATGAAGTCAACTATGTTAACGGCGTCCCGAACAACAACCGGATGGAACTTGATGATGAAAAATATCTCGATTCCCTGGAAAATAACAAAGGGAAAATAGCCGACCCGGAAAAAACAGGAAATATTAAATAATGGCTCTCTCTGACAGATATGCCGGAGGAAGGTTTTTCAGTTTAACTCTCCTTTTACTGTTTTCTGCGACAACATATCTTCGCGGGCAGGATGCTGTTTATAATTATTACTACAGGATCAGTTTCAGGGACAAAGGTGATTATAACGCAAATGATTTCTCCCCCGGAGAGCTTTTATCTTCCCGGGCTGTTGAAAAACGCAAAAAAACCGGAATAACAGTACCGGACTTTCATGATCTTCCGGTTTTTAAAAATTATCTTGATCAGATAACATCATTGGGGTTAAAGCTGCACTGTACCTCAAAATGGATGAACTCTGCCCTTTTCAAAAGCACAGCACCGGCCGATCAGGCAATGTTGAGCGACCTTCCTTTTGTAAGTTATGTCAGGCTGGTTAAATCGCCGGGCTTTAAAAGCACACAACGAAAGAAAACAGATATAATTACATCCGGATCCGGATCATTTTCATATGATCTCCCAATAGCTATGGTAAACGGCTCCCTACTTCACAATTCAGGATATTACGGTAATAATATTCTTATTGCTGTTCTCGACGGAGGATTTACATATGCCGACAAAGCTTCATCACTTGACAATCTCCGGTCGGAAGGCAGGATAATACTGACATATGACTTTGTCAATAGTAACCCGGATGTTTACAATGCCAGTGCTCATGGAACAGCTGTTCTGTCAATCCTTGCCGGTGATATCCCGGGTACAATTGAAGGATCTGCGCCTGCTGCGGATTATTTACTCCTCAAAACAGAAGATGTGGCAACAGA
Source organism: uncultured Rikenellaceae bacterium (assembly GCA_964472085.1). Taxonomy (GTDB): domain Bacteria; phylum Bacteroidota; class Bacteroidia; order Bacteroidales; family VadinHA17; genus LD21. Next base: position 2,745 of record CAYYIW010000063.1, on the reverse strand, counting down.
ATTCCCGTGTGAGGAAGATTACTGGGTAGCCGGGGCTGAATTTGCAGATAGTATCGGGGCAGATATAATTTCATCCTCACTTGGCTATTTTACGTTCGACGATCCTTCGATGAACTACAAGATATCCGATCTTGACGGGAGGACAGCATTCATAACCAGGGCCGCAGAGATCGCAGCTTCCAAAGGAATACTGGTTGTCAATAGTGCTGGTAATGAACGTAATAAAACATGGAGATATATTATTTTTCCCTCGGATGGAGACAGCGTATTAACAGCCGGGGCTGTTGACAGTAACGGGATCATATCCGCCTTTTCCTCAGCGGGCCCAACATCTGACGGGCGGATCAAACCTGATAATGTTGCCCTGGGGGTCAGTGTCCCGTTGCAGATGTCACCTTCAACTGTTACACAATCCAGTGGTACATCTTTTTCATGTCCCGTTCTGAGTGGCATGTCGGCATGCCTTATGCAGGCAGCCCCTGAAGCAAAAGCAGTGGATATAATAAGGGCTCTCAGGTCAACAGCCGACAGGTCAGAGAACCCTGATTCACTTTATGGATTTGGGATACCGGATATGATCAGGGCATTATCATTTCTACAGGATAAATATGCTATTGAACCGGATGAGAATATTATTATAGCTCCTAATCCAACACCTGGCGATATTAGAATTATTTTTCGAAATGTACCATCCGCTTTTAAAGTGGAGATCATCTCTATGTCGGGGAAAATTATTTTCAGGAAGGATTTTTCAGATTATGCAGGCCGGGTGTTTCACCTGAATGCTCTGCAGAATAAGGAACAGGGCATTTATCTTGTAAGGGTTACCTTGTCCACCGGAGTTTTTATAAACAAAGTAATTAAGATCAGGAACTAACAATGGCAGGCAGGTTGACACTTACAGAATTGCAGCTTATAATAAGGGATTCATTATATATGGCTTTCCCTGAGATGCACTGGATTACTGCAGAAATATCTGAGATGACCGAAAATTATGCCGGACATTGCTACCTTGAACTAATTGAAAAACAACCCGATGAAAAGAACATCAGATCAAGGGCGCGGGCAATAATCTGGAGCAGCCGTTACAGGTTGTTAAAGTCATTTTTTGAAAACGCTGCCGGTCAGCAGCTGAGAACAGGACTGCAGGTGCTTATTAAGGTAAAGGTAGAATACCATGAGATTTATGGTCTTAGCCTTGTCATAAATGATATAGATCCGGCATTCACCGTAGGCGATATGGCCCTGAAAAGGCAGGCAATAATTAACCAGTTGCAGGAAGACGGAGTTTTCACAATGAACAGGGAACTTGACTTCCCCCTTTTTCCCCGGAGGATAGCGGTTGTATCCTCACGTAATGCAGCAGGATACACGGATTTTATTAACCATATCAGAAATAACGTTTACGGGTATGTCTTTTATACTGCCCTTTTCGAGAGTGCAATGCAGGGGCAGGAAACTGAAAAGAGTATTATAAATGCACTTGACAGGATCGCAGAAAAAACATCATTATTTGACCTGGTTGTAATTATAAGAGGAGGAGGATCTCAGACCGACCTGAGCTGGTTTGACAACTACAATATTGCCTATCATATAACTCAATTTCCATTACCGGTAATCACAGGGATAGGCCACGAGAAAGATCTCTCGGTAACCGATATGGTCGCACATCTTTCACTTAAGACACCAACTGCAGTAGCCGACTACATAATAGAATGCGTATCCCAGACAGAAGCCCGTTTAAATGAAATGAGTGCTGATATTAAAAACCTGGCACGCGTTATCCTTGAGAAAAACAGGAACAGGATTGAATCAGCCGGAATGAAGTTGATGCCGTTATCTCGTATAATGATATCCGGAATTAGAGAAGAACTATCAGGTATGATAATGGATCTGATGAATAAGGGGAAAAAATATATCTACCTGGCAGGTTTGGAACAGGCTGACCTGAGCTCAAAGCTTAAAATGACAGCAGGATCCTTGCTCACGAACAGGTTGTCCTATACTGTTAGAACAGAACAGAACCTGAAGAGACTGACTGATCAGGATATAAAACACAAGCATGACAGGTTAAAGACACTTACAAACACCCTTAATATACTGAGTCCTGAAAAAGTACTATCTAGAGGTTATACAATTACCTCTGTTAACGGTAAAATCCTGCGCATGGGTAAGGAATTGAAAGAAAATGACATAATCGATACACTTTTTTCTGATGGAGGTATAAAAAGCAGGGTATCACAACTATTGCGTAAGAGAAAATAAAAGAAGAAGTAAACAAGTATAAAACCCGGTAAAATGGCAAAGAAAGAATTTTCATTCAATGAAGCAGTGATCAAAATTGAAGAAATCCTCCACAACATTGAAAGCGGAGAACTTGATGTCGATAAACTATCTGAGCAGGTAAAACTCGCTTCCGAGTTGATCAGGCAATGCCAGAAAAAGCTGAAATCTACAGAAGAAGAGATAAACAGTATTTTTAACGACCTGTCTTAAAAATAAATCAGGGTCGAAACCCTGATTTACTTTACTACCCTAAACCTAAATCTATGAAAAAAACCATTGTAACTATTGTTACATCTTCTGATTATTAAACGATTCAGGTTATAATTTTGTTTCATTTTTTTTCTTAAATGTTTAAAAAATATTCTGTTTTTGACGAACAGATTATTTTTCTACACCAAGAACATCTTTGAATGCTTTTACAAAAGTTTCTTTTGGTAATGCCCCCATTGCCATTTGTGG
>CAYYIW010000062.1:0-18502 GCA_964472085.1 uncultured Rikenellaceae bacterium | reverse complement strand
CAGGTGTCAGGTGGAAGTTAGTGATTTGAAGTTTTATTCAGTCTATGTTTAATAAGGCTTGTTATCATTGCACCTATTTCATCACACTCAAGTTCCAGTTCTTTAAATATGTCAGGATTTATATATCCTACTTCCATAGAAATAATTAATTGTGTTCTTAATTCGGCTGTTGATCCTCTTGCTATATGGAAATATCTTACGCTTTGTTTATTAGTATCCAGGGCATCACCCTAAGCAATATTGGAAGGGATGGACACTGCAGATCTTCGCATCTGATCTTTCAAGCTAAAATCTTTATTAAATAAAGCTGAATCAGTTATTTTACAGATATTTACAGCTAGATTTTTAGCCTTAAGCCAAACATTTAGTTTTTTAAAGTTTCCCATTGTGCAGCGATTTTAATTAATAATAGAAAAATGAAACATAAGACAATTCCACCTGCCTTAACTATTTACAATATAAAACTAATTTTCAAATTTATTAAATCCTGATGCCTGACACCTAATACCTGAAACCACTATTATTATTATATTTGCCGGAAATTTTGCCTCCTTAGCTCAGTCGGTAGAGCAGCTCATTCGTAATGAGCAGGTCGTGGGTTCGAGTCCCATGGGAGGCTCATTATTTTTGATTGCAAGAGTATTGGATTCGAAGCAGGAAATTCATTATTTTTGTGATGTAAATTTATAAAGCGGGAGTAGCTCAGTGGTAGAGCATCAGCTTCCCAAGCTGAGGGTCGCGGGTTCGACCCCCGTTTCCCGCTCATTGATAAACAGAGACTTAACTAACAAGATGCTTATGTCTCTGTTTTTATTTGCAATAAATATTGCACCACAACTTCAGTACTGGTAGACATTTATGCGACCCATTATTCCTCCAACATCGAATTTACCTAACTTACGATAGTAGCCAGGATTCTTCTGCTTCCACCGTGATTCCTGAACTCACACAAATATATCCCTTGCCAGGTACCCAAATTCAGATGGTGATTTGTAATGGGGATGGTCAGTTCTGTCCCAAATAATGAACTTTTTATGTGTGCAGGAATGTCGTCACTGCCTTCAAATACGTGGGTGTACACTGGATGGTCTTCTGGAATGAGTTTATTAATGAAACTTTCAAAATCATCACGTACTGACAGGTCTGCATTTTCATTTAATGTTAATCCTGCTGATGTGTGTTTTAATAGTAAATGAACCAATCCGTCTTCAGGTAAATCGGGAAGTTTTTGTTCAATTACGTGTGTTATCAAATGAAATCCACGTGAATAACCGTTTAGTTTTAATTCGGTTTGTCTAATCATTAACTATAATTTTTTATAAATCAGGTTTTTCCAACTGCGAATTTTTTCCAATTTCATTATCGGCTTTAAACCATTAAGTTAGCTATACCTCCGGCTTCGCCAATGGTTATTCATATTCAGCCACTTCGTTGCTTGATATATACTGCAAATATAAAATACCAAAAGCGGGACGTTTTGAATCACATGTCAATCATTAATAAGAATACCAACAAAACGCCCCGCCTCATTAACCATTATGATCACGGAAACCATGTCATCTCTTTATCATTAAACCCGTCCCGATTATATTCCCGCAACAACAACATCATCTATCACAAGACTTGGAAAAATTGCCTGGCTATAGATCCATGGATCATTGGCTGCCTCCGCAAGCTTATTCCAGAATTTCAGGTGATTGTCAGCAATGTTCATTTCTGCCACATTCTGAACAAACTCACCATTCTCATAGAGCTTTCCTATAATACCCACTGAAAAGTCTCCTGTAGTTGAATTAGAGTTACCACCAATATAGTCAGTAATAAGGATACAATTTCCAAGGTCTTTTATTATTTCATCAACGCCTCTTGTCCCTGGTGGAATGATTATATTGGATATTGACCCGGATGTAGGTTCCCAGCCCAGTTTGCGACTGTAGTACCAGTCAACAAGAAACTCATTTACAACTCCTTCCCTGAAAATATCCCGTTTTCTTGCAGGAAAGCCATCTCCGTCATATAACATTGATCCTAATCCGCGTGGCAAAAAGGGATCATCAGTAAGGGTCATCAGCTTACTGCCTACAGCTTTCCCTTTCATATCAGCAAGAAATGATCTTTTCTGTTGTATACTGCCGGCAAAAAGCGGATTCAGCAGGCCACTTAAAACCCTCGCTGCGCCTCTGTTTTCCAGTATAACAGGAATCTTTGTTGTTGCTATCTTTTTGCCCCCAAAAAGGCCGAGAGTCCTTTCTGCAGCTTTTTTCCCCAGTTCTTCCAATGAGGGAAGATCATTCTTATACCTTGTTACCACATAATTGTAGCCCTGAGGCCGACGATCACCCTCATCCTGTGCAGTCATTGAAGCTCCTATCTGGAAAGCGGTATTTTTTGCTGAACCTTCAAATCCGTTACTTGATTTTACAAATTCCTCGTAGATCTCATCATGGCCGCCTGCTTCAACAGAGATAACCTTGTCACCTCCTTCTTCAAGACATGAATCCTCGACGGTTTTGACCATTTGGTGTCTTTCATCAGGCGTTAGCTGATCATACTCAGGATCACTTACCTGGATGTCAACCTGCGACCGGCCCTCATAGTACTTCGGATCAGGAAGTGTACGGTAAGGATCCTCTTCCATGATCTTTGCACCTGCTATTACCTCTTTAATGAATTCTCCAAGCGTTGACTGACGATAGTCAGGTGTTGAATGACCGGCATAGCGGTTATTGACAAACACCTCGAGATAAAGATTCCTGGTTGTAGCCTCCTTAATTACTTCAGGTTTATGTTCCCTGTAGTTGATATCAACCATGCGTCTTTTAGAAAGACTGACCTTACAGTCATCTGCTCCGGCTTTTATGGTTTGATCAATTACCCAGTTGGCAAGATCCTGCAGATTTAATTCCTTTGTTTTCATGATCGTCCTCCTTTCTGCTGGGTTCCACCAACGGTTAGTGATTTAACCAGGCATGTAGGCATACCGAATGACACAGGAACACCCTGACCGTTCTTTCCACACTGACCGGCTCCGCCATAGTAAAATTCCAGATCATTGGCAACCATGATAATATTTGTCAGCATCTTCGGGCCGTTGCCCATTATATTTACGTCTTTTATGGGAGTAGTAAGCTTGCCGTTTTCAATCATTCTTCCCTGTGAAACGTAAAACGCAAAATCTCCCTCACCGATCTTCACCTGGCCATTACTCACATCCTCGACATAGATGCCGTTACCGGCTTCTTTAATAATGTCTTCGGGGGTGGCATCTCCGGCTGTCATATAAGTATTACGCATCCTGGGTATCGGGTAGTTCATGAAATCCTGCCTGCGGCCGTTGCCAGTTGGTTCAACTCCATAGACCTTTGCTGAAATCTTATCATGGAGATAACCTGTAAGTATTCCATTCTCCACAAGAACAGTTTTCTGTCCTGGGGTCCCTTCATCATCCACATTGATACTTCCGGCCAGATTCCTGTTTGTGCCATCATCAATAATATTAACAAACGGTTCTGCAACCTTCTTGCCAAGCATTGTACTGTATGTTGAAGTCTTCTTACGGTTAAAATCAGCTTCCATTCCATGTCCGATAGCCTCGTGAAGTAATATTCCTGTTATACCCGGACCAAGAACAACAGGCATCTCTCCTGCAGGAGGTTGTTTGGCATCAAATAATTTAAGTGCATTGTTTACTGATTTTGTAACAATCTCATCAACAACTTCATCTGTATAAAATGAAAAATCACGTCTTCCTCCCAGGTTCCAGCCTGCCTGTTCCCGCTTTCCATTCCGTTCAGCAACAACAGCCGCATATAAAAAACCTGACGGGATAAGATCTTCTGCCACAACACCATCACTGGTTACTATCAGGGTACGTTTTATATCACTTGAAAATGCAGCATTTACTTTTACAATCTCATTTGATTGCGCAAAACACTTTTCGTTTAAGCTTTGCAGAAGAGGCAATTTAGATTCTCCCGGGATACCATTAAAAGCTGGGTCAACAGGGTAGTAGTCTCCTTTTGCAAGTTTTGCGAATGAAGAACCGATAGCAGCAGGACCCATATCTGATATTGTTGCAGCTGTTGCTGCTGCCGATATCATGGATTCATCCGTGAGGTCCTGTGTAAAGCCGTAACCTATCTGGTCGCCTTTAACAGTGCGTATTCCGACACCAAGGGATATATTTCCGTAGGAACGGTTTACCTTACCATCTTCAAGACCCAGGTAGTTAGATAACGTATACTCAAAAAAGAGATCAGCAAAGTCACCACCCTTTGACAGAGCTTCTGCCAGAAGTTTCCGGCAAATAGATTCATCGATCCCAAACTCATTAAGGAAGTAATTCCCGGTAAGTTCTCCACCGGATGATTTACATGTATTAATGGCGGGAAGGAAAACTAAAGCTCCGCCAACCATGGCGGAGTTTTGAATGAATTTTCTTCTAGAGATAGGTTTCATTTTGTAAATGGTTATGATCTACTAATTTACGAAAAACTGTAATTTTACGTGAAGTAAAAATGAAATTTCAAATTAGATAATCATGAATTACAAACTGAAAATTAAAAATCCTTTCCTGCTTCTATTGCTATTTGCGGTGAGTATAGTTACTTCAAACCGCATTATTGCCCAGGAAACACCGGCTACAATACAGCGCGACTCTCTCCTTGCTGCTGCACGAGACTATATGCATACTGCACGTTTCTGCGCATTGGTAACAATCGACAGCAGCGGCAGTCCGCATGTGAGAACGATGGATCCTTTTGATCCAAATGAAAATATGGTCGTTTATCTTGGGACAAACAGGAACAGCCGGAAAATAAGGGAAATACAAAATAACCCGAACGTAACACTATTCTATACTCAGAACAAAGGCGTAGGTTATGTATCCTTAATTGGTGCAGCTTTTATTATCGATGATTCGGCTAAAAAGGCTGAATTATGGAAAGAGGAATGGAAGAATTTCTACGATGAACAAAGAGATAATTATATTCTGATCAGAGTAGTTCCTAAGCGACTGGAAATACTTAATTATGCGAGAGGTATAACAAGTGATGAAAAAACCTGGGAAACTCCGGCAGTCGGATTTAATCCGGATAATAATAACAACTAAATAAAATGAATTGAATTTGGGTAGACTTCTTTGATTGTATTATTTTTGATGTAAATTCAGAGATTCTGTTAAATTTACATCCTGACTGTGAATCCCACATGAAAAGAATGAATTACAAACAAAAAAATTATCTGCCGTGAACAGAAGAAAATTTCTTGGCAATACAGCCAAACAAATCGCTTTATTGAATATTGCCGGTTTAACATCCGCCAGTGCTTTCGCCGGAACCGGTAATGATGCCGCATCTGCCGATGACAAAAAGATGATATACCGTACACTGGGCAAAACAGGGATAAAATTACCCGTTGTTTCGATGGGAGTGATGAACGCCAATAATCCTGCTCTTCTTAAAGCAGCGTGGGATAAGGGAATAAGACATTTCGACACTGCCTGGTATTACCAGAACGGGAACAATGAGAAAATGGTTGGAGCGGTACTGAAAGACCTCAAGGTTGACAGGAAGGATGTCACCGTGTCGACTAAAATAGGATTATTCGGCCCCCCTCTTTCAAACGGTAAAGAGAGAAAAGCCCTGTTCCTGAAAAGGTTTGATGAAAGTCTCAGCCGCCTGCAGATGGAGTATGTTGATATCCTCTATTTTCACGATACCCAGAAAGTTGAGAATATAACAGATCCATATATCGTTGAAGCCTTCAGCGACCTGAAAGACAGGAAACAAATAAGATTTGCCGGCTTCTCCACCCATGTCGACTGGGTTCCTATTGTAGAACAAGCTGTTAAGGATAATTTCTATGATGTCATACTTCTCTCTTTCAACTATTCCATGTTCCAGGACAAGAGGGTATTTGATACGATTAAGCTTGCCTTTGATGCAGGCATTGGACTCGTAGCAATGAAAACACAATGCCAGCAGCAATGGTACAAAAATGATTTGCCAGCCAATGTCCAGAAATTCTATAAGGAAAACATGATGAACACTGCCCTGTTAAAATGGGCGCTTAAAAATGAACATATAACTACTGCTATTCCGGGATTTACAACCTTCGACCAGCTGGATGAAGATATGGTAGTTGCCTATGACATTGAGTTTAATAATGATGAGGAGAAATTCCTGGAAGACAATGGTGTAAAACTTGCCATTCAGTCAGTTTGCAGGCATTGCGGACAATGTGCCGGTTCTTGTCCGGATAAAGTGGACATACCATCACTTATGAGAACTCATATGTACGCTCTGGTATATGGTAATCCACTGATGGCCCGGCAGACTCTCGACGGAATATCAGATGAAAGGAGCCTGGAGGTATGTAAAGGATGTAATACCTGTAGCTCCAAATGTGTTAACAGGGTACCAATAGCATCACGAATAAACGACCTTAAAGAAATATATTGCTGAGAGATGGCGTCTCATTCAATCCCGAATTTCCATTCGGAGTAAAAGCGGTCAAGGAATTCAAGCAGGATCTGGTGACGCTCTTCTGCTATTGCATATCCTGTTTTGGTATTCATCATATCCTTAAGTTTTAAAAGCTTATCATAAAAATGCCCTATGGTTGATAGTCCCCGGCCCCCGTTTATTTCACCCGGGATATAAATAGGATTATTCCGGAAACCACCGTAATTGAAAGCTCGTGCAATACCAATAGCCCCAATGGCATCCAGCTTGTCTGCATCCTGGAGTACAGATAGCACCGGGTGAGTGATACCTGTTGAACGATGCCTGCTGCTGAAGGATACATTTATTATTATTTCAATTATCTCATCTCTTATATCTTCCATATCGTAATCCGACAGGAAATCCCCGATATTATCATACCTGTCAGGTTCGTTGTGCTTATTGAATTTTGAATCAGCTGCGTCATGAAGAATGGCAGTCATATCAAGCAGGAAAGGATCTGCCATATTCTCTTTTGAGTTAATAAACCGGGCCAGGTTTCTTACCCTTTCAATATGCCACCAGTCATGACCGCTGTCGTATGATGACAATCCTGTTTTTACAAACCTGATGGCAGCATCTGTCTGTTCTTCTTTATTCATTTCTATAAATTATATTGCCTGTTGAACATACAAAATATATTTTTGTATCTCTTAATAAACAAGAAATAAATGAAAGCAACCATAATTACCATAGGTGATGAACTGTTGATAGGGCAGACAGTGGATACTAATTCTGCATGGATAGGTTCGGAATTAAGCAGGGCAGGTTTTGATGTCCACCGGATATTATCCATTCATGATAAAAGGGAGGATATTTTAAACACACTTGGTGAAGTAACCGGAAAAACAGATGTGGTTGCAATAACCGGCGGACTGGGCCCTACAAGTGATGATATAACAAAACCGGCACTTTGCGAGTTCTTCAATACAAGGCTTGTTATCAATAACCAGGTATTAAATATGATCACTGAAATGCTCAGGAAAAGGCACTTCACGATGAATGAAAGGAACCGCAGACAGGCAGAGGTGCCTGAAGCATGCAGGATATTATCCAACGGGAGAGGTACAGCACCCGGATTGTGGTTTGAGAAGGAAGGTACTATTTTCATTTCAATGCCGGGAGTCCCTTACGAGATGAAATATATAATGTCCGAACATGTTATTCCTGAACTCAATAAACGCTTTAGGTCACAGATCATTATCCACAAGAATATAATGACTTACGGAACATTTGAAGCCAGGCTTGCAGAGATGCTTACAGATTTCGAAGCAGAATTGCCGCCGGAGATAAGGCTGGCATACCTGCCTTCTTCAGGTGTTATCAAATTAAGACTTACAGCGACAGGAAAAGAACGCATCAGTCTTGAAAAGCTGCTGGAAGACACAACAAAAAAGCTGTATAGTATAATTCCGCAGTATATTTATTCAGAAGATGAGGAACCACTTGAGAAGGTTATTGGAAGATTACTAAATGAAAGCAAGAGGACAGTTTGTTCAGCCGAAAGCTGTACGGGAGGTAAGATAGCCCATATGATTACCAGTGTTCCGGGCAGCTCTGCTTATTATAAAGGATCATTGGTTGCCTACGCCAATTCTGCAAAAATGGACTTACTGTCTGTACCGGCCCGACTAATAGAAGAAAAAGGAGCCGTAAGTGAGGAAGTTGTAAAGGCAATGGCTGAAACATCAAGGCAAATTTTCAATACAGATTTTAGCGTGGCAACCTCCGGAATTGCCGGTCCTGACGGAGGTACGGACGAAAAGCCTGTCGGTACAGTCTGGATAGCTGTTGCGTCGGAAAAACACACAGTAGCTGTAAAGCTGTTTTTTGGCAACGACAGGCTCAATAATATAACCAGGTCTGCATTTGCTTCACTTGACCTTTTGCGCAGGGAAATACTCAATTCGGTATAACTTATTCAAAAGCTCAATGCTTGCTGCTTAATGGCGTAATCAGATACTGACGGATAACTTACTGCCCGGGAGATAATCTAATTATAATTAGACAATTAGCATAATACATAAATGCGACAATACTTTGTGATAAAAAAAAGTCCTTTATTTATTTGGTTAATCAGATAAAAATCACGTATTTTGCGCTTCGTTTTTAAAGGACAAACGTTAGTATTAGTATAAAAAAGGAATCAATGTCAAAGATTTGTCAGGTTACAGGGAAAAAGGCGATGGTCGGAAACAATGTTTCGCATTCCAAGAGAAGGACAAAAAGGAAATTTTATCCAAATCTTTTTGAAAAGAAATACTACCTTCAGGAAGAAGACAGATGGATATCATTGAAAATATCTGCAGCCGGAATCCGGCTTATCAACAAGAAAGGGCTTACAAAAGTCCTGAAGGAAGCTAAGGAAAAGGGATACATTTTGAACTACTAAATCAGTACAGACGATGGCAAAAAAAGCTAAAGGTAACAGGATCCAGGTAATACTGGAATGTACAGAACATAAAGAAAGCGGATTACCGGGAACATCAAGATATATTACCACAAAAAACAGGAAAAACACACCTGACCGTCTTGAAAGAAAGAAATATAATCCTATTCTTAAGAAACATACTATTCACAGAGAAATTAAGTAAATTGTAGAACCATGGCAAAGAAAGTTGTTGCAACCCTTAAGTCAGGAACCGGTAAGACATTTACAAAATGCATTAAAATGACGAAGTCAGACAAAACCGGTGCTTATATGTTTAAAGAAGAAATCGTGCATAATGATCATATCAAAGACTTCTTTGCAAAGAAGTAACGCTACGTATTATTAATAAGATATTCAAAGCTTTCTTCTTACCGGAAGGGAGCTTTTTTATATTTGCCTTTTATTATAAAGATTATCTGATGGCTTTACTGGGATTCCTCGGAAAAGAAAAGAAAGAGAGCCTGAATAAAGGCCTTGAGAAGACCAAAGAGAGTGTCTTTCACAAACTATCGCGGGCTGTTGTTGGTAAATCAAAGGTTGATGATGAAGTGCTTGACAACCTGGAAGAAGTGCTTGTCTCATCCGATGTGGGAGTGGCCACCACTCTTAACATAATAGAGCGAATAGAAAACAGGGTAGCTAAAGATAAATATCTTAATACTAGCGAATTAAACGAAATACTTAAAGAAGAGATTGTTGCTTTGCTGGAAAAGAACAACAATGATTCTGAATCGGATTTTGCTGCACATCTTAATAATAAACCATATGTTATTATGGTAGTGGGTGTTAATGGTGCAGGTAAAACCACAACCATAGCCAAGCTTGCCCACCAGTTTAAAGCAGCCGGTAAAAAGGTACTCATTGGTGCTGCCGATACTTTCCGGGCCGCCGCTATTGACCAGCTTCAGATATGGGCCGACAGGGTAGGGGTTGACGTAATAAAGCAGCAGATGGGCTCAGATCCGGCTTCCGTAGCATTCGACACACTTAAGTCAGCAATGGCATCAGACACGGATGTGGTAATAATAGATACGGCCGGAAGACTGCATAACAAGATCAATCTTATGTCGGAACTCTCTAAAATAAAGCGGGTAATGGAAAAAGTGATTCCCGAAGCTCCGCATGAGGTGCTACTGGTTCTTGATGGCTCGACAGGACAAAATGCATTTGAACAGGCAAAACAATTCACAGCTGCAACGAATGTCACAGCCATGGCTGTTACCAAGCTTGACGGTACAGCCAAAGGCGGCGTGGTAATAGGCATTTCCGACCAGTTCAAGATCCCTGTTAAATACATAGGCGTGGGAGAGAAGCTTGATGATCTGCTTGTCTTCAACAGGGTTGAGTTTGTCGACTCACTTTTCAGTTCCAGGTAACCGGTTAACCTGTTAAAAATGCACATCACGGTTTGCTTCCTTTATTAAATATGAATCCAAAGAAAATCAATATTATAACACTTGGTTGCTCCAAGAATGTTGTCGATTCTGAAAAACTGATCAGGCAGCTTGATGCAGGTGGGTATTCCGTGGTCTTTGACCAGTCTGACAATACTGCCGGGACAGTTATCATTAATACATGTGGTTTTATTAACGATGCAAGGGAAGAAAGTGTGGACACCATACTGCAATTTGCCAGGGAAAGGGAATCTGGAAACATAGAGAATCTCTATGTCATGGGTTGTTTATCTGAGCGTTACATGGATGACCTGAAGAGTGAAATACCTGAGGTTACAAGGTATTTCGGTGTAAACAGTATGACAGATATTCTTAAGGAACTGAAAACGGGTATGAGAAAAGACCTACTGACTGAAAGAACTCTTACCGGCCCCGGACATTATGCCTACCTTAAGATATCGGAAGGATGTAACAGGAAGTGTTCCTTCTGCGCCATACCGGCCATTAGGGGAAAACATGTTTCCCGTCCCATTGTTGAACTTACAGAAGAAGCAGGGAAACTGTACTCATCAGGTGTAAAGGAACTTATTCTTATTGCACAGGATCTTACCTGGTATGGACGGGACCTGTACAGGAAACAGGCACTTACAGAGCTGGTCAGGGAAATTATTGAAAGAGTTAACTTCGACTGGATACGCTTACATTACCTTTATCCGGCAGGTTTTCCGGCAGATATTCTTTACCTGATCAGGGATAATCCTCAGATATGCAGGTATATTGATATACCCATACAGCATATTACAGACAATATGCTTGGATCCATGAAAAGATCGCATAACAGGAAGGAAACCATCAGACTACTTGAGACTATCAGGGCCGCTCTTCCCGATGCCGCCATCAGAACCACGATAATAACCGGTTACCCGGGAGAGACAGAGGATGACTTCAGGTACCTTAAAGATTTTATATCGGACTTCAGATTCGACAGGCTCGGCGTTTTTGCATATTCCCACGAAGAGGACACTTATGCGTATAAACATTACCGTGACGACATCCCCGAGACTGTAAAACATGACAGAGTCTCTGAACTAATGGCTATTCAACAGGATATTTCCGAAGAGTTGAACAGCAAGTTTATTGGCAGGGTGATGAAAACAATTATCGACAGGAGGGAAGGAGAGTACAGCATTGGAAGAACGGAATATGACAGTCCCGAGGTCGACCAGGAGGTACTCATACCTTCCATGTATAGGCTTCGCCCCGGTAATTTCTATAATATCCGGATAACCGAATCGACAGAATTCGATTTATACGGAATTCCTGACAGCCACCCCCATGAGGGTGTTTCAGAAGCCTAAAAGCCTCAGCCGCAGAGGCTGTACCATAAATTCCCGGCACAGCCTCTTAGTAAGTGACATTAACTAATTGAACGATTCAGGATGTTTATCTGATTTCTCAGGTAGCTCAGGTTTTTTCTTCTGTATCCTGATCTTGATCTCGGATTTTTCAGCACTAAAGCCGACCTGAATGGTATCGCCCTCCTGAAGGTTCGATTTTATCAATACCTCAGCCATCGGGTCTTCAAGATATTTCTGTATTGCCCGTTTTAAAGGCCTGGCCCCGAAATTGGCATCATATCCTTTATCTGCAATAAAATCCTTGGCTGCAGTTGATATTTTGACATGATAACCCAGGGATTTTACTCTTTCATAAAATCCTTTAAGCTCAAGGTCAATGATCTCTTCAATGTCCTCTTTCGACAGCGAATTGAACATAATAACATCATCTATCCTGTTAAGGAATTCAGGTGCAAACGTCTTCTGCAGGGCTTTTTGAAGGATACTCTTTGTCTGTTCTTCTCTTGTTGCCTGCTTTGCCGATGTGCTAAAACCCACACCATGGCCAAATTCTGAAAGTTGCCTTGTTCCGATATTGGAAGTCAGGATAACAATTGTATTCCTGAAGTCGATTCGTCTTCCCAGGCTGTCTGTTAGCTGTCCTTCATCCAGAACCTGCAGAAGTATATGAAAGACATCAGGGTGAGCCTTTTCTATCTCATCAAGAAGGACCACGCAATAAGGTTTCCTGCGTACCTTCTCAGTAAGTTGACCGCCTTCCTCATAACCTACATATCCCGGAGGCGCACCGACAAGTCTTGATACCGAGAATTTCTCCATATATTCACTCATATCAATCCTGACAAGGTTATCTGTAGTATCGAACAGGAACCTTGCGAGCACCTTTGCCAGCTGTGTTTTACCCACACCGGTAGGACCAAGGAAGATGAATGTCCCTATTGGTTTGTTTGGATCTTTCAGTCCTGCCCTGTTTCTCTGGATGGATTTTACAATTTTCGCTATTGCCTGATCCTGACCAATAACACTTCCTCTCAGGGCATGACCCATTTTCAATAATTTGTTTCCTTCTGTCTGTGCTATTCTCTGGACAGGCACTCCTGTCATCATTGCAACAACTTCCGCAACCTTTTCAGCATCAACTGTTTCGCGATTAACGGACAGTTCTTTTTCCCACTTCTTTTTTTCTTCCTCGATAGCATCGAGAAGATCTTTTTCCCTATCCCTGAAACTGGCAGCTTTTTCAAAATTCTGATTCTTTACAGCTGCCATTTTTTCCTTCTTGGTATCTTCAAGTTGTTGTTCAAGGGTAAGTATCTTCTCAGGAACCACGATATTTGTTATATGAACCCTTGAACCTGCTTCATCGAGTGCATCAATTGCCTTGTCAGGAAGATGACGGTCAGAAATATACCTGTTGGTGAGTTTTACACAGGCATCTATCGCATCATCAGTATAATTGACATTATGATGCTCTTCATATCTCTCCTTAATGTTGTGAAGGATATTAATTGTTTCCTCGATGGAGGTCGGTTCAACAATAACCTTCTGAAATCTTCTTTCAAGTGCTCCATCCTTCTCAATATGCTGCCTGTATTCATCAAGTGTCGTGGCACCAATACATTGTATTTCGCCACGGGCCAGGGCAGGTTTCAGCATGTTGGCAGCATCGAGTGATCCCGTTGCCCCGCCGGCTCCGACGATCGTGTGTATCTCATCGATGAAAAGAATGATATTATCGTTTTTCGACAGTTCATTGAGTATTGCTTTCATTCTCTCTTCAAACTGTCCCCTGTATTTTGTTCCGGCAACAATTGATGCCAGGTCGAGAGCAACAACCCTTTTGTTGAACAGTACCCTTGAAACATTCTTTTTTGCGATACGAAGGGCTAGCCCTTCAGCTATTGCAGATTTGCCCACACCGGGTTCACCTATCAGTACAGGATTGTTCTTTTTCCTCCTGGATAATATCTGTGCCAGTCTTTCTATCTCTCTTTCCCTGCCAACAACAGGATCGAGGCGTCCTTCTTCGGCAGCCTTTGTCAGGTCAATGCCAAAATTGTCAAGGACCGGTGTGTCAGATGAGGTTTTTGCAGATGATGATGATGGCTGTCCTTTACCCGGACTCCCGAAGCTCTGGCCTTCTTCATCCTCATCTCTGGGATAATCTGCCTGTGCAGATGGGGAATCAGCTTCAACCATCCTCCTGACAGACTGGTAGTCTACATCCATCTCGGAAAGAAATCTTGTTACCAGTGCATTCTCATCCTTAAGAATGGCCAGCAGAAGATGTTCCGTATCTATTGTACTACTTTTTAGCGATTTAGCTTCAAGGTAAACCAGCTTGAGTATTCGTTCGGTACTGCGAAGCAATGGTATCACTTCGTGATCAGCTACCGGAACAGGGCTTTCTACTCTGATACTTTTCTCAAGAGATCCTTTAAGAACCATCAGGTCCACACCCTGGTTGATCAGTATCTCAATGGCTGCACTTTCTCCATCCCTCAGTATCCCAAGGAAAAGATGTTCAGGACTTATATGACTGTTACCCAACCTTATAGCCTCTTCTTTTGAATATCCGAGAATATCTTTTACCCTTTGTGAAAATTGTGAATCCATATTTTATTGTTTCTATTTTCCTTTTAAAAATCCTCAAAAACGACATAATGTCAGTTTAATCAGACATAAGTACGCATATATCCAATTTCAAAGGTAAATTATGCGTTATAACTATATGGCAATTTTCATGCCCATTTATGAACAAAGAATGTTAAAAATTCACAGCTCATAAAGGTCAAAAATAGCCAAATATTATCTATTTTCGTAATTCCAAATCCAGGAAGTGGCGTTTGGAGTTATATATTTAATATTTAATCTGTTATGTCAGAGAGAGAGAGAATAGTACAGGTAAACATCGAGGAGGAGATGAAATCAGCGTATATTGATTATTCAATGTCGGTGATCGTGTCTCGTGCTTTACCTGATGTAAGAGATGGTCTGAAACCTGTTCACAGGAGAGTTCTGTACGGTATGTCAGAACTGGGGGTTCTTTCAAACAGGGCTCACAAGAAGTCGGCCAGGATAGTAGGGGAGGTGCTTGGTAAATTTCATCCTCACGGAGATTCTTCAGTATATGAAGCCATGGTCAGAATGGCACAGGAATGGTCATTAAGATATCCGCTTGTCGACGGGCAGGGTAACTTTGGGTCTGTCGACGGCGATAGTCCTGCAGCAATGAGATATACCGAGGCAAGGCTAAAGAAGATTGCCGAAGAAACACTGGCTGACATAGACAAGGACACAGTTGATTTTCAGAATAATTTTGATGATTCGCTGACGGAACCGACTGTTCTCCCCACAAGAATCCCTAACCTGCTTGTAAACGGCGCATCCGGAATCGCAGTAGGGATGGCCACAAATATGCCTCCGCATAATCTTTCAGAAATAATTGATGCCACTATAGCATATATTGATAATAATGACATCACTACAGATGAAATCCTGGAACACGTAAAGGGCCCGGATTTTCCAACCGGCGGAATTATCTACGGCGGGCAGGGAATAAGGGATGCCTGCGGGACGGGACGGGGCCGTATCGTTGTCAGGGCACGGACTGAAATAGAACATACCCATTCCGGCAGAGAATGCATAGTGGTGACCGAGATACCCTATTTGGTCAATAAAGCTGAGATGATCAGGAAGATAGCTGATCTGATCAATGACAAGAAGCTTGAAGGTATTTCCTATATCAACGATGAATCAGACCGCAACGGGATGCGAATAGTTATTATACTTAAAAAAGATGCAAGCGCCAATGTTGTTCTTAATAATCTTTATAAGTATTCATCACTTCAGACATCCTTCAGCGTTAATAACATTGCCCTGGTAAAAGGACGCCCCAGAATGCTTAGCACCAAAGACTTGATTCATTATTTTGTCAGTCACAGGCATGATGTGATCCTGAGAAGGACAAGATACGAACTCGACCAGGCAGAAAAGAGAGCACATATCCTTGAGGGTCTTATAATAGCAAGTGACAATATTGACGAGGTAATTGCCATCATTAAAGCATCACAGACACCTGATATGGCCAGGGAAAAACTCATGGAGAGATTCGGCCTGTCAGAAATACAATCAAGGGCAATAGTGGATATGCGGCTCCGCCAGCTTACCGGACTTGAGCAGGAAAAGCTGCGTGCTGAATATAAAGAAGTGATGGAATTAATTGATTATCTAAGGAATGTTCTTGCAAATGTCGACATCCAGATGAAGATAATCAAGGATGAACTTCTTGAGATAAAGGATAAATACGGCGATAATAGACGCACAGAGATTGTTCCAAATGCTGAGGAATTCAATCCTGAAGATTTTTATGCAGATGATGAGATGGTCATAACCATTTCACACATGGGATATATTAAAAGAACACCGCTCACCGAATTCCGCCGTCAAAACAGGGGAGGCACAGGTTCCAGGGGTGGAAATACCCGTGACGAGGATTTTATTGAGTACCTTTATATCGCAACCATGCATAATACTATGCTTTTATTCACCAGGAAGGGTAAATGCTACTGGCTTAAAGTGTATGCCATACCTGAAGGATCAAGAACATCCAGGGGCAGAGCAATGCAAAATCTTATCAATATTGAAGGGGATGACAACGTTAGAGCATTTATGAATGTCAGGAACCTTAACGATGCTGATTATATTAATAACAACTTCATCGTTCTCTGCACAACAAAAGGCATTATCAAAAAGACATCCCTTGAAGCCTATTCAAGGCCACGCATTAATGGAGTTAATGCAATTACCGTAAGAGAAGGGGATGAACTTCTGGAAGCGCGGCTTACAAACGGTCATTATCATATAATGCTGGCTATCAGATCGGGACGAGCCATCCGGTTCCCGGAAGAGTCAGTAAGACCTATGGGAAGAACAGCGTCAGGTGTCAGGGGCATTAGGCTTGCTGATGAAAATAGTGATTATGTGGTAGGGATGATAACAATTGAGAACCAGGAGAAAAATATACTTGTCGTTTCTGAAAAAGGATACGGGAAAAGATCTGATATTGAAGACTACAGGATAACAAACAGGGGCGGTAAAGGAGTTAAGACTATAAATATTACTAAAAAAACAGGCTCGCTTATTGCTTTGAAGGATGTAACTGATAATCATGATCTTATGATAATTACTCAGCAAGGGATCCTCCTGAGGAGCCCGGTTTCGGCCCTCAGAGTTATGGGAAGGGCTACACAGGGGGTAAGATTGATCAACCTGAAAGAAAATGACTCAATTGCATCAGTTGCGTGTGTGCTTGTAAATGAGGAGAATGAGGAGGTTGAAGGGGAGTTTAACGAAGAAAATGATATTAATGTAGAGGAAAATGGCAAAGAATTTGATGATTAAGCAGTAATGTTATAAATTTGGAAAATTTTTAAGGACAATTAAATAAGATAATAATCATGAAAAAGTTTTTTCTGCTGATTGCAGCTATAAGTATTACTATGGGAGCTATGGCCCAGAAAGGAAAGGTCACAAGCGCTTTAAGCTACATTGATCAGGGTAATCTGGACAAAGCTAAAGAAGCGTTGGACCAGGCATTAACCAATGCTAAATCGAAAGAATGGGATAATACCTACTTTGTACTGGGTAAACTTTGCCAGGCAGTCTATACTACAGACAATCCAAAATTCAAGGAACTTATCAAAGATCCGCTTTCTGCAGCTTACGATGCTTATCAGAAGGCACTGGAACTTGATAAAAAAGGTGCTATGAAAAAGAAGATTATCACAAGTATGGCTTATAACAACCTGGCTGTTAACCTTTATAACCAGGGAAGCAAGGAATTTGAGGATAAAGACTATGCAGGCGCCCTGAAATCATTTGAGACACAGATCAAAATTACTGAAAGTGACCTTTATGCAGGTGCTCTGGATACAGGAATGTACTATAATGCCGGTCTTGCTGCAGTTAATGCAGGTAAACCTAAAGAAGCTATCAAATATTTTGAAAAATGTACTGAAATGAAGTACATGGGAATTACTCCTTATTTCCAGATCTATTCAAGCTATATGGAAATGGGAGACACAACAAAAGCTGAATCGGTTCTTACAGGGCTGAAAGAAAAATTCCCGAACAATAAAGACGTCACCCTGCAGTTGATTGACCTTTATATAAAAAGCGGCAAGAATCAGGAAGCACTGAACTACATAAAAAGCGCGAAGGAGGCGGATCCGAACAATTACAGCCTGTACTTTGCTGCAGGTATCATTTATCTTAATGAAGAGAAGTATGATGAGGCAATCCAGGAGCTCAAAAAATCTATTGAACTCAAGGGCGACCTTTATGATACACAGTACGGACTGGGAGCAGCTTATATTAATAAGGCATCCGGTATGTTCACCAAGGCTAACGATATCATGGATGTAAATGAATATACAAAGGCTATTGATTCTGCCAATACAGTTTATGCAAAAGCACTTCCATATATGGAAAAAGCTCTCGAGCTTAAGCCGGATGATGTATATGCTTTGAGAAGCCTCAGGGAACTGTACTACAGGCTTAAGAAGACCGATAAGTATAATGAGATCAAAGCTAAGCTGGATTCAATAGAAGGTACGGCAAAATAATCTACACGGATTATATATTCAGGGATGCTCACAACGGGCATCCTTTTTTTTGCAGTATACCGGAAGGGAAGGGACACAAATGATCATATTATGGAAATATATCTATTCTGATATTCTCTATTTGACATAATATTAATTATAGGGTTTTATAGAAAATTTATGGCCAGCTTCGCTGGTTTACATAAAATCA
>CAYYIW010000061.1:0-18672 GCA_964472085.1 uncultured Rikenellaceae bacterium | reverse complement strand
AATATGTTATGCTGTTCCTGGGACAATTTTATGGGATCTTTGGTTGATTTTTGGTGTCAAAACATGCTATTGGAATCACTTTCTGGTATGAAAATAGGGAAATTCAGTCGAATTCTTGACACCTTTGCCAGGAAATTAAACAGTAACCTGCTATGATTGATGAAATGGAATTATTCTTCCTAGGTTGACTTATTCGTAAACAGGAACATTTGTGGTTCATCTGTTCCGGTTACTGCTATAGTAGCGCAGATACAGAAATATCTTCATCTATGCTTTCCCAATGAATACCTATGCCATTTCCAATAAGCCTCCAGTCTTTGAGTTGTTCTTCACTAGCTTTTCTCAGTCGTGGAAACCATAGCAACGGAACACCAATTTCTCTTCCGTCCTGTAAAAGCACATAGAGCATGTCTTTAGTGAACCATACATTTGAAGCAAGGACATTTTCGGATTTATTTGCTAAAGTGCTCATTCCATTTTTCTTTTATAATTGCTTCATTTCCGTCAATAATCTCACTGATCTCTCTTAATTCTTTGCTTGTGAATCCATAGTTTGTAGCTACAAAAAGAGGATCAAGCCAGAACTTGGCATATTTTTCGGCCTTTTCAATATGAATATGCATCGGCTCATTTCTTTCATTGCTGAAAAAGAAAAATCTGTAGCCATTTATATTTAATATTGTTGGCATTTATTAGCAAAGATAACAAATTCCATACATATGTGAGTTTGATTTTCAATATCCAAAATAATGGACCAGAAAGAAGAATTTTACCCGGAAGCCTTCATATTCAAATCCTTATACCTTCTCTGGATACATTGTGAAACAGGGGAGTCATCCAATGCTGTGATTTCCAATTATCGCTGTTGTAAACAGTAATTGAAAAAGACTCACCAGACTCCAGCTCCAGATCATACAGTTTATGCCGGAAAAGCCTTTCGTAATCAAGATCCACAGCTGAGTTGACAAGAATAAGAATATCCCAGTCGGACTCCGGGTTATTATCTCCCCCGGCCCTTGAACCATATAGTATGACATCCGCCGAAGAATCAATTTCTTTGACCATGGTTCTTATCCTGGACAATATCTCTGATGTATCTGATGTCATAAAACAAAGATAGTGAATAATGTAAATAACTTCTTAGTAATCACTAATAGTAAAATTAATCCTTGAGATGGATTAGTGTTTTTCACGTTTACCAAGGGAGTTAAAATGGCAAATTATTTCTATCGAATTCTTAAATATTACTTTTTTAAATATACATACCAATTTGAATAATCAGTATTATATTTAATATGTTATATTGATCCAGGGGCAATTTTGGAAGGTTTTTTGATGAATTTTTGGTGTTTAAATGTACATACAGGACAACTTTTAGATATGAAAATACGGAAATTTTAGTGTTTTCGTATGGAAAGCGACAATTCCCTGATAAATCGCGGAGCGATTTCACCATTGTTAGCCAATGCAAGGTCATAACGATATGAACCACGGAGTGGTTCCATGATGTTAATTAACCGCCTACACGGATTCGGGGGATCCCCGCAATGGTGGCAGCCGGCTAATTGTGTTACTATTCTGCACTCATTCAGGCAATTCCGCCTGTTTCCCTGTAAGTTTTATTCTTCCCGTAAGGACCTGGGTAAACTGTGGATCCCGGTAACCCGAGAAGCCAGGTTGTTTACCTCCTACGGTGATCGTGAAGTAACCCGGTTCTATAACCCTTTTGCCCGTTTTATTTATCATCGAAAACTGTCGCGGATCAAGTTTTAACTCGACCACCTTACTCTCACCGGGTTTGAGTGATATGCGTGAAAATCCCTCAAGTTGTCTTACCGGTCGTGGTGTGGACGCCTTCTCATCTGTAAGGTACAATTCAACCACCTCATCTCCTGTACGCTTCCCTGTATTGGTCACAGTCACGTTAACAGTTATATTTTCTCCTGCCTTTGCTGTGGATGGCATATTAAGATCACTGTATCCGAATGTGGTATAGCTTAAACCGTATCCAAAAGGATACAGTGGTTCACCAGTGAAGTACCTGTAAGTTCTGCCTTTCATGTCGTAATCGACAAACGGAGGCAGCTGATCAACGGACTTGTAATATGTAACCGGCAGGCGTCCGGCAGGATCATAATCACCAAACAGCACATCTGCTACAGCATTTCCGCCCTGCTGTCCGCCATAACCTGCGAGCAGTATTGCCGATGCCTTCTCCTGTGCGTTATTGACCGACAGGGCGCCCCCGTTGGCAAGGACAACTATGACTGGTTTTCCGGTGGCCGTAACAGCATCGAGAAGTTTCTCCTGCACAACCGGAAGATCAAGACTTGTCCTGTCGCCTCCGCTGAATCCGTCAATCTTGATAGACATCTCCTCTCCCTCAAGCCTTTGTGACAGGCCAAGTACCAGTACTACGGCATCTGCCTGTTTTGCATCTTCCACAGCCTTTTCAAGCATCTTTGGCCGCGGAGGTGCCCACAGCAGTTTAATATCTGCGTCGCCTGAATAGTTCCTGTACAGGACTTCGATTTTATATTTCTTCCCTGCCACAAGGTCCTGGGGCACTTCAACATGGCTGGCAGAATGTTCACTTCTGTATGATATTATCTTTTTACCATCAAGCAATATATCATAACCCGATGAACCCCAGCTTCCTATTGCATATGTTCCGGTGACAGGAGGAACAAGGTAGGTTGTCCAGTGTATGCCAAAATCATCATCGGGCATATCTGCCCTCGGCGAGAGTTGCTCCCAGTAAAAATCAATATTATCATCAACTCTGGAAAAGAGAGGATTACCTTTCATCTCCCTGTTGTTATAATATTCTCCAAGTGCTCCTTCCCTTCCGTCAGGTGTCTGAAGATACCTCGCTGGTATTGGAGTAAGGTTATGTATTCCTTCCGCCAGATCACTGCCTTCAGCATAAATAATCCTGGTTCCCGGGGTTAGCTTGTTTGTAATGCCCTTCAACACGGTAACAGGGTTCCTGGGAATACCATTATAGTTTCCTATCAGTGATTCAAAATTATCAGCGTTAGGTCCAATTACGGCAATTGTCTTAATATCCTTTGACAACGGTAAAGTATTGTTTTCATTTTTGAGAAGTACTATTGATTTTTGTGCTGCCCACCGTGACAGGGTATTATTATAGTCGGAGCAGTTTACAAAATAAGGTATCTGTGCATATTCCACCATACTGTCCGGATCGAACATACCGAGTTTAAACCTGGCAGTAAAATCCCTCTTTACAGCCACATCAATATCATCTACCGTCACAAGACCTCTTTTCACAGCATCTGTAAGATGCAGATAGTCGCTGCCACATTCCAGGTCAGTACCTGCTTTAAGAGCCATGGCAGCTGCTTCTGTTGCATCTTTAGCTACATGGGTGAACCTGTAAAAATCGGAAATTGCCCAGCAGTCGGATACAACATATCCTTTGAAACCCCATTCGTTACGCAGTATCCCGAAGAGAATAGGGTTGGCACAACAGGGATAATCCCTGAACATATTATAGGCCCCCATAACCGAATATACCCCGGCATCCACCACCAGTGTCCGGAATGCGGGAAGATATGTCTCCCTGAGATCCACATCACTTACCTGTGCATTAAATGAATGCCTGAGGGGTTCAGGACCAGAATGCACAGCATAATGTTTAGCTGTTGCCACTGTCTTAAGGTACCTGGGATTGTCTCCCTGCATCCCCTTTACGAACTCGTACCCCATCCGGCCTGTCAGGTAGGGATCCTCACCATAGGTCTCATGACCCCTTCCCCATCGGGGATCGCGAAATATATTAATGTTAGGCGACCAGAAAGTAAGGCCCTGATATATTCCTGTCTTGCCTCTTCTCTGGAATTCATTGTATTTGGCCCTGGCTTCATCTGATATAGCATTTGCCTCATTGTACATCAGGTTCTCATCCCATGAATTGGCTATTGTTATAGACTGGGGGAAAACGGTGGCATATCCTGCCCTTGCAACCCCGTGTAAAGCTTCATTCCACCATGTATATGCCGGTATACCAAGCCTGGGGATAGCCGGAGCTGTGTAAACAAGCTGATCAACTTTTTCCTGCAGTGTCATTCTTGACACCAGGTCGCTAACCCTTTCCTGCAATGGAAGAGAAGGATCTCTGAACGGGAAAGCCCCGGTATTCTGCTGTGCCCTGAGGCTGTTGCCTGTTACACACAGTAATAATAATAAAATTAATGATATGGTTTTTTTCATGGTACAGGTATTATTTTGAAAAGTCACACAAAATGATCAGGCATCTGATTTTGTATAACTGTGAAATTAAACATAATTAAGACAATTATAAATTAAAAATGAGTTAAAACCATGGTAATATGTAACAGATCAGGTCAGTCAGATTTTGCTATCCTGACGGCAATATCTTCAGAATAAACCGGTGAAGGGATTGTTGCAAAACCTCCCTGGTGATATTCTATCTCTCCGTTAGTCTCTTTTCCTGTTTTTGTATCAGTCCACACAAATGTGTATGAACCAGGAGTGAGATCAACCTGTAATTCCGTTATGGCAGGTATGGTATCATGCCTTTGAACATATACAGCAATGAGAAGATTCCTTTTATCGGCAAGAGCTCTCAAAGTAGTCCCCTGTTCCGTTGTGGTCATTCTGAGGCTGTCAGCAGGTCTCATATTGATAAAGTCTATACTGTTCATGAATCCGGCCAGTATCTTAAACTGGTCCCGCAGTGATCTGCCCCCACCGCCGGGTTCACCTTCCTGAACAACAAAGCTGCCATCTTCATTCCCTACCGTAAAAGAATAATCAAGATTATTAAAAAGACCTCCTCCAGCCAGCATAAAATTCCAGGCCTCCGTACGGTAATTAGCATCTCCAATACCATTAAAGCCGGTCTCATTGTCACCTATCACTTTATCCAGATGATAATTCATCCCTACCGTTACAGGAGGATGGGCATAATGAAAGTTATAGATTGAGACACCTGGCCTAACTTCGGGCACCAGTTTGCTGCCGTTGGCTACATTATTCGAAATAAGATGCCTGAAGGTAAAATCCTTCTCAGCATCAACAACAACGGCTGTCATATGCTTTTCCCATTTTCGAAGTGCTACAGTATCGCCGAAATATGGTTCATTACAAACCTCGTAATAAACATTATCGCAGTCTTTAAGTTCGTTAACAATCTTTCTCACCATCTTCTCTTCTACCTCCATAAGGTCGGTATGATCGACTGATAATACAGCATTATGATCCCTGTAATCACCAATATTATTGATATTATTGCGGATATTCATCGGGCAAAGGTTCCACTTTAAGGTATCGTAATAATTGGAGAAAAGGTCCAGTTCCACAATAATGCCCCTTTTACCTGCCTGTGAAACAAAATCCTTCAGACGGGTAAAATAGTTGTCATCCCATTTTGTAAGATCAAACTTATTGCCTCCATTGGCATATCCTGGTTCATTACTCCTGGCCCATGGACAAATAAATCTCCCCGGAGCCGGAGCCAGTGTATTCTTAACTATACCAAATGCTCCGGATGGCTCAACATATGAACCTGAAAAAGTTCTTGTTATATTCAGATCGCATGAATCCAGTTCTTCAAGGTATTTGATATAATCAAAATCGAGGTTGAGCACTGCACCATAGTGTTCCGTTGAGCCTATCAGAACTTCAGGTTTTCCCCTGAATAAGAAATAATGGGGATTATCGGGGTTGAGACCCAGAGGTTGGAGTTGCGGCCTGTTTTGTCCGCATGCTGCGAGTAGCAGCATGAATACCAGAACATAAAAAGATGTGAAATTTCTCATTGTGATATGATTTATGGTTTGTTTTCCAGGTTTCTTTGAATGTAAGATACTAATAAAAAAGAACCCCCCTGCTGATCAGGAAAAATAAGATCATGCAGGGGGTGATTATTAATTAGTAAGATAAGAAATCAGACTTTTGGAAGCTCCCATGGTCCCCTGTAATCAGGAACCAGATAGCTGTTTGCATCTGAACTGTTAGTGAATTTGGTACCATCCCAGACAAGTTTTTCACCTGTCCGGTAAGCAATATTCCCCAGATGGCAGAATTTGGCAATCTGGCTTCCGATCTCAATGCTAGCATTGGTATTGGGATCGCGTTTTCTCCTGCAGTCGAGGAAGTTCTGCACATGGTTCTTCAATCCTTCGTTTTTGCCTTTTATGTAAGGCACCGCTTCCATCCTGTCCTTACCACTCACTCTTTCCGGTATAACTTCCCATCCGTCGCGGTTAACAACAAGAGTGCCTTCCTCTCCGACAAAACCCAGTCCATGGTTACGTCCATAGGCTCCGTCATTTATTCCCAGAGCATGATCCCACAGCACATTAAAGCCGTCGAACTTGTAGAGTGCCTGGAGGCTGTCCGGCCATTCTTCAGCATCGTGCGGATAGCCATATTTCCCGCCCATTGCCATAACGGCCTTGGGAGTACTAACATTCATTCCGTAAAGGGCATAGTCAAGCAGGTGAACACCCCAGTCTGTCATCAGTCCTCCTGCATAATCATAGAACCACCTGAAAGTGAAATGGAAGCGATTCCTGTTAAAAGGACGGCTTGGAGCAGGTCCCAGCCACATATCATAGTCAACTCCCGGAGGTGTCGGTTCATCGGGAAGAACAGGTACAGAAGACATCCATCCCTGGTAAGAGAACACTCTCACAAGCCTTATCTTGCCAAGCTTTCCTGAATGGACAAAAGCCATGGCATCCTGCCAGTGAGGATCGCTGCGCTGCCACTGGCCAACCTGGACTACAGTCTTGTATTTTTTAGCAGCTGCCTCCATAACGTTACATTCTTCAATAGTCCTGCCAAGAGGCTTCTCGCAATAAACATCCTTTCCGGCCTCAGCCGCACCAACCATCATCATACAGTGCCAGTGGTCAGGTGTTCCCACTATCACCACATCAATATCCTTGTTGTCAATAAGATCGCGCCAGTCCTTATACAAATTGGCCGGCTTGGCTCCCCTCATCTTTTCAACATCGGCAGCCCGGCGGTTTAATACATTCTCATCGACATCACAAAGTGCCAGACATTCAACTTCGGGATGCTTTAAAAATTCAGCCAGATCAACAAAACCCTGCCCATTACATCCTATAAGGCCAACGTTGATCTTGTCTGATGGAGCACATCCGGTCAATGCACTGGATAATGTCGGTACAAGAGCCAACCCTGCCGTTGTAATTGCAGTGTTCTTTAAAAATACTCTTCTTGTTGTTGTCATTTGGTGTTAATTTAATATAGTAAGTCAGTTAATATGATATAAAAAAAAATTGTACTATAAAGATTCCCTCATCCCCCCGGAAATTAATCTGATAAAAATAAGCAATTATTCAGTCAATTGATTGATAAAATCAATAAGAATCGCCCTCAAAATAAGAGTTATTTACACAGAAAAGAAAAAAAGACGATTTAAAAAATGTTAATCTTTCCGGAAAAACCTCCCTTTTTCATGTAGATGGGGCAATCTCAAAAGCATACTTCAGGGAATGTGGATTAATGACTATTGAATCTCGTTCAATATCCATTTCCTCGTTCCAATCAGATATCAACCCAACCCAGACCCCTCCCGGGAGTGGATTTCTATATCATTAGTAATAACTGGTAATGAAATAACCTCTTTATTTCTTAACAGAAAACCTGTATATCGTTGTTGATTTAAAAGTATCACCCGGATTAAGGACTGTTGAAGGGAAATTGGGATGATTGGGACTATCAGGATAATGCCCCGATTCAAGGCACATGCCTGACCTGTATTTATAGGCTTTACCGCCATGGCCTATCTGTGATCCATCAAGAAAATTACCGGTATAGAGCTGCATCCCCGGCTGATCAGTAAGCACTTCAAGCAAGCGGCCACTTTGTGGGTCATAAAGTGTTACATCAACATCCTCCAAGTTATCGAGTACAAAATTATGATCATAGCCCCTGCCAAGGATGAGCTGCTTATAGTCATCACCTATTCTTTCTCCAATGGTATGGGGCGTGGTAAAGTCGAACGGCGTCCCGGCTACCGGTCGTATCTCTCCTGTGGGTATCATAACTGAATCAACCGGAGTAAAAGCTGAAGCCCTCAGAGTAAGCACGTGATCAAGTATATCACCGTTACCTGCCCCGTGCAGGTTGAAATAAGCATGATTGGTAACGTTAATAACAGTTGGCTGGTCTGTGGTAGCTGTATAATCCATTACTATCTCATTACTATCTGTCCACGTATACAATACCGAAGCATGTACATTCCCGGGAAATCCTTCCTCCATATCAGGACTGTCATAACTGAATTTAACAGCCGGATATTTACTCTCTTTCATAATTTCAGCATCCCATACAACGCTATGCCATCCGAGTGGTCCACCGTGAAGGGTGTTGGGTCCGTCATTTTTGGGTGTATGATAAACCACGCCGTTGAGGGTGAAAGTACCGTTCGCAATCCTGTTTGCATATCTTCCAACTGTGGAACCAAATGACATATCTCCCTTCTCAGTTTCTTCAAAAGTATCATATCCGAATGTGATATTATCTTTTTTGCCATTTCTGTCAGGCACCTCTATCCAGTTTATCTTTGCACCATAGTTGGTAAGCCTGACAACATTGCCTTCTTTGTTTGTAAGAGTAAAAAGGTAAACCTCTTTCCCGTCATGAGAGCCGAAAACTTCTTTCTTAACCATATCCTTGTTTTTTGCTGATTGATTGCAGGCTGTAAATATCAAAGCAGGCACAACCAGTGTTAATGATAATAATAGTGTCTTTTTCATGAGTTTATAGTTATTTATCAGTTAATGTCCGAATCCGCGTGTTCCCTGAGGATTACATCCAGGGCACCTGCCAGGTATGCAGCCGGAGCATTCCAGTTGATTGCTATCTCATTGGATGCATAGGAACAGACTGTATCGGTATATGATTCATCAGGCACTGATGAGGGATATGTTTTGCATCCATCCTGTTGTCCGGGATTAGGTCCTCCCACCAGCAACCCGGGAACAGGGTCCACAACATCATCGGCTTCAGAAGGCCTGTGATGAGGATGCATCGGGATTTTGGTACCAAAGCCTGTCACAAAGGAATATCCTGTTGCGTTTCGTCCCATCAGGTAATCGAGATTATCAAGGGCAAGGTCAGCATATTTCATGTTGCCTGTAAGAATGTAAGCTTGTATCAGCAGGATTCCTTCGTTAGCGGCCACCGAATTACTTCCCCACACAAAGTCACGTGCTGACTTGCCCATAACAGACCTGTAGGGCATATCATTTATCCCCTTTGCCA
Source organism: uncultured Rikenellaceae bacterium (assembly GCA_964472085.1). Lineage (GTDB taxonomy): Bacteria > Bacteroidota > Bacteroidia > Bacteroidales > VadinHA17 > LD21. Next base: position 9,384 of record CAYYIW010000061.1, on the reverse strand, counting down.
TGTTATCGGCTTCATTCAATATCCTTCCCCTGATTGTATCAACGTCTTTCTTAGCCCTTCCTGAAAGGATATCAGAATGCTTTGCGAGGGTATAGTATCCCAGCAATCGCACGTTACCCCATGACGGAAGAGGCATCCTGACATCAGGGATCATGGATACCAATGTATAATAACTGCTATCCTTGGTTGTTATATATAGTTCTGCCGCAGCCCATATGAATTCATCGCTGAAGTCTGCATCACCATAGGCACCAGTTGTTACTTCCGGTTTGAATTCCCTGTTCATCTTATTCTGGTCATAACTGATGGAAGGATTTTTAGCAGCCCATTTCCAGGCTTTCACCGCTGCCTTTATACATGAGTCGGACAGCCCTGGCAACTCCCCGGGAAACTTACTGAAAATACGAGCGGCCTGAGCCATCACCGCTGCAAAATCGAGTGTTGCAGGAGTACTTACAGGAACCACATAACGTTTTGCCACATCCCTATCGGGCATGATAAAATCTGAAAAGGAAGCTGAGGTAACCTTGTTATATACCCCTCCTCCTTCAGGATCCTGCATGGTAAACATCCACCTCAGGTTCCAAAGAATCTCATTAAGCAAATCAGGAACATTATCTTTACTCTCCGGGATATTAAGTGCCAGCGTATCGAAGTAAGAAGGAAAGTCTTCATAAAGGGACAGCATGGTTCCCATTGTTATTCCGCTGTTCACCACGTATTTATTATAATCACCGGCATCATACCATCCCCGGGGACATGAGATCTCCGTACCTGCAGGTCGTCCCGGCAATGCGGCGGCCGGATGCACTATCACAACAGTGTCGGGATGACCCTCCGGCCGGCTCCACTTACCGGCATATTCAGGAAGAAGAGGTATGGACATCCTCTGGAAATAAAAACCTTTTATAAGACCTTTCGTCAGGCCTGTGAAGATCCCTTCACCGATACTGAATTCATATGACTTTCCTTTACCCGGAATAACAAGCCTGTATTTACCCGGTGTCTTTAATCCGGTAAAATCGGCGATCATCGTCTCATGCGGAGAAAAGTCCGATCTGTATGGCCCGGAAAGTTCAGAGGAAAAGACTGTTTTGCCGGTTTTAGCATCAACGATATTAAATTGTGATGCCTTATTATCTGCAACAGCAGCAAACTTAGGTGCGCCCGGATAGTATCCCAGCTGATTGATCCTTATCATTCCGGAATAATCCTGCAGGGACTTACCGGCAGAACATCCATTAATTAGCACAGGAAACAATACCGTGGCTATTGCAATAGTCTTCAGTGATGATAGTACCTTAATAGCTTTCATATGTATCTGAATTATTACTTTAAGTCCTTGCATTGTAGTGGATTTTTATCAATCTGCCTGGAATACCCTGTAGCTATGAGGTCTGACTATAACATTAAAGCCGGATTTCTCCTCCACCTTTCTTCCCCATATTCTTGAGGCAGCCCTGTCATTGCTGTTGATCACCTCCTGTGTCTGCAGATCTGTAATACTGGTCACACCGGGACCTGCCACAACCCTGACAATTGTCTCTTCAGGCAGAAATGATTCAACTATAAAAGAATCATTGTCGTATACAAAGAGGCTGACTTTTGAAGGTGCTTCAATTCTGAATTTAAGATCTTCACCCGAAAGGACATCTCTTATCCTGTTAAGGATACCCTGTGGCAAACGGTAAAGGTCGGCAGGATTATCAGGTATGGTAAGTACAAAAAATGATGCGTTGGCATACCTGGCCTGCAACAGTATTGGCCATCCTGCTGCTCCGTCAAGACTGGTTATGTCCTCCCATGAATCATTGGTAAAATACTGGATCTGGGGGATAAGAATTGATTTTTCAGATTGATAGAATCCCCGCCACCCGGTTGAAAAGTCCTTCACAAGTGCCTTCCTGTCGGATGTCTGTAATTCTACAATATCCTCTATCCCCTTCCCCTGCAATGCTTTCAGCAAGCCTGATGTTATTGTTACATCTTTCCCATTCATCAACCTGTTCTCTATTTTTTTCACAATATCAGGATCGAACTTAGCCGTCTCTGTAAGAAATATCATTTTAGTACTGTCTGGAAAATAAGGGACGATATTCATCGGGACACCTATCATTCCCATATAGTCCTGAAGGAAATCCTCACCATATGACTGAAAAGGCTTATAACTCAATATTCCCACAGGATTGCCCAGTTTTCCCATGAACCTGTCAACAGTTTCAAACGTATAACCTGCGGCACGGGCTATCGTAGTTGCCCTGACCACTCTTCCATCTTCCTTCCTGACGGGCTTCATCATTTCATCAAAATTAAAACTTGGCTTCATATCCTGCCAAGCTGACCGGTCCATGTAACTGACCGGACGCTGCAACTGCCTGAAATCGAAGAGAGTTATCTCGGGTGCTTTGGCAAAGAGAGTAAGCCATAGCTGTTCAGCATAGCGGTCGATATATGTCATTCCTCCTGTATCGACCCAGCCACCACCATTACCTCCCGGTTTAAGATTCTCGAAATACCTGAACACCAGGTAGCTTTCATACTGCTGGAGGTGTTGACCCGGGGCATCCGGATCACGGGTCTCCGTTCCTGTATATATCCCGTCAAACATGGCAGGTTCCTTTTCCAGGTTAAAACCCAGTGCCTGGAAGTGTTCATACCAGTTAGGATATTTGATAACAATTTTTACTTTCGGATTAACTTTTTTTGCCGGATCAATTATAAGCTCTCTGGCAGCTTTGGTCATCTGGTCAAGCCTGAACTGAGTCCATGTCTGGTTTCCTTTTGCTTTGATACATAAAGGGCACTTACAATCAGTGAAGAAAAAATCATCAAGAATGATCTCATCGAAATGCCTTGCGGTAAATTCGACAATTTCCCTGATCTTCTTACGATGTTCAGGATTTGAATAACAGAACGTTTCAAACCTGTTCATCTCATTTACAGTAAGTGTTATACCGCCTGCAGTCCTGACACCCCTGTTTTTAAAGAACTGCTTTGCCGCTTCTATGGTACTATCGCTAACCAGGATAAGGTCACGATGTGTTTCGAGGTATATCTTATCAACATCAACCTGTCCGGATATTTGATCCCAAACAGTCTTCAGCCATTTTAAGTCTTTCATTTGCCTTACCTCATAGGCACGGGCATATACAGCTACTTTAAAATTCTTATAATGTTCGTTCCCCGGATAATAGTCAAAGGATACAAGAGTTAAGGTTATACATAATATGGCCAGATAGATTGCTTTTTTCATATTGACGGCTATTTAATTTTTTCATTGTCACTTCTGAATTGCCATGCAGGCAGTCCATCCCGGTTAAACAAAGATGCCACAGAACCGTCATGCCAGCAATACCTGACTGCTACAGGATCCGGCACCGCGGGAGATGAAACAATGACACTATTACCAGATATTACAGCCTTTGCCTTAAAATACCTGCCGTTCTTCCCGGCTACTTCAAACCCTGTCAGTTTATCGCCCCTGGCTACCAATCCGCCATCAACATGATCAAACAATACCTTTACTGATTTTCCTTTCTTTTCAATTGATCTGTAAACAGGTCCGCTTACGGGCATCTTAATCCCGTAATCATTATTAAGAGCCAGGTTAGCCAGCCTGTCTCCGACCTCAAGTTTATAGGGAGGATGGATATTATTTACCGTGGCAATATCGAGAGTTACTACCATTCCTGTATGTGGAAGACTGAGTGCTTTTTCCTGGGCTTCACGAAGATAAGCTGCATCTGTTGAATCGACACCGGAATAAATATATGGAGCAATCTGAACGAAATAAAAGGGGAAATCCTTTATACCCCAATTTTTTCTCCAGCTTTTAATCATCACGGGAAAAATCCTGGCATACTGTTCAGCCCTTCCCACATTTGATTCTCCCTGGTACCATATTGCGCCCTTGATGGTATAGGGTACTATAGGATTAATCATACCATTATAAAGTACCGTTGGTGTATTTGGTCCAAGCTGCCTGGGACGATCTTTACCGGAAAAATCATCCTTTGAAAGATCAAATATATAAAATTTGCTCCCGATCAACTCAGCTACAGGTTTGTATTTCCATTCGCCTGAAAGAGGTATGAATACAGAACTCCTTTCCTTTTCCGACAGTTTGAGCTGTGATGGCTTTCCCCATATTCCTCCTCCTCCCTGTGTATCGATTACACGGACAGCTATTACATTACTCCCCTGCTTAACAATACCGGCAGGAATGTTGTAAACTCTGTCCAGTTGCCATACCCCCGGCACTTCATTTTCACCAACCAGGCTGCCGTTAAAATATGTGCGGTCCATGTCGTCAATCGGGCCAAGCGACAGCACCAGGTCGTGGTTTGTCATGCCAGCAGGTATTTCAACCCTCTTTCTGAACCATACGGCTCCGTCGAACTCACCTATTTTTGTTTCAAAATTCTCCGGCAGTTCCATTTCATGCCAGCCGGAATCATTAAAATCAATATAAGGTACACTGTCATCATCGAAATGAAGATCCTTATATGCATCTTCTCCTGTGCCTTTGAGATCTGTATATTTATGACCTTCAAGCCATTTGATATACTCTTTCAGCTTAGAACCCTTGCCGGCTATTTCCTTAATGTCTTTTCTGAATTCACCTGCTTCCAGAAGAGAAGGTGCCGGTATCCATGATTCTACAGGTGTTCCACCCCAGGCTGATTCAATCAGACCTAGAGGTACGTTCAACTCACTGTTCAGTCTCCTGCCGAAAAAATAACCAACAGCACTGAACTGCTTTATTGTTGACGGATCACACACCATCCATCTTCCCTCGCAATCATCGAGTGGTTCAGGAGATATCTTCCTCCCGACCATAAAAATTCTGATTTCGTTGTTGGCTGATGAAGCAATAGCCGACGTGCCATGCATTATTGTATCAACCGGTGGCCAGCCTTCCAGCGGCATCTCCATATTGGACTGTCCTGAACACACCCACACTTCACCTGTCATGATATTTTTGATAGTGATGGTTGTATCATATGCAGCAATATTTATTGTATGGGGCCCCCCGGCTTCAGGCGTTCTGAGTCTGGCCGTCCATTTACCATCCATGCCTGCAATAGCTTTGGTCCTAGCTCCCCAGCTTGCACTTATGTTTATCTCCTGTCCGGGAGCTGCTTTACCCCATATGCCTGCATTTGTATTTTGCTGAAGCAGCATATTATCGCTGATAACAGACGGAAGAGTAAGTGAAGACGGAGTCTTATGACACCCTGTGAAAACCAGGGTAACAATGAATATAATAACGGCCTTCTTCATGGTATAAATTATTAAATGTTACCCTAAGTTAAGAAATTCAACAAAATACAGGCATATCCTTCTGTGGTGTTCACATCATTTCCATTGTCTGCTTTGACTTTCTTTTAACTGTGACACTCCTGCCCGTGTATGCAACTGTATCATCCGGGGTTGCATCTGGGTTAAACGGAACTGGTCTGTCCGGTGCTATCCATACAATGTTAAATGTACGGTTGACAGGCATCCCTTTAAATGAGCCTGTTCTGTCTCCAATTGTCAGGTCCCCTCTCTCATCATCATAACTGAATTTAATGGTACTGTATGCCCCCTTTTCATAGTTATAATTGGTACCCTCATCCTCATACAATGTAAACTCACCATTTTCCCCGGTATATATGAACAAAGTCACCGGGGCGGAAGGTTTTTCGCCTGTATACTGAATCTCCGGTCCGACAGGTATTATGGATCCTTCTTTTATAAAGAGTGGTATTCGCTCATAAGGTGCATCTGCCTGGATCGTCCTGCCACCATTAAGGTAGCTACCTGTATAGAAATTATACCAGCCGCATGATATGGGAAGGTATACTGTGCGTCTTCTGGCCTTATACCTGTAAACAGGGGCAACCATGATATAAGGTCCGAACATATACTGGTCACCTGTGTTTTTCACCCTGGTATCACTGCTGAAATCCATAAAAAGTGGTCTCATAATTGTATAATCATCGAACCAGGTCATACCGGCAAGCGAATAAATATAGGGCATCAGCCTGTAGCGCAGTTTATCGTAATATACCATGCTTTTATAAGCCGGATGTGTCTCAGGCGCAAGGTTATATATTTCACGGAAGGGATATTGACCATGACTCCTGAAAATCGGGCAGAATGAACCGAACTGGAACCATCGGGTATTAAGTTCGCGCCATTCATCCTTGTCTGCAGATCCTTCCTTCGCATTCACATACCTGTTCTCAACGCAGAATCCTCCGATGTCCATTGTCCAGTATGGTATACCTGATACGGCATAGTTAAGTCCTGCCGGTATCTGTGCCTTAAGATCCTCCCATCGTGTTCCTATGTCACCGCTCCATGTGGCTGTTGAGTACCTTTGCAGGCCCAGGAATCCTGAGCGTGTAAGCAGGAAGACACGTTTATCAGGATCAACGCTGCGTTGACCATTATAAATAGCCATAGCATTCATAAGGGCATAAGTATTGAAATACTTTGTAGAAGGCCCCATGGCTGTGGGAGTGGAAAGGGCTTTCCTGTACTCAATACTCGCATTGGAAAGAATGTCAGGCTCAGATGCATCCATCCACCATGCATCAAATCCTTTGGTATAGAGGTTATCTTTTATCTGTTTCCAGAACAGTTCTCTTGCTCCTTTGCTGTAAGGATCATAAAATGAGCCTATATATCCCTTTCCTATCCAGTCGCGCACACTGTCCTTAACAGCCTGCTGATACATCCAGCCGTGCCTGTTAAATTCTTTGTAATGCTCTGTGGTGATATAAAACTTAGGCCATACCGATATCATAATGTGTGCATGCATCTTATGTACAGAATCCACCATACCGGCTGGATCGGGGAAATATTCAGGATCAAATTTATGTGAACCCCATGCATCTACCGGCCAGTATGACCAGTCCAGCACTATGTTATCAATCGGGATATCACGCTTACGATATTCTCTCATAACATCCAGCAGCTGATCCTGTGATTTGTATCTCTCACGGCTCTGCCAGTAACCCATAGCCCACTCAGGCATTACAGGAGCCTTTCCTGTAAGTTCACGATAACCCTTAATAATATCATCACTCTTTTCCCCATAGATGAAATAATAATCTATCTGGTCACCCATTTCGGAAGTAAGTGATAGTTCACCCTGTTCCTTATTACTAAGAGGGCTAAGTGCCTTCAGTCCCAGGTATGATGTTCCTCCGTCCGGATTCCATTCTATCCTTATCGGATATTTCTTTCCCTTCACCAGTTCCCTGCTGAACTTATAGGTATTGGGATTCCATGCCGTCCTCCATCTTTCACGCACAACCGGTTCATTGTCGAGGAATACTTTTATGTAACCCGCATAATAAAGCTTAAAATGGAACAGGCCTGTTTCCCTTGGCTCAATACTACCCGTCCAGGTGACTTTCGACCGGGCCAGCGGAACATTAGCCGGTAAATTATGAACTGATGTCAGGTTCTCATAGTCAACAGATGACTCCGTCCTTTTCATAAAAACTTCTTCAGAGTCGGACTTATTAAAATAGGTGGCTGTAAGCCCTCCTTCATTACCCTGTTCATCGTACAGCCTGAAAAGATCAAGATTGGAATATGGTCTCGGGTCGCCGAACCATGTCATGGAATAATTATCCCACAGGATGCCGTAATGCCTGCTGGAAATTACAAAAGGTACGGATACCTTTGTATTATACTGGTACAGGACTTCATTACGGCCCTTATAATTGAACTCATCCGACTGATGCTGCCCAAGTCCGTAAAAAGCTTCATTGTCCGGTGACTCAAAGATCTGCCTCATCCGGTAACCCTTTGTGCCTTCGACGGTTACCGGCGAAAAAGATTTGCCTTGACCGGTTTTTTCAGCCAGGAGAACATTATTGTTGCTGTCACTGAATGTGATCTGTCCTGTTAACAATGATATCTCGGCTTTGACAGCTTTGGCTGAGAGGACAAGATCTTCATCGTTAGCGGCAGTAATGAATACCGGCTTGTCATCCGGCTGGTCAATGACACACAAACTTTTCGTTTCAGAAAATCTATCGGAGGGTGTGGCCACCACGTGGATAATATTATTATTTATCACTTCCACCTTGAGCAGCTTAGCTGATTTGCCAGGGCTCCCTTTGAGGTGAACAACAACTCCCTTATCGGTTTTCTCCCAGTTCTTATCTGGCTGATGTAAGAAGAAGGAGAAGAGAACTGTAATTAATATCAATCTTATCATTTTCCTGATTTAACATATTCTGCTTCAATTTCAACGAGAAGTTCATCACGGCAAATGTCAGCTTCTATATAAATAACAGGTGCACCAGGAAAATATTTTTCACAGATAGTCTTTACTTTCCCGAAGTCTTCCTGGTACCTGATATACACTCTCAGGATAATCAGTTCCAACAGGTTCCCGGATGTATTTCCGTTTCTTCCCGGTATTTTATTTGAATTAATAAGCTTCAATATGTTTTCAAGGGTTACGGCCGTCTGTTTTTCCACATCGCCCGGTCCTATGGTATCCTGTCCTCTTATAGAAGCTGTTCCCGAAATAAAAAGGTTATTGCCTGATAGTACTGCTCTTTCAAACTGGGGTGGGTGTTTTCCTGTTTTTCCTTTCAGGATATTTCCTTTAAGCAGCGTTTGTTCATATGCATAAGGATTGACCTGGTCAGGATTTTCAATAGGGATCACAGCATCCGGCCTTTCAGATTTAACTGCATAAAAATCCACTTTCACCCCGTCCATTTTCATACCTATACCGGTTGCAGCAGGGTATCTCTTAAGTTTCCTGTATTGTGAATATTTATCGTTTCTCAGTTCATTGAATGCCTGGTAGTTCTGAATGTCATTGCTGATCCTCAGTATCTGTCCTATAAAATTCCACTGCCTGACTAAATTATCAAATGACATACCTTCAAGTTCGAGAATTTTCCTCATCTGCTCAAAAACCTCATTACCAGCGCTGTATGTATCTTCCGGGAATAATCCTGTTCCAAGTCCGTATGCCAGTAGTTCTTTTGTATGATCGCTTGATCTGATAACGTAGGGAATAGAGTTAAACATCCTGGTTTCAATATTATAGTGTTCTGAATCCATATAGCCTGCTTCCACAACCACCTTCCATGGTCTTTCAGGCGGATGCACTGTAATACTGAAGGCGGGACACTGATTGCCGTATGACTCCAACAAAGACTTACTTATACTATCGTTTATATGGCGATAATGATCGTAATCAGCAGCATTGATAAAAATATTCAGTTTTGCCAGTTTCCTGCCGGTCTGCCTCCCCTTCTTTATCTGCTGAAAGCATTGTCCCCACTCCGATTCCACACTGCCCTCACTTTTTGGCAGATAAATTGAATAGTAATCCATCATTTATTCCGGTTTTTAATT
>CAYYIW010000060.1:0-18913 GCA_964472085.1 uncultured Rikenellaceae bacterium | reverse complement strand
GGGTGCAGGGAAGCCCCCTTTCACCTGCCTGCTAAGCCGAAGGCGAAGCAGGCAGGGGGTTTGGGGTGCCATCTTAATAGGCGGTAAATCGTTGTAATTTGGCTTCGCCGTAATTCATGGTAATTGTAGAAGAACAACCGGATTACCACTGAATTACCCTCCTACGCTACCTCCTTCGCTACCACCTTTGCTGTAGCTACGGTGGTCGGAGAAAGCTATGGAGGTCAGAGAAAGCTTCGGAGGCCAGAGCAATGAATTACAATGAATTACTACTGAATTTTAACGAACGAAGTGAGGCAATCCCGCTATGCGGGAACCATTGAATGCCGACCGCACGACCGCAAGACTATTTTCCTTTAATCCTTTATACAGCGGACCGACAAGCCATATTTATTCTGGTAGTTATATGACTGTACATAAGCATTTGTTGTAAATTCTATGTCATAGGAAGATATCTCCGAGGCGGCTGTGGTTGACCACCAGTAACAATTATACCCCATAGTACCAAAAATTCCGGTATATTCATTTCGGTAACCACCGGGAAGTGCAGTAAAACCTGTTTCATTGGTTGCTCCATCATTGGATGTGAGCCAGTGAGCCGAACCGACTTCCCTGAGTTTGTCAGCGAAGGTGTTACTATAACCAGTAGGACCTGTTAAAGCCTTCCATTCAGTAATTGTCGGCACATGCCATCCGGCAGGGCACAGCTTGCCCGTGTTTACAGTATACCAGTTATACAGGGCCCCGTATACATCTTTGTTGGCAGCTTCATCATTATTGTACCAGCAATAGGCAGGATCTATACGGCTTGTCCATTCCGTATTGTCGGTGACAAGAGGTATGTCTGTACCATCATTATATTTAGTGGTTTTAAGATTTGCCGCCATCCAGACCGTTACGCCTTTTGCGTTTCCCGGATCCGGTGTTCCTGTCCCCCCTTTGGCTGTTTCCACACTGACTACCGGATAACTATTCCCATCTCCATCAGTACACGCTACAAAACTGAAGGTCATAGTCTTACTCGATACAGGAATATCCGTAATTACCGTGCTAAAGTTACCGGAAATACCTGTCAGCTTTAACCTGTCACCTGTGTTATATTGCATTACAACTTCTTCAGTTGTCCCTTTTGTATCACCGGTCTTTTTTGCTACAGGGCTGGTATGCTCATACATTATTTTTGCAGAATGACTGACAGATCCGGAACTTACCAGACGGCCGCTAAATGAATGTCTGCCGGAACTGATCTTTATAAAATAAATCCCTTCGTCAATTCCCTGTATCCTGTAAGTATGCTGACCTCTTGACAGAAGATCAGATGTCTGTGTTACTGCCCTTCCTGAAAGATCGTAGAGGGTTATAACTGTTTTTCCTGATTCAGGTAAAAAGAACTGCATCCTGGAATAATCCTTCACTGGATTCGGATAAAGACTTATTTTAGCTGACTCATTATATAAGGTATTATCAATACCGGTGACAATTGCCTGCAGATGCAAATTATCACTTCCATTTACTGTAAGGCTGGTTGACTGGGTCAGATTTTCCACCTGGACCAGGTCGACAGTTGTGCTTGAACCTGTTCCTGCAAAGCTGATAATATAATCCTGTGCCTGAAGATTATAAACCGTAGTAACCAGGATCAAGATGATTTTAGTCACTATTTTCATGATACTACGTTTTGGTTATTAAAAATTTGAGATTATGATGTAAATAGCTTATGCAAATTATGAAATATATAAACCAGAGTCAAATAAAACTCAATGATTATCAATTTATTATTAGGGGTATACGGTGTGAGGTGTGGGGTTGTCAATGCCTAAATAGCGTTGACATAAAGACACCTTGTACCGTGCACCATATACCTTATACCCCTTACCTTTTCAGTTCAAGTCAACCACTAAAAAGCTTAAGCAATAACTTATCAAAATTTATCTGAAACATTTCGTATTTAGACAATAAAACACATACATTTGTTTCGGGAAATACCGAAATGAATTACAACAGGATTGGTTTGCAGAAAATATTGTTATTATGCCATCAAAAAAACGTTTAAAATTCCTTGACCGTTACCTGACACTCTGGATATTCCTTGCAATGTTCATCGGGGTATTTACAGGGTGGTTAAGTCCGGATATTGCAAAATTCTGGGACAGCCTCTCATCCGGAACAACAAATATACCCATTGCGATAGGATTGATAGTAATGATGTACCCGCCGCTGGCCAAAGTGAAATACGAGGAGCTGGGTGATGTCTTCCGGAACAGGAAGGTCCTTGGATTATCACTGGTACAGAACTGGATAATAGGCCCTGTCCTTATGTTTATCCTGGCAATAATTTTCCTCAGGTTCAACATAGACTACATGTACGGACTGATCCTTATCGGCCTCGCCCGTTGTATCGCCATGGTCATTGTATGGAATGAGCTTGCCAGGGGTGATACGGAATATGCTGCAGGACTTGTGGCTTTTAACTCGATCTTCCAGGTCCTGTTCTTTTCTGTCTATGCCTACCTGTTCATAGCGATACTGCCTGCCTGGTTCGGATTACCGGCGAATGAAACAGTGTCACAAATAACAATGGGTCATATTGCAAAGAGTGTTTTCATATACCTGGGGATACCTTTTCTGGCCGGCTTCCTGACCAGGTTCATTCTTATACGGGTAAAGGATAAAGACTGGTACAGCACCAGGTTCATACCAAAGATCAGCCCGTTAACCCTTATCGCCCTTCTTTTTACGATCATTGTGATGTTCTCCCTGAAAGGTGAATACATCATAAAGATCCCGCTTGATGTGGTCCGTATTGCTATTCCTCTTGTTATATACTTTGTAGTGATGTTCATTGTCTCATTCCTCATCAGTAAGAGGATCGGAGCAAACTATGAACAATCGACCACCCTGTCCTTTACAGCAGCCAGCAATAACTTCGAACTCGCTATTGCAGTGGCAATTGCCGTTTTCGGAATAAACTCAGGTGAAGCTTTCGCAGCCGTGATCGGCCCGCTTGTTGAGGTTCCTGTTATGATAGGCCTGGTGAATGTGGCTTTCTGGTTCAAAAAATCCCTGTTTCAACAGGAGGTCTCATAGATCAATCCTCAAGAGTGCTGAGGTCTCCTTCCGGTTGTCCCTGTGCCCTTGCTTTAAGCACGCGTCTCATTATCTTTCCGCTGCGCGTTTTTGGCAACTGATCAATAAATGTTATCTCTTCCGGTTTGGCAATCGGGCCCATATGTGTTTTGATGTGTTCCTTAAGCTCTTGTTCAAGATCCTTGCCTGCCTCGTAACCTCGTTTGAGAACTGCAAAGACATGAATGCAATTGCCTTTAACAGGATGCGGAAGGGCAATAGCTGCCGATTCTGCAACTGCCGGATGACTTATCATAACACTCTCAATTTCGGCTGATCCCAGGCGGTATCCGCTTACCTTAATAACATCATCCTTTCGGCCTATTATCCAGAAATAACCATCCTCGTCCTTTTTGGCAGAATCACCAGTGAGGTACCAGCCCTGTTTTTTGTATTTCGACCAGTATGTATCAATGAACCTCTGATCATCCTTGTATATGCCTGTAGTCATTCCGGGCCACGGTGATTTAATAACGAGAGTTCCCTCCTCTCCTGCTTTAACCTCTTTGCCATCGTCATCAACCACACTCACCTCGTTACCAAAGAATGGTTTGGTAGCTGAGCCGGGTTTCAAAGGTGTGACCGGCAGTGGTGTGATCATGAATCCCCCTGTTTCTGTCTGCCACCAGGTATCCATTATCGGGCAACGGCTTTTGCCAATAACTTCATAGTACCACTTCCATGCCTCGGGATTTATAGGCTCACCCACTGATCCGAGAAGCCTGAGTGAACCCAGGTGGTTCCTCCCCGGCCACGAATCGCCAAACCTCATAAGTCCCCTTATGGCTGTCGGTGAAGTATATAGTATGTTCACCCCGTACTTGTCTATCATCTTCCACCAGCGATCGGGATAAGGGTAGGTTGGAGCACCCTCATACATTACAATTGTAGCTGCATTCAGGAGAGTCCCGTATACAATATAGCTGTGCCCGGTTATCCAGCCGGGATCGGCGGCACACCAGTACCTGTCCTCAGGCTTTATATCAAAGACCATACGGTGGGTGGTAGAGGTATATACACCATAACCTCCGTGAGTGTGAACCAGTGCCTTGGGCTTTCCTGTTGATCCGGACGTATACAGCAAAAATAGCATATCATTTGCATCAACAATCTCTGTCTCGCATCTGTATGATGCAATAGGAAGAGCTTTTAGATCGTGGTACCAGTAATCTCTTCCGTTTTCCATATATACATCGGTATTTGTCCTTTTCACCGTGATGCATATTTCCATTGTAGGAGAAAGCTCCATTGCTTTGTTGACAACAGATTTCAGTTCCACGATCTTACCTCTCCTGTAACCACCATCGGCAGTAATTACAACCCTGCTGTTTGCATCATTTATCCTGTCGGCCAGGGCTTCATGACTGAAACCACCGTAAACAACACTATGAGCCGCTCCAATCTTGGCACAGGCCAGCATGGCAAAGATCTGTTCCGGGATCTGTGGCATATAAATAGTTACCACATCACCTTTATGAACCCCCATGCTTCTTAACATACAGGCAAATTGCGACACCTCCCTGTTTAGAGAATGGTAGGAGAAAGTGCGCACATCTCCGGGTTCTCCTTCCCAGATCAGGGCAAGCTTGTTTCTCACCTCAGTCTTCTGATATCTGTCCAGCGCGTTATAAACAATATTTGTTTTAGCCCCGGTAAACCATTTGTAAAAAGGCGGATTGGAATCGTCAAGTACCTTATCCCACTTTTTATGCCAGTGAAGGTTTTCGGCCTGTTCAGCCCAGAATTTCTCCCGGTTCTCAACAGAATACCGGTAAAGTTCGTCATACTCCTTCACATTGGCATTATCAATGACATGCTGTGAGGGATAATACATGTTGTTTCCACTTGATTTCTTCATGTGAATTTTGATTACTGATATGTCATTTTAAGATTAACAATACACCACTGCACCATAAATATACTAATGTCCAGACTCACAGAACTAAAAACATGACAATTATGCATTTGGTTCAAATAATCATTTATTTTAATTGCCCGGCCCCGCGATTATATAACAGATAATCCTGTCTGTACCTGAATAAAAATTAAACTATAAAACAAACGAGTAGTCTGAAAATAATGCTAATTTTATAGATACATCAAATAAATCTATAATGAAAGATGCTTCGGTATTTAACCGGCTAAGTAAGCGCTATCCTTCCCTGGCTTCATGTATGAAAGACATTGAAGAAGCTTCGGAGATCATAATAAACAGCTTTGCAAAAGGGGGTAAGTTGCTGGTATGCGGTAACGGGGGAAGTAGTACGGATGCCGATCATATAGTTGCGGAGCTTATGAAAAGCTTTGAATCCGGCCGTCCTGTCAGCCATGAATTAGCAGGAAGGCTGTCAGAAGTGTCGGAAAGAGGAAAATATCTTGCACAGAAACTGGAACATGGTTTGCCTGCAATTTCCCTGTCGTCCCATACAGCGCTGGCAACAGCCATTATTAATGATATTGAAGGCAATATGGTATTTGCCCAGCAAATTGTTGGTTACGGACAGGAGAAAGATGTGCTGATGGCCATCAGTTGTTCCGGAAATTCTCAGAATATAGTTGATGCATGCATAACAGCCAGGGCCATGAAGTTAAAGGTGGTAGGACTGACCGGCATGACAGGCGGAGGAATGAATCTCTACTGTGATGTTGTGATCAATGTACCTGAAAAAAGGACCGCTCTGATCCAGGAACTACATTTACCTGTATTACATGCACTTTGCCGTCAGATTGAAAATCATTTTTCACCCGGACATAATAGTGATGAAAATTGAATTATTAAAGGAGATCATTGAAAAGATCAGCAAAGTAAAAATTGCTATTATAGGCGATTTCTGCCTCGATGCATACTGGTTCATCGATGAATCAAAAAGCGAGATATCGGTTGAGACGGGACTTGCCACCAGGCCCGTCCGACAGCAAAAATATTCTCTCGGTGGAGCGGGGAATGTTGCCAATAACCTGGCTGCAATGGAGGTTAAGGAGATCTGCGCCTTTGGTGTGACAGGACCGGATCCTTTCGGTCCGGAGATGACCGGACTGATGAAAAAAGCAGGCATCAACACTGATAACATTTTGATACAGCAGAAGGACTGGGATACACATGTATATATTAAGCCATATCGTGGTAATGATGAGGATAACCGGGCAGACTTTGGTAATTTCAATAGATTATCGGAAGAAACGGCCGACCTGCTGCTGAATAACCTCAGAAATTCCGTTGAGCACATTGATATCGTCATAATCAACCAGCAGGTTCTCTCCGGTATCCACACAGAATATTTCAGGAAGGAACTTCTGAAAGTTATAAACAGTTACCCTGACAAAGTTTTCATTGTCGACAGCAGGTCCTGCACTGATTTTTATGATGGTACCGTCCGTAAGCTGAATGATACGGAAGCTTCTATTTTATGTGGTAATGAAAGGAAGCCGGATGAGACTGTCCCCTATTCTGAAGTTATCAATGCTGCAAAAACACTTTACCGGAGATATAAAAAACCCCTTTTCATCACCAGGGGCAGCAGGGGATCGCTGGTAGTAAATGAACAGGGAGTCACTGAGATACCGGGCCTTATGATTCTTTCAAAGACTGATACCGTGGGAGCCGGGGACAGTTACCTGGCAGGAGTTGCTGCAACCATGGCAGCGGGTTACCCGGTGGAAATGGCAGCAGAGATCGGATCTTACGTGGCTGGTGTGACAGTACAGAAATTATTACAGACAGGAACAGCTTCACCTGAAGAGATCATCCGGATAGGGCAAATGAATGATTATATATATCTCCCCGAACTGGCGGAAGATATAAGGCAGGCAAGGTACCTGGAGAACACGGATATTGAGATAATAAGGGAATGGCCAAAAGATCTTAACATTAAACATGCCATCTTTGATCATGACGGGACAGTCTCCACCCTTCGTGAAGGATGGGAACGCATAATGGCACCCATGATGGTCAGAGCTGTACTGGGCGACAGATTCGCTGAAGCAGATGAAACGCTGTTCCATAAGGTGGAACTTACCATCAGGGAATTCATCGACAAGACAACCGGGATACAGACACTTATGCAGATGAAGATCCTCCTTGATTTAATACGTGAATTCGGTTGTGTACCTGAGGATAAGATGCTTGATGAATTCGGGTACAAGGAAATTTATAATGACGATCTGATGCAGATGGTCAGGGAACGCGAGCAAAAACTCATGAGATCAGAGCTTTCTGCTTCAGATTTCATGATAAAGAATGTGATGCCGGTTCTTACCAGGCTTCATAAGGCAGGAGTCAGATTATATCTTGCCAGCGGTACAGATATTGCAGACGTGAAACATGAAGCTGCCGTACTGGGTTATGATAAACTCTTCGAAGGCGGCATCTATGGTGCGGTGGGCGACATAAATAAAGAGGCAAAGAGGATCGTGCTGGATCGTATCCTCGACAGGATAGGAGAAACGGGAAACGGACATATCATAACATTTGGCGACGGACCAGTGGAGATCAGGGAGACCCATAAAAGAGGAGGTATAACTGTTGGTGTAGCCAGTGACGAAATAAAGAGATTCGGCCTGAACCAGGTTAAAAGAACCCGGTTAATTAAAGCAGGGGCAGATGTCATAATACCTGATTTCACCCAGCCAGGTAAATTATTTAATTTATTAAACATAAAGTAAATGCCTCATCCAAAGTTCGACAGGGACCAGCTCTTCATAAAAAGACTCTCCGAACGTCATAACAGGTTATCGGTTGAGAATAACATGGTGCCTGTCACCAGGAAACCTGCAAATCTGTCCGTCAAGGGCAAAGAGATAATAAAGCTTACCGCCAACAGGATCATACTGGCCAGGGAGAAACAAAGATCCGTGATGCTGACATTTGGGGCTCATACCATTAAAAATGGCATGGCTCCTGCCCTGATAGCGTTGGTCAATGAAGGATGGGTTACACATTTAGCAACAAACGGTGCCGGCATCATTCATGACTGGGAGTTTGCCTACCAGGGAAAATCGAGTGAGGATGTCCGTGAAAATGTTGCGAAAGGGCAATTCGGGATATGGGAGGAAACGGGCTATTATATCAACCTCGCTCTTAT
Organism: uncultured Rikenellaceae bacterium; assembly: GCA_964472085.1. Lineage (GTDB taxonomy): Bacteria > Bacteroidota > Bacteroidia > Bacteroidales > VadinHA17 > LD21. The sequence goes on along the minus strand of CAYYIW010000060.1, from coordinate 10,706 downwards.
CCTTGGAGCTTTTGAAGGACTGGGATATGGAGAGTCCGTTGGCAAAATGATCTCAGAGGAAGGACTGCTGATCCCTGACATTGATTTCTTAACCGCAGAAGCCGGTGAGAAAATTAAAACAGATCCCGGAACGGCAGCTGCAGCCATAGACTTGCTCGGGACAATCCGGAAGTTTGATCTTAAGGCAGGCTTTTTAAGCATACCTCATCCATATAAAGAATTTTCGGTGCAGGCTTATGCCTGGGAAAACCATGTTCCATTCACGGGACATCCCATGTTCGGACATGATATTATATACAACCACCCCATGAATCATGGCGGTGCCATAGGGAGAACGGCCCTTACTGATTTTCTTTACTTTGCATCGGGTGTCAGCAGGCTCGATAATGGTGTATATATGTCGCTGGGTTCAGCAGTAATGTCGCCAATGATATTTGAAAAATCATTATCGATGGCACAAAATCTTGAGATCAGGAAAAAAACCCATATTGATAATCATTATATGCTGGTTGTCGATCTTGCCGGACCGGACTGGGACTGGGAAAACAAAGGAGAACCCCCGGCTAATGACCCGGCCTATTATTTAAGGTATTGCAAGACCTTTAACCGGATGGGTGGCGAAATGCATTATCTTACGGCTGATAACAGAGATTTCCTGCTTGAACTTTATCATGATCTGTCAAACGGCTAAAATCAGCTTAACCAGATATAAAGAAACAGTGTAATAACTGAAAGAACTGCAAGATGGAGTCTCCAGTCGGTGATACCCTTAAATTTTGCTATACCTGCAGAATAATCAATTGTTGTTTTTGCCAGTTTTTCCGGGGAAGTCTTTTCGGTGAATGCAGAGACTGCAAAAAGCACACCGGTAATTAATATTTCAGCCCAGAGTCCCCTGTATCCAAAATTAAGAGTCAGTTTATGATGAAGGAAAGGAAAGATCGCTTTGCCGGCTTCAGCGCCGATCAGCTGGTCAATAACAAAAATCGTTGCCAGGATAACTCCTAAAATAACAGAAACTGTGGCAGCCTTTAGTGTTACCTTTTTGCTAATGATGCCAAAGAAGATGGCAGGGAACACCGGGATCACAAGGTAGGCGGATATGGTTTGAAGATACTTGTACAATCCCTCTTCGTTCTTGTAGACCATATATGCAGCGCCGATCCCTAAAAAAGTGATTAACAGTATAACGACACGGCCAAAGAGAACCTGCTTCCTTTCGGGAAAATCCGGACGGAATTCCAGTACAAAATCACGTACTACGAGCGTTGAAACAGAGTTCAGCACGGCTATGAGCGATGTGATCAGGGCCGCCATCAACGATGCCATAAGTAATCCCCTGAAACCAACAGGAAGAAGCTTGTTCAGTAAAAGCACAAATGTCTGTTTCGTAGCCTCCCCTACCAACTCGTGCGGGTAAAGGGCAAAGGCAATAACACCGGGCAATGCAAAAAGGAATACCGTAAATAATTTAAGAAATGTTGCAAACATAGCACTCCACCTGGCATTTTCCAGGTCGGGACTTGCCAGGGCTCTCTGCACATTGACCTGGTCCATGCCCCAGTAGAAGATCCCGGCATAGAACGCTGTGGCAAGGATACCCCAGAAAGGATATACCGGATCGTCATATGGTTTTGCTATTGACATCATCTGAGGCGCTTTCTCCATAAGACCGCTCCATCCTCCTACTTTATGCAGACCAATAAACAGCATTATCGCAGTTCCAACGACCATGATTATAACCTGGAGCGAATCAGTATAGGCAACAGCTGTAAATCCCCCGATAATGGTGAATATAGCAACTATGATCCCGATATAGAATATCGTGGTCATAATATTCCACCCCAGAATACTGTTCAGCACAAGGGCCCCGGCAAACAGTGTGAATGCCAGCTTGGTCATAATACTTATTAATAACATCAGGCCGGAAAAGAAAGTACGGGCCCGGCGATTATATCTTATCTCAAGAAATTCAGGTATTGTAAATATCCTGTTCTTCATATAATAGGGAAACAGAATAGCGCAGGCAAATCCCAGTGTTATTGCTGTTGTCAGCTCAACCGATCCCGCGGATAATCCGTACCTGTATGAATCCCCCGACAGGCCTACAAGGTGTTCAGCCCCGATATTTGTGGCAAAGATTGATGCTCCTATAACCGGCCATTTAATTGACCTCCCACCAAGAAAAAAATTTGAACTGTTTTGTCCTGCCTTTTTAAGGTAAGCCATATACATACCGAAGGAAAGGCTTCCTATTATCACTGTTGAGAATACCAGCCAGTCCCAAAAAGTCAATGAAAGGCTCATAATTATGATTTATTGTGAAGTTAGAATTATTTCATATTCTGATCTTTCCCGCCTTTTAAGAATTTGCCAGGATCCTGTCCATTCTTGTAATACTCTGTATCATCGATCTTACCGTGTGGTAATTAATTTTCCATGAGTGGCCCATATGGGTCCAGATGGGGTCTCCCCTGCGTGTTAACAAAGGATACCATTCACCAACGCCTTTATTAATACATTTATCCAATACAAAACGATGAACATTCTTATATGCCTCCCAGTATTTTTCATCTTTGAACATCAGCCAGGCATCCAGCATCCCAATCAAGACTTCTGCCTGCTGCCAGAACTCCTTTTCGCGATCGTACACACCACCAGCATGTGATCCTTCCACATACACTCCTCCGAATTCGGTGTCAATCCCGTTATCAACAGTGTGATCGAAAATAACTTTTAATACATCACGATATATGTCCGGAGAAATTTTCAGCACATCAAGGGCATGTAGCAGGAGCCATGCAAATTCAGCATTATGGCCATAACATGTATTATCAGAGACATTGATCTTCTGTCCTTCATCCGAAAACCTGTCCCAGCCCCATATAATATCAAACTTGATCTGTGGAGCAACGGTCCAGTCCTGAAAAAACTGGGGAATGCCTGTTTTATAAACAGGATGCAGGATACGATTAAGAATGATATCTATTATCTCCAGCAGCTTCCGGCGATGAACCTCCAGTCCGGAACATTCGTAAAGAGTGGTGAAGGCTTCCATGAGGTGCATATGCACATCAAGGGTCTTCCTGTCGCCGCCCTGGCTTCCGGGACCGCAGAGTGTCCAGTCGCGATGGAACATTTCCCGGTAGCCTCCGTACATCGAATCGACGCAGTATTTTTGTACCAGGTCAAATATTTTCCCTGCATATTCCATACCGCGTTGATCGCCTGTTGCAAGAGAATATTCGCTTAATGCATAAATGGCGAAACTGTGGCCGTAGATTATTTTCTGATCGATCTTAACATTGCCTTTCCTGTCTGTCATCCAGACAAATCCACCATATTCCCTATCCCACATCTTATCGATGAGGAAATCAACACCATGACGTGCCATCAAAGCCAGTTTCCCTTCGCCGTAACCGGCCCGGTGTGCTGAAGAAAGAGTATAAACGGACCGGGTTTGTGCTATCAGCGATTTTTCATCTTCCCCTGTATCATTTCCTTCGTTGTCAAAATGCGTAATATAGCCACCACACGTTTTATCCAGCATTCTTGAAGTCCAGAATGGCAAAAGTTCCCCGGTAAGGTGACCGGCTGCTTCTTTTTGTAATGTTTTAACTTCAGAGAGGTCCATAAGATGAGTGAATATAGTGCAATATTATCTTTTTCATTTCAGATAGATAATCTTAAGTATGCTCCTAAATTAATAAAAAGGTAAGTACTACCGGCAGGTTTCCAATATGTTGTAGATGTTGTTTTAATGAAAAGGTGACAGGCGACAGGAGCCGGGAAGTTTCGCAATTGTGCCGGAGCGAAGCGCAGATACGGACCGAAGAGTCAGGGTGGTCGTGCAGTGCAAGAATGGCAGAAAAGATCAGTTTAGTGTTTCCGATTCCTTATCCGGTTTGAAAATGCTGTAATATATATCTTCACCGTAACTTGTTTGCTGAGGTTCTCCTTCGGTAAGCCTGAAAGTACGTGTTGTGTCAGCTTCCCTGCCGGCTCTCAGGAACAGGTAGTCTTCACTGTTCCGGGAAAAGAAACTGTGAGCAAACTCATACAAATGCGTAACAAAGAAAATCATGATGTTTTTCTCAAGTAAGGCAGATACAATCTGACCTGCAATTTCCGATCCTTCTCTCTCGTTGGTCGCGGAAAATGACTCATTAAACAGGATGATGGATCTGTGTGTTATATTGTTTATTATAGTGTTCATCCTGTCAAGTTCTTCATCGAACTTTCCACTCGTCATTGAAGTATCCTCTTCCCTTTTAAAATGTGTCAAAACCGAATCGGCCAGACTGGCTGTAAATGAAACAGCCGGTACAAACAGTCCCGATTGCATCATCAATTGAGATAATCCGATGCTTCTGAGAAAGGTTGATTTTCCTCCCTGGTTGGCGCCTGTAATGATTACCAGCTTCTTATGTCTCGCACCAAGGTCATTGCCAACCAGCTGTTTCCCCATAGTCAATGCAAGGCAGGCATCATAAAGTCCCTTTGCTGTATGTATAAACGGACCATCAGCGACAGGAACGGGGAAAGAAACAGGCTCATTCAGGGCGGAAAGTTTTTTATGCAGATTCAGAGCTCCTATATAAAAGCCTATCTCCGTTTTCAGCATATAGAAGAACCCGAGAATATTGTCATTTGACTGAGCAAGGGTACTGGCAACGGAATTGATACCTTCATCCTTCAGCTTCCCCAGCGCTCTTATTCCTCCTTCATCCCTTGGACTGATACTGAATGTATATGATTCCCTATCCGTCTTTAAAAGCCATGCCATCCATAACAACCTTTCTTCCTGGTTTTGCCGGTAAATGAAGTCCTCCATGAGTTTCCTGAACTTTCCCCTTTCGCCCGGCACGGGCTTGTGCAGCAAATAATCTGAACCTTTGTTGCCATTTCCCAGCCGTGTACTAACAAGTATCCCGTCCGGGAACTTTAATGATTCAAGATGACCCTGTATCTCATCAAAATAATCATCACTCAGGTCGCTCAGGATCCTTTCAAAGAATCTGTTAAATCCTTCTGACCTGAACTTTGTATGGTTTTCTTCAGCCAGGTTTCGTAATGACTTCAATATGATGATGTACATTCTCATAGCATGCAAGGACCTGCGAAGAATACTTGACGGCCATTTATTGAACAGTCCCCAGGGGCGTGCCTTTTCATTCTCTATTGCATCATTCGCCAGTGAAAAGAGATCTTTAACAACTGACTGGTTATTGATACAATCCCTGAGAATTTCCTGTCGATACATGATCGTCTCCATATCACAATTAATCCCGGAGAGAACCGTATGTTCAGCCACCTCATGCAGGAACTTGTCGCTACCAGCCATGGCACTGAACAAAGTGTCTAATTCAAGATCTCTGATCAGTGCCTGTTCATTCCACGGAAGCTGCTGATTTAAATGGAAGTCCCTGTCTTTATATAAAAGAAATACATTCATATCTTCAGACGATCTTTGAGACTTTTATAGGTCAGATTATATTTTTCGGCAATTGATATCGCGTATGCAAGTCCGTCTGCTGGCCTGCGAAGAACTTTGTATGTGCGTATAGCAGGGTTATCGGGGACTATGGTGCTTACCATGCTCACAATCTTCCTGTCCATGTCGGCCAGCTCATCTATAAAAGTAACGCAGACACAGACAAGGTCAAGTTCAATAATCTTCCGCATGATACGTTTGCTCAGAAATACCTGATCCTGCAATGTTGTTGAATTAAATATCTCATTCAATATAAGTATACTGCTTTCTGTGGCATTCTGAATAATATCATTCATTCTCACCAGGTCCTCCTTCAGCTTCCCCCGGAGATTTTTAATATCTTCCTCTTTCTCAAAGTGCGTCAGCAGGTTATCGGGAAGGAACAGTTGGGCCCTGGTTCCCGGGACAGGGCAGCCCAGACCAGACAGGTAGTGCAACTGGCCAAACATTCTTGCAAAAGTTGTTTTACCTCCCTGGTTAGGTCCTGAAACAATAATAACCCTTTCTTTACCTCCCAGATAAAAATCATTCAGAACAACTGGTAATTTTTCCGTGCAAAGCTTGTTAGCCAGGACAATATCGAAAGCATCAAAACTATTGATTTCTTTTGATCCACTGGCAATGACAGGATAACAAAAATTAAGGCCCGCATCCCTCAGGTTATTTATGAAATCAAGATAAGATATGTAAAACTGAATCTCCCTGTCGAATGTACATATGATCCGGTCAGGGTATTCCCGGTGCTTATTGCAGAAATCTTCCAGGTCGGCAAAAACATCCGGATAAAGGAATACCACTCCGTCCAGGATCTTAGCTTCTACATCATTCATTTCTAAAGGATATGACTTATATTCAATCCGGTAATCCTTTACCTGGCTTTCCGTGAACCTGGAAAAAGATCTCTTGATTTCTTCGGCATAATCGGTAGCGGGACTATATTCCATAACCTGTACCCTCAGATTGCGATACAGGATACTATATTGAATTGCAGAAAGGTCGGTAAGGATTTTTTTAGCCCTTCCGCTCATATATTTGAATTGATCAGAATTCAGATATTCTTTAAGATAAGCTGAAAAAGACTGTAACCCTTCAGATTTTATATCGACAGATAACAGGTCATTACAGAGATCCTCCACTGAGTTGCAATAATAATTTATTGTTTCCAATATCCATCTTTCCCTGTGATATTTGTAAAAAAGTTTTCCGGCTGCAACCTCTTGACTGCGTATTGTTTGCATCTTTTTGCCAAACAGTTTTAATTTCGTTGTCAGATCAGGATTTTCCAGGTCTTTGAAAACATCCTGCCTGTAATAAATTTCATCCGAGGATCTTAACCGATCATAATAAATGGGTTTTAAATTATACTCCTCCCTGCCTGCTGTAAGGGTGTCTGCCATAAGGTCAAGGTTCAGATCGTGGAAACACGACGGTATTGTAGATGATTCACCCGAATATGTGATTTCCGGATTATTATATAAGATGCTGTTAAAAGCCATAGCAGTATAAAAATTTACATTAAAAATCAGTCACTTAAGGTGGCTGAATAATGTCCACGGATTTCAGATACCAGGTTCTTCTGATAGGTGATATATTTTAACTTGCTATCTATATTCTCACTGATAGATGACCTGACCGTAATACTTTCCTCGATCTGATTTTTAAGACCATTAAGAAGATCGTAAAGTTTACGGTCGAAATGGTATTTGAATTTCCTGTACGACTCACTTATCTTGTAATCTATATCTCCGCGCATCCTGCCTGAATTGGGATTTATTAATTCAATACAGTTTTTATAAACCTGTTTAAGCACCATCGACCTTACCGGTTTTTCAGGAAGCATTTTATAGAACATATTCTTCCTGATTGAAGGTATTGTAATTCTTGTATCGGTTTTAAAATAAAATGCAGTATAGACCTCAAGATCAAAAGATGTAATTATACTTTCAATATCAATGCCCAGTAATTCTTTCATCTGCCTGATCATTTCCTGAAGGAAAGAACGGGAAAGAGTGCTGTATTGCAGGAGAATGTTGCCGAATTCATTTTTGACTGATTTTTCAAGACGCTTCTTTAATTCATCATACTCATTGATTATCTCACGGGCCAGTTCCCTGGAATATAAATCGGCATCGGTCTTCTTTATTTTTTCCCAGGCCATGCCAGGGTCCCTGATCAACATGTTATAATGTAATTGTTCAAGTTCCTTCCTCTTTTGTTCACACTGTTCTGTCACACTGTCAATCAGCTGCTTTATCCGGTTTTTTACAACAGCATCAAAATCCATCTTGCCGGATGCCAGGTAATCAATAGAGTCTTGCATTGATTCACGCTTCTTTTCAAGTTCTTCCACCGGAAGCTGAAGAGTATCCAGTTTTACCTGGAGAAAAGCACCCAGCTGGTCTGTGATAGACAGAAGAACCTTCACACTCCTGGATAATAAAATTTCATCCTTTGATCCAATAATTCTTTTATTGATCCTGTCTTTCAGCAATTCTATATTACCGGGATCATGAGGACCTCTGCTGTCTGATGATCTGAAAAAATCCTTTGCTGACACAGGCATTAGATCAATAACATCACGTTCATCATTATAGATACCGCCAAGCATGGCAAGGTTATAACCTGTCATTTTCTCAAGTTCATCAGGTGCAAGAAGGTCGGATTTATTCAAAACAAAGATGACATCATGAATTGAATCCCTGATCTTTATAAGGAATTCTTCATCTGCTTTACTGATAGGAACATCTGCACTCAGGACAAATAATGCAGCATCAATCCTGGGAAGAAATTCCAGTGTCGTCTCTGTGTTGTGACTGAAAAGGGAACCCAGTCCCGGTGTATCAACCAGGATCAGGTTTTCAAGAATGGGAACCCTGACGCTAATTTTCACATATTCAACATTCCTTTTATTTCCGGGATTATTCTCTTCTGCTATATAAAGATAAATATCATGCAGATCAACCGGGACTCCGGTCCCGTTTCTGAAAAATACTTCTGCCGAAGTGACCGGTCCATATTGAAAAAATGTGATCACCGAGGTAAGAGGTGTGACTGCAACCGGTGCGATCTCTTTTCCAAGAAGGGCGTTTATCAATGATGATTTGCCCCGTTTAAACAGTCCGACTATTACAAGGTAAAACTGATTATAAACAAGTTTGTAAGAAATGTCATCAAGTGACCGGGCCAGTGAGTTTTCATTAAGCTCCCCCGCTACAACCTTTAACCGGCTGATATCTGATTTTATAGATTGAATTGATCTCATAAATGGCCATTAAACAAATCCGCAGGAGTTATCAGTCATTTATGACAATCATAGTGAACTCCATCACTAGAAGTTGCAAAAATAACTAATCAATAGAATCTGTGCAAGGTGTATGGAAAAAAACGGAAAAGCATTATGAGGAGGGGATTTTCACATATTCTGTCAATGACGGATCACAGGATGACGGCACATAGCACCCGGAGCCTATCACCTCCACCACCCTCTTACCGCAGCCTTAAATTTCGGTACCAGGTAGAAATTTGACATGATCTTCCCGGCAACAAAAGCGATAGCGGCAGCGACCACACCGACAAGGTTGAGGAAGATCACGCACACGAGTAATACAATAATTATCCCGATAAGCTCCACTGCTGTTGCAACAGAGATAGGTGCCGTGGTACCATTAATAATAAGTGAGGATCTCTGGAAGTTAAGAAAGACTGTGAGAGCCGGTAACAGGATCATTATCTTGAGTGGAAGATAAGAAAGACCGGCAAGTTCACTGCTTAGACCCGATACTTTTACAAACCACAGATCTGCAACCGGGGTAAAGGCTACGAGTGCTATCAGGGATGTCACTGCAATTCCCAGGAACAGCGCATAATTTCTTAATATCGTATAATTCTGCTTTCTCTTGCCTATCAGCGCAATATTAACCTCCTGGTACGATAAACCCATACTCCTGAAGATAAATACCAGTGAGCTTACAACAGGAAGGACAGCAAGTGATTCCACCGCCATATTGCTCCTGCCCAGGAAAAAGGTGATAAAAGGCTGCACACCAAGCGACAGCATAGAGGTTAAAGCGAGCGGGAAATAGAATTTTGCTATTGCACGCATTTTCAGATCCCTGTTCTCAGAATCTTCTTTCTGCATTAGTATCTTGATGGCACCTGAAGCCATCAACTTCGATGCCACCGCTTCGCTGAAAACAGCCAGGGCCATAGCTCCCGCTCCTACATATGCACCTTTTGTCCCGGCCAGGTACAGAAGGATCCCCATTATTACATTTACCGACAGCCTTACTATCGTCCCATAGGTTACCCGCCTGGTAAGGTTATTACTTATCAGGATACCCTGGTAAAACCTCCTGTAGCCTATCGATGCAGCCCAGGGGAGGAAAATGATAAGTGCGGTGTGTGCCAGTCCTGCAACCTCTTCAGGCACTTCCATCAGCCTGATAACTATAAAATTGAATACGGGCGGGATAAGCAGCAGAAGCTGTATACCCGTTATCGTTGCATTGAGAATGTCTGTAAACTTCTTTAACTTCAGGTATGAATAGCGTCCTCTGACAAGAGCTGTGGAGGCGCTCATAAGCATTATTATCGGAGACTCTATTATTAAAGCAAACGATCCCGCTATTCCAAAGGCAGCCAGGTTGTATTTTGCTTCATCCAGGCGTGCCATAAAGGCAATAAGGAATGGCTGCTCAAAAGCCATCATAAGCCAGGTGAGTGCCAGCGGCCCCCAAAAAAGGAAAATCCTTCTGTATGTCAGCTTCTCAGTTATTTCCACGATCAACGAAAGTCGCAAAGATAGCTGTTTATTGCTGACAACATAGAAGGGACTATGGAATGCAGAGACCAGGCGGCAGGATATTTAACCACGGAGTTACACGGAGGCATCACGGAGGGCCACAAAGTCCAGGATCGGATTGCAAATCCCCGCCAACACGCAGGTTGGCAACCCGCACCACGCTAATTAAAGTACTTCTTCAGCAGGTCCCGATACCGTGTATCATAATACAGGTTCTGGTATTCCGGATCCATAATGAGCCAGCCCAGGTCCCTGTAACCGGCATCCAGGGCTTTCTTAATGCATCCGAGTGCTTCAGGTATTTCACCCCGGATAGAATATATCTCTGCCAACCGCCTGTAAATTGAGGAATCAATGCTGACGGCTCTCTTCATCATATATTCTGAAGAGTCATTAAGACCCAGTCGCGCG
>CAYYIW010000059.1:0-20060 GCA_964472085.1 uncultured Rikenellaceae bacterium | reverse complement strand
AGAAATGAACATTAGTACATAAAATAAGAGGGTGCCTTTTGAGACACCCTCTTTTTCAGGTACTTTAACATACGATCATACACTCAATGAGGTTTAATAAGTTTTCATATTAATACTTCTTAACCCGTCACTAAACAGGCTGTCTTAAAAGTAAAAATTCCTTAACCGCAAAGCCAATAGCTTCTCTTTTCTCTTATTGGGAAGGGGCCGGCTGTGTCAGCCATAGCATAGCTAAGGCCGGGGATGAGTTCAGAAACAACCCTGTAAGGACTAGATGCTCATAATGGTTTTGTTACCTGTAACTGTTTATGTAATTACACTTTGAAATAATATTACTATTTTTGCATCTGGCATAAAAAGAATGGGCAGGATACTTGGTATAGACTTTGGGACAAAACGTATTGGACTGGCAGTGACAGATCCGCTGCAGATCTTCGCTTCTCCCCTTGCTACCATTAACCCTACCGATTTCAACAGATTTATCACAGACTATATGAAGTCGGAGATGATTGATGAATTCGTGATAGGCTATCCTGTGAGGATGAACAACACTCCAAGTGATGTTGTTAAGCATATTGATCCTTTCATAAGGAACCTGAAAAAGCTGTATCCCGGGAAACAGGTCCACCTTGTTGATGAAAGATTCACATCACAGATGGCTTTCCGGGCAATGATTGATGGAGGGCTGAAAAAAAAGGACAGACAGAACAAGCAAATTGTTGACAGGATAAGTGCATCAATAATCCTGCAGTCTTTCCTTGATAAAAGAACAAATAAAAACAAAACGGAAATATAATATGATATACCCTATAGTCATATACGGACATGCTGTCCTCAGGAAAGTTGCGTCGGAGATAGATGAAGATTATGAAGGACTGGGACAGTTAATCGAGGATATGTTTGAGACACTGCACTACTCCGATGGAATTGGACTGGCAGCACCACAGATAGGAAAGTCAATAAGAATATTTATTATCGACGGTACACCCGTTGGTGATGATGAACCGGACCTGGCTAATTTCAAAAAAGCATTTATAAATGCTCATATTACTGAAAGAAGCGGGGATATTGTACCTATGAATGAAGGCTGTCTCAGCATCCCCAACCTCAGGGAGGAGGTTATGCGTGAATCCAGGGTAAGGATCAACTATTATGATGAGAACTGGGAATACCACGATGAGGTCTATGAAGGTTACACGGCAAGGATAATTGAACATGAATATGATCACCTCGATGGGATTCTTTTCACAGACAAACTTAATCCTCTCCGTAAAAGACTCCTGAAAGGTAAGCTTACCGCTATCAGCAAAGGGAAATTCGATATAAATTATAAGACCATCCTGGCCGGACAGAAGATCAAGGAGTAAAAAACACATTCCAACCGCAAAGCCCGTCCGCCTGAACGCACGCCTGAAGGACTTCAGCCGGGCAGCTAATAGACTTTATAATTCAGCCCAGCTTCCGGTTTTTTTCTTATCTTTAAAGTCTAACCGCTGCAGGTTGTGCTTTTTAAGGAAATACCATTTCTACGGATCGTAATGTTCCTCTGTTCCGGAGTAGTTATACGTGCCTGGTTCAGACCCGGAAATAATGCGATAATAATTGTGGCTGCAATTATTGTAATTCTCATTATTACCGATGCTGTCCTTTCCAGGTCACGTGATAATGTTTTGTCCGGGATTGCGATAAATGCTGCATTTATTCTGACCGGAATCCTGCTTTACTCTGCGAGGGAAGACAGCTTTTCGAGCTTAAGACGGGAGAGATCGGTATTCATTTGTACACTGTCTGACTATCCTCTTGAAAAAGAGAACAGCATAATGTTAAAGGTCAGGATTGACTGCAGGAGAGACGAAGGCAAGTGTCTGCCAGTGAAAGGTTCCATGGTTATATACAACAGGAAGGACTCTTCATTGATGTCATTTATACCTGGTGACAGGCTGAACATCCGTTGTACTCCCCTGGCGATAAGAAACAGGAATAATCCGTATGAATTTAATTACAGGCTATACATGGAAAACAGGGGAATAAGATATTATTCCCTAACTGAAACCAGTGATGTTACCCGGCTGCCGGTAACCCCTCACAGGAATCTCTCATGCCGTGCACTTATAATAAGGCAGGGAATAATAAACATTTACAGGAAGCTGGGAATAAAAGGGGAGAATCTTGCTGTGGTTGCTGCAATCACTCTCGGACAAAAGAATCTTCTTGACGAAGACCGGAAAAAGGATTTTGCAACCGCCGGTGTCATACATGTCATGGCTGTATCCGGTTTACATGTGATGATACTCAGTCTGTTCGTCATGAACATACTTTCTTTCCTGAAAAGAAGATTCAATATTTCCAGGATCGTCCTGACACTTGCAGTCATGTGGATGTTTGCCTTTATAACAGGACTCACAACTTCGGTAGTCAGGGCCTCTTTAATGTTTACATTCATATGGTCAGGATATCTTCTCAGGAGAAAGCTGAATCCCTTAAATTCACTCATGGCTTCTGCTTTTATACTTATCGTAATAAACCCGGGCATTATATTCGATACGGGTTTCCTCCTGTCCTACTCTGCTGTTACCTTCATCCTGGTCTTCTACCATGATCTTTACACGACACTGCATTTCAGTAACCGGGTAGCAGACAGGATATGGCAAATGACAGTGGTAGCCATTGTTGCCCAGGCAGGTACAATGCCCCTGACAATAGCAATATTCAACAGGTTCCCGACATATTTCCTTCTCGCCAACATTGTTATCGTGCCCCTGGCGGCACTTATTGTGATATCAGGTTGTCTCATACCCCTGGTATCTCCGCTATTTCCTTTAGCTAAAAGCCTGGCGCTTTTCCTGAACAGGTTAACGGACCTTACCATGCTGATAACGGAAAAAACAGCGAACCTTCCCTATTCTTCCGTTAGTAATGCCGGGATGCCCCCTGTGGAATGCTTCCTTTTGTTGATAACGATATTCCTGTCGGGCTATTTCCTGCTTAAGAAACGAACTATCCGGGCCATATACCCGCTGATATCCCTGTTAGTCCTTGTATCATACCATACCTATAATGAATACCGCGTCAGCCGCACAGGTGAGATAATCGTATATGATGTGCCTGGTTCAGTATCGATAGGTATAAGAACAGGCAGGTCGCTTAACCTTTATTCTGACAGCCCTGTAGTTGCAGATGAGGTCAGCCGACACTGTTCAACACTTCACCTGAAGATTGTCAGGTACCCTCTTTCTTCAAGACCCCTGATCCTGGGTGTTGGAAAAGAAAAGGTCCTGATCGGTAACCAGGAAAATAAATTACTTTTTGATGATGCTGATCCCGACATCATCATCCTTACAGGGAAAGACACCCGCATCCTGTATGAACCAGAGGATGAACATGTTAAAGGGATCCCTGTAATTAGCTCATCAGGTGCCGGCTCCGCGGTGCCCGGTGAAGAAAAAGTCTATTCATACACAGGCAGGGTACATTCGGTTAAGAAATCCGGTGCGTTTATCAAAAGTATATGACCTGTTGTTAAATAAATCTTTGAAAAAACTTGAGTATTACCCTATTTATCTATTATTTTGTCATGTTTTTTCAAATAATATTCAATGAGAATAATTATTGCCGGAGCAGGAGAAGTTGGATCGCATCTTGCGAAAATGTTATCTAATGAAAATCATGAAATTATAATCATTGATCCGGAAGATGCAAGACTTAAACCTATAGATGCATCACTTGATGTACTGACCTACTGGGGATCTGCCACGTCAGTTAAAATATTACAGGATGCAATGCGGAAAAAGACGGACCTTTTCCTGGCCGTAACACAATCAGAGGACACCAATATTACTTCTGCAATACTGGCCAAGAGGTTCGGAGCCGTTAAGACAATTGCCCGTATAGATAATCTTGACTACCTTGAGCATTCAACCCTTGAATTTTTCAAATCTATGGGGATAGATTCACTGATCTACCCAGAGCTAATTGCAGCGAGGGAAGTTCTGGGCCTGCTTCATGAGACCGGGGCAACAGATTTTATGGAATTTTCAGGAGGCAAACTGGCAATATTTGTTCAGAAGCTTGATGAGAATGCGCCTATACTCAATATGACTCTCCAGGAAATAGCCAGGATAAACCGCACAGACAAGTACAGGGCAGTGGCTGTTAAAAGATCGGGAAAGACAATCATTCCAAGGGGAAACGAACAATTCAGGCAAGGTGATATGGTCTATATCATCTCAACGCATGAAGGTATAGATGAGATGATGAAGAATTCCGGCAAGGAGAATTTTGAAGCCAACAGTATAATGATCCTGGGAGGCAGCAGGATTGGTAAGCATGTTGCCATGTATATGCAGAAGACAAGCGAGGTTAAGCTTATTGATTCCGATATAAAGAAATGTGAGGATCTGGCAGAGGTACTCGATAATACACTGATAATAAATGGTGATGGCCGCAATATAGAACTCCTGGAACAGGAAGGAATAGCACAGACTGATGCCTTTATCGCTGTTACAGGAAATTCGGAGGCCAACATACTGGCGTGCCTGCTGGCCAAAAAGCTTGGAGTCAAAAAGACGATAGCGGAAGTTGAGAACATGGAATACATTAACCTTGCTGAGAATACCGGTATAGATACCATTATTAACAAAAAAATAGCGGCTGCCAGCAGGATATTCCGTCATACTGCCAACCCGAACGTTACCCAGGTAAAATGTATGACGGGAACCGATGCAGAGATCTTTGAATTCGTGGTTCCGGCCAACTCGAAGATAACAAAAGGGACATTAAGAAGCCTTGATTTTCCCAGGGAAGCCATTGTAGGAGGAGGTATGCGGGACGGAGTCCCGTTCATTGCAACCGGTGATACCATGCTGAGAACAAATGATAAGGTCATAGTGTTTACGCTGCCTTCCGCTTACGAAAAAGTCTCGAAATACTTTACCTGAGAATAAATGATCAATTTCAGGATTATCGCCAGGGTTTTCAGCCTGCTACTCATTTTTGAAGGATTATTCATGCTGGCCTCTGCCGGTGTTTCAGAAATATACGGCGAACACGCCGCCTCAGCATTATTATTATCCGGACTCATTACCATGATCACAGGGTCTATTGTCTTCACCCCGCTAAGAAACGAGGAAAGGGTTTACAGCAACAAGGAAGGTTATATAATAGTAACGGGTACCTGGCTCCTGTTTGCCTTATTCGGCACTCTCCCTTTTATCCTGAGTGGGTCGATCAGGTCCTTCGGAGATGCTTTTTTTGAATCCATGTCGGGGTTTACAACTACAGGGGCCACTATGCTTACCAATATCGAATCATTACCACACGGTATCCTCTTCTGGCGAAGCCTGACGCAGTGGATGGGAGGCCTGGGGGTCATATTCCTTTCTCTTTCATTGTTCCCTGTTGTCAGATCAATAAATATACAGCTGGCTGCTACAGAGTTTGCAGGACAATCTCAAGATAAGATCCATCCAAGGATCAAGGATACCGCAAAGCGTCTTGTCTTCATTTATGCTCTTATCACAGTTATAGAGGCTGTATTTCTTATGGCAGGAGGTATGTCGCTGTTTGATGCAATATGCCATTCATTCTCAACCATGTCAACGGGAGGCTTCTCCACCCGCAATGATGGCATTGCTGCTTTTAACTCTCCGTACATAATGATTGTAATAATGACCTTTATGTTCATTGCCGGAATAAATACAACCCTGCTATATTACGGACTTAAAGGCAACTTAAGGAAATTCATCGACAACAATGAATTTGTTCTATACTCGGTGATGTGCGTTGCTTTTATTTTTCTTGTTGCAGTGGCCCTCGATTTCAAACCGGGGTACACGACAGGGAAAGCTATTCTCGACAGTGCATTTCACGTAATATCACTTATAACGACCACAGGCTACTATACACACGACTATAACATGTGGGGAAGCTTCCTGATTGTCATACTCTTCATCCTGATGTTCACAGGTGCTACATCAGGATCTGCAAGCGGCAACATTAAAATTGTACGTCTGCTGCTTGTCGGAAAAAATAACAGGCAGGAACTTAAGAAGCTGATCCATCCAAGCGCATTTGTTCCGGTAAGACTGGATAAACGGGTTATATCACAGTCAACCATAGCCAACCTGCTTGTTTTCATCTTATTATATATACTTATTGTCTCTGTGGGTGCCTTCCTTTTTTCCTTTATGGGTTATGACCTGATGACATCATTCAGTACATCTGCCTCCATGCTGGGAAACATAGGCCCCGGGATCGGGAAATTCGGTCCCTTTACAAATTATTCAACCATACCAATGACAGGAAAATGGCTTATGTCAGGTCTCATGCTGACAGGCAGGCTCGAATTGCTCACGGTCCTGGTTCTGTTTACCAGGAACTTTTATAAGACATGATCTCCCGGAAAATAAAAGAATACCGTATTTCTACCACTCGACAATTCCCAAACCCTGCCTGATAATCTCAATCTCATCGCCGGTACAATCCACAACAGTTGATGCTTCATTCCTGCCATAGCCCCCGTCAATTACCGCATCGGCAAAATCCTGGTATTTCTCCCAGATGAGTTCCGGATCGGTCGTATATTCGATCACTTCATCCGGATCATGGATTGATGCGGTCACTATAGGCCGTCCGAGTTCTCTTACAAGCTCCAGTATAATATTGTTTTCGGGTATCCTTATACCTACAGTCTTCTTTTTATTCTTGAATAGTTTGGGGATCTGGTTATTTGCCTGTACTATAAAGGTAAAGGGTCCGGGCAGGTTTCTTTTAAGCAGCTTAAATATATTGTTGTCGCGTATTACTGTATATTCGGAAAGCTGGCTCATATCATGGAAGATCAGTGAGAGCTCAGGGTTTTTCGGATTAAGTCCCTTGAAACGGGCGATCTTTTCAATGGTTTTTATGGCTTTAATATCGCATCCCATGGCATAAACTGTGTCTGTGGGATATATAATTATTCCATCGTTTTCGAGCAGATCAACAACCTGTCTTATCTGCTTATCATTGGGATTTTCATTATACAGCCTGATTAGCATGTAAAAGAATTAAAGTTCACAAAGTTAAATAAAAAAAAGGGTAAGCTACTTATATCGCACCGCTACAACCGCCTACCCTTGCTATCTTCCGATCCTGGGGGAGTTCAGCAGGAGCTGGTCGTATAAGACTTACCCCAGGCAAAAATACTACAATTTGAGGATCGCACAAAATAATTATCCCTTTTTATAAACTCCATCATTCCCAATTTTAGATTATATTTGTTTCTTATCAACTAACCTGAATAAAGAATAAATATCAATCATCATGGAAGAAAAAGTTAATCCCTGGAAATCTAATCTGACAAATGGCCTAATACTTGGACTTATAGGTGTAGTATATACTCTTCTTATGTATTTTCTGAACCTTACACAAAACAAGGTACAGGGACTTATATTCCTGGTTATTCAGTTCGTAATGCTTTTTATCCTTGTCAAATCGTACCGCGACAACTTCCGGCACGGACAGATAACTTATGGGCAGGCAGTAGGTACAGGCGTTATTATTGTCTTGTACTATGCTATCATTATGGCTGTCTTTACGTATATCCTGTATGCTGTAATTGATCCCGGACTTGTTGATAAGCAACTTGCCGCTGTTGAGGAAAACCTTTCTCAAAGAGGTATGCCGCAGGCATCTGTTGATACTGCCATGAAATTCCAGGCTAAAATCATGAAACCTGCCATAATGGCTCCCCTGTCAATATTCGGAAGTATGATTTATGGTACTATATTATCACTGATCGTTGCTATTTTTGTAAGGAAAGAGGGCAACCCCCTGTTGACAGACACAACAGAAACTTCAACTGAAGAATAGGCTGATGGATCTATCTGTCGTAATCCCCGTATATAATGAGGAGGAATCGATCCAGGAGCTGACCGAATGGATTGAAAGGGTGTGCGCATCACGTAGAATATCATATGAGATAATCTTTGTTGATGACGGCAGTTCCGATTTCTCATGGGATAAAATCACAGAGATGGCCGTAAAGAATGAGGCGGTAAGGGGATTAAAGTTCAGGAGAAATTATGGCAAGGCAGCTGCTCTTCACACTGGTTTCATGTTAACAAGAGGTGAGATAGTCATAACCATGGACTCTGATCTCCAGGACAGTCCGGATGAAATACCCGACCTGATCAAAATGATCAGGGAGGAAGGTTATGACCTTGTCTCAGGCTGGAAAAAGAAAAGGTTCGATCCCTTTATCAAAAGAATCACAAGCAAGTTTTATAACGGTACGGCAAGATTGTCATCGGGGATAAAACTGCATGATTTCAACTGCGGAATAAAAGCATACCGGCAGGAGGTTGTTAAAAGTATTGAGATATATGGCGAAATGCACCGGTATATCCCCATCCTGGCAAAAGAAGCAGGTTTCCTTAAGATCGGCGAGAAAATTGTTGAACACCACTCCCGCAAATACGGGACAACCAAATATGGCCTGGACAGGTTTATAAAAGGCTATCTCGACCTTCTCACAATAGGCTTTATAACACGGTTCGGCAAGAGTCCGATGCATCTGTTCGGAGCACTGGGAACCCTTATGTTTTTACTGGGTTTTATAATGGCCGGCTATCTTGGGATACGTAAAATGACATTTATATCGCACCACCTCAGAGCTCCCCTTGTAACCGACAGCCCTTATTTCTTCATAGCGCTTACCGTGATGATAATAGGATCATTGCTCTTCCTGACAGGTTTCCTTGGTGAGCTTATAAACAGGAATTCTTCCGAGAGGAATAAATACCTTGTCAAAGACCGGATCAATCCCTGATATCAGTTTTGAAACTAACTGTCTGTTGAGTCCCGGAACACATCAAGAATAGCCTCTGTCATCCTGTCCCAGGCAAACTTTTCCTTTTCACTCTTCACACCTTTCTCGAAAACAGGCTTCCTGTTATTGTCGAAATAATCGAGTATGGCACCTGCTATGCTGTCAGGTTCGGGTTTGACCACATAACCACATACTCCGTCCTTCACAATTTCCCTCAGACCTCCCACGTCGGTCACAAGCATAGGCTTCCCGTAATGAAAAGCGATCTGGGTAACACCGCTCTGCGTGGCCGACCTGTAAGGCTGCACCACAAGGTCAGCCAGGCTGAAAAAGACAGGAACTTCATCATCACGAATAAAACGGTCAAAGAATATTATCTCTCCCTCAAGACCATATTTCTTAACAAGTTCCCTGTAAGGAGTATCATCCTCATAGAATTCCCCGGCTATAATAAGTTTAAGCCCCTTATCCCTGAGCCTTTTATCAGAAAAAGCTTCAATAAGAAGGTCAAGCCCCTTATATGCTCTTATAAAGCCGAAAAACAGGAGGAACAAATCATCAGGATCCATCTTCAGATAAGCAACAGCATCTTCCCTGGGTAATGGTTCACCATATGCATCAAAGAGTGGATGCGGGGACAGTCTAACGGGTATATCTTCCCGGAACATCCTCAGGTCTTTACCTACTGTCTCAGACATGACAACTGCACCATCTATTGAGGAGACAAAGAACCTGGTAAGAGCTTTATCCCCGGGTCTTTTCTCATGTGGTATAACATTATCAAAGATACACAGGATCTTTGTATGCAGGTTTGATCGTACTATCCTGGCAATAGTCCCGAAACACGGTGCCATAAATGGCAACCAGTATCTCACGATCAGCAGGTCAGGTTTCAGCTTTTTTATTTTCCTTCCTGTCGATATCCAGTTGAAAGGGTTCACGGAATTAACAAGCCTCTCTATCCTGACACCTTCAGGTGGTGGTCCATCATTATACTGTGTCTTTCCCGGGAAAAGGATGCCAGGGTACTGAAGAAGGAAGGTAACAACTTCAATATCATGGCCTTCAGCCGAGAATTGCCTGGCCAGGCGGTCGTTGAATGTTGCGGGACCTCCCCTGTATGGATAAGCCGGACCAAGTAATATTATCTTCATACCCTGTGCCCTTTTCAATTATATGTAAAAATATAAAAAACCGGGTGTAATCCGGCATTTTATTTACCCCGGTTTAATATAATGATCCGAAAAAGCTCTGCTGTTACTGATTCAGTGTGACTGACTGGTCCGGAGCCAGGCTAATCTTTTGTTCCTTGCCGTTATACCGGACCAGTGTGGTCCCTCCTTTCGATGAGAATATCCTTGCTGTTGTTACCCTGCCTCCTTCCCACTTTATGTCAGCGACAAAACCACCCCTGGCACACAGCCCTTTTACCTCTCCGTTACTCCATTCCAAAGGTATTGCCGGCAACAGGTTGATTACCCCTTTGCCCGATTGTATCAGCATCTCGGCAATACCTGCCGTTCCTCCGAAATTACCATCAATCTGGAAAGGAGGATGGGTATCGAACAGGTTATTAAGTGTCGACTTACGCAATAATGCCTGTACATTATCCCAGGCTTTTTCACCATCATGCAGACGTGCAAAAAGGTTAATGATCCAGGCCCTGCTCCATCCTGTGTGTCCCCCGCCGTACGATAAACGCCTTTCGATTGTTTTACGGGCAGCTTCGTACAGGAGTGGCGTTTCAGGGGTAAACTGCTGAAAAGGATATAGTCCCAGCAGGTGAGACATATGCCGGTGACCCGGTTCCGTTTCATCAAAATCCTTTATCCATTCCTGGATAACACCCTTGGAATTGATCTTTACAGGCGGGAGCCGTTTTTCGGTTTCCAGGAGTCTTACTGCAAATTCTTTGTCTGAGTCAAGTACTGAAGCGGCACCAATGCAATTATCAAATATCTCCCTGATTATCTCAATATCTGTTGTGGCTCCATAAGTAAGAGCTGAGACTTCCCCGTTTGACGGGTCACGGAAACTATTCTCGGGAGAATGTGAAGGATTTGTAACAAGATAACCTTCCGGCGATTCCACAAGGAAACCCAGTATAAACAGGGCCGCTCCCTTCATAAGCGGATATGCTCTTTCCCGAAGGAACGCAGTATCGCCTGTAAACAGGTAATGTTCATAGAGCGAACAGGTCATCCAGGGGCCATCGAGAGGGGTTATGCCCCAGACACCGTCCATAACACCTGTTCTCCCGAACGGATCTGTAAGATGATGAAGGGTCCAGCCATTGCTGCCGTACATCTCCCCCGCTGTAACAGCCCCGGGCACTTCGAGCTTTTCAAGGAAGCCTGCGAGTACCAATGAGGTCTCGGGCAGGTTGCATACCTCGGCGGGCCAGTAATTCATCTGCAGGTTGATATTGGTATGAAAATCCGAATTCCAAGGAGCCTTCATATCCTTGTTCCAGATACCCTGCAGGTTGGCAGGCAGTCTTCCTGGTGATTTTGAAGATGAAATCAACAGGTACCTGCCATACTGGAAGTAAAGTGCTACGAGACTATTGTCAACACCACCCCTCCTAACCCTTTCAAGACGTTCATCAACAGGGAGATATGAGAGACTGTCCTGCCCTATCGAGAGGCTTACGCGGTCGAACATTTTCCTGTATTCCTCAAGATGCCGGCTGACCAGGTCATCATATGACATTTTATCCGAGCGGGTAAGTATGGTATTGCATTCCGACAATGGGTCAGTTGACCTGTCAAAGTCAAGGATATCAATATTATAGTCAGTTGCTGCCGTCAATCGGACTATTATCTCACCTGCACCCTTTACCCTGATATAATCCTTAGCACTGTCAATACTGCCCCTGTCCGCTGTAATCCTCATCTCCCCGGCAAACTTCATATGCGCTCCGCCAGGACCTGATTTAACATCATCCCGGTCTATAACCTGGCCTTCAAGCAACCCGGTGTTGTTTGTTATTGTGGCAACTGCATCCTTTTCACGTGAAAGGCTGAATGCGGCATTAATAAGCCCTCCGTCGGGTGATGTTACACGGACCACTATCATATTGTCTGGAGCCGAGGCAAACACTTCCTGGATATATTGCTTTCCTCCCACGATAAACCTGGTCGAGACAATTCCTGTATGCAGGTCCAGCTCCCGTCTATAGACAGTAACGGAATCGGGCCACTCATATTTAATTGTCAGATCACCCAGGGGCTGGTAAGACCTTATGTTAGGTGGTGTACCCAGGAAATCTTTTTCAGCTATGCTGTAAGCTTCCCTGTAATGACTGCTGAAGAGAGCTTTCCTGAGAGATGGTAGTGCCTCTAATGCGGCCGGATTATCATTATTGATCCTGCTTCCGGCCCACAGGCTCTCTTCGTTAAGCTGAAGTGTCTCGGTAACAGGATTGCCATAGATCATTGCACCAAGACGTCCGTTACCGACTGGCAAAGCTTCTTCCCAGGCCGAGGCCGGTTGCCTGTACCATAACAATAGTGATTTGTCGGACACTTGTTTTTCCCTTGTACAGCCTGCCGGGACTGACAAAGGAATAATAACCAGCAACCACAACCTCAGCCTGTTCATAACAATCTATTTAATATTATTTTGAGGACATCTGCTCATATTTGGCTTCAAATCGCCTGTAAAGTTGCTTATGCTTGTTATCAAGACTTATATTTCTTCCGGTGATAAAAGCCAGTACAACATTATTGGTAGACATGTCGAGAAGATCTCCGGTAGAGACAACTATATTGGCATCCTTACCCACTTCAATAGAGCCTGTCTTATCAGCAATGCCAAGTATTTTTGCGCTGTTCAGGGTAACCGTCTGGAGTGCCTCCTCTTTTGTAAGTCCGTACGCAACCGTTTCCCCGGCGGCAAAAGGCAGGTTGCCATATGCCTGGTTTGAATAGGTCAGGCCGATAAGGATCCCCTCCTTGTGAAACATAGCTGCCAGCTTGAAAGGAAGCCTGATATCACTGTAATCATATTTTGGCAGGCTCAGCGGATCGGCCAGCAAGACCGGAATATCATTCTCTTTCAGAAAATCCCTGACTGTCCAGGCAGATTCATCAGCTTCAGAGAGCACTATCTTTTTGACTCCATGACGTTCGGCAAAGGTTATTCCTTCAATGATACCTTTGGGTTCATCAGAGCTTAAGAACAGTATCTTTGACCCGTCGAAGAGGCCTTTCATTGCTTCAAGTCTGAGGTTGGCATGTTCAGGTTTTTCGACGGCAGCATAGGCAGCTGCATCTGTGAAGATCTTTTCCAGCTCCTCAACATTCTGTTCATAGGTGTTACCACCCGTTGCACCCATTCTGAAATAGCTGTTGCGACTTCCCCTGGTGGCTTTACGGGGCCAGCCAAGCTGAATCCCGTTGTCCATCTTATAGGCTGCATCTTCCCAGTCCCATGCATCGAGCTGTACCACA
Source organism: uncultured Rikenellaceae bacterium (assembly GCA_964472085.1). Classification (GTDB taxonomy): domain Bacteria; phylum Bacteroidota; class Bacteroidia; order Bacteroidales; family VadinHA17; genus LD21. The sequence goes on along the minus strand of CAYYIW010000059.1, from coordinate 6,797 downwards.
CTTGACGTACCGGGCAGAAGGGAACCAACAGGTATGATCTGGGCCAGGAGAATGCCGTTGGCACGTATTACAGGTGTTACCTGAGAATCGGCAGTGTATGCAACAATAGCCCTTACATCAGGATTAAGCGTACCTATCTCCCTGTTGTCTGTTGCAACATCGACCCCACTGCCTATCTCCTGCAGGCCAAGGCTTGTGGAGGGGAATATAAGACCCGGGTATACCTGTTTACCTGTAACATCAATTACTTCGTATCCACTTGTGTCGATATTAATATCTGCCGTCCTGCCGACAGCAGTTATTTTGCCGTTTATAAAAATGATGGTACCATTTTCTATTACATCACCGGTGCCGGTATGGATAGTACCTCCGACCAGCATCACCGGCTTCTTCTGTGCCGGAGCCACTACCGGATTCTCTGCCATTGCCTGGAAGAGACAGGCCAGGATCATCAGTGCTGATATATATATTCTTTTTTTCATAATAATCTGTTTTTAATAAATTGTATTAATAAAACCAGGTGTCCCGGTATCATTTTAATTTGACTCTATATCTTCTGAAGGTCTGGCTCTTGTAACGGAACCTGAAGGTCTCTTTGATGACGGCTGATTCAATATCTCTGCTATTATCCTGTTCCTCTCCTTTTCAATCTGTTCTTTCATAGCAGCATTCTCCTGTTCATCAAAATAAACCGTACCGTCTACCAGGGTCTTAAGGACCCTTGAATATACTGACAAAGGATTCCCGCTCCATAACACGAGGTCGGCATCCTTTCCCACCTTAATACTGCCTGTTCTGTCACCGAGATGCAGGTCAACAGCCGGGTTAATGGTGATAAGCTTCAGGGCTTCCGTTTCACTTATACCACCGTACTTCATGATCTTTGCAGCTTCCTGGTTGAGACGTCTGCCCATCTCTGCATCGTCAGAGTTAATACACACCAGCACTCCCTGCTGCAAGAGGATGGCCGCGTTATATGCTATACCTTCATAAACCTCGTATTTATAATCCCACCAGTCGGAAAAGACAGAAGCGGCTGTGCCATTGGCTGCTATCTTATCAGCATACTGATACCCCTCGTTGCAATGGATCAGAGTGTTGACCCTGACCCCGAAATCCTTCGCAAGGTTCATGATCATAATACCTTCCGACTGAACATATGAATGACATTCTATGAAACTTCTTTTTTCAAGTACATCGACTATGGCATCAAGCTCAAGGTTTCTCCTTGGGGGAACCTTGCCGGCCCTTTCCTCTGTCTTCATTGCGTTCCACTTTTCCCATTCATTATTATAGTCAACTGCCCTTCTGTAAGCATCCCTTATTATCTGTTCCACTCCCATCCTTGTGTTCGGGTAACGACTCGAAGTGCGTTTTACATTTTCACCAAGGGCATGTTTCAGGAAACCTACCTGGTTCTCCACTTTCAGGTCTTCAGCATTGTGGCCCCAGCGTTCCTTTATCAGGACAGACTGACCACCTATAGGGTTGGCCGATCCGTGAAGAATATGCGATAATGTAACACCCCCGGCCAGTTGCCTGTAAATGGTCTCATCCTCAGAATCAAGGATATCCCCTACCCTCACCTCTGATGTTATTGCCTGTCCCATCTCGTTGGTCCCATTCATAGCGATATGTGAATGCTGGTCGATGATGCCCGGGGTAAGGTGTTTTCCAGTAGCATCTATGACCTTAACTCCGGAGGGAGCTTTAAGGTCCCTGCCTATCTTTGTTATCTTTCCCTTTTGTACGAGCACATCCGTATTCTCCAGGTTACCTTCCTTTTCGCTTGTCCATACTGTAGCATTTTTAAACAATACATCCTCCTGTTCTGGCAGTTCAGGCCTGCCATAGGCAGCGAACGGGTATATGACCGGTCCCATTTTGGGAACCGGGGTCTCACGTTTACGCCTGCCGGAAGCTGTACCTGTTGAATCGCTTACGAAGCTGGCTTTCCATTTTATCCAGCTTCCATTTTCAAGCTGGCCCCTTCCTTCAATAACTTTGTCTTCGATAGATCCTATCAGTCTGTATTTATGTTTGGACCTGTCAAAATTTACAGTGACAAGATCCTTGTCGATTGTAAAGGTGGCTCCTTTTATCTCAGTAGTATCGGCTTTCAGCTTCACCGTGGGTTTGTTAAAAGTTCCTGATAACACCAGGCTGTAACTGGCTGTGTCAACATTAAGTGTCCATGTACCCCTGAGGTCTTTGGTCCTGAGATCCACGAACCTGTAAGGTGTACCCTGCACCCAGTTCTCATATATCACACAGTCATCCTTAAAGATATCACCCGAGGTAACCAGGAGGTTTGCGATCATATCCTTCTTAATAGCTCCGACCAGGCCCGTTGCACCAAAATAGCTTGCAGGCGTATATGTAAGAGCTTTAAGCGCTTCCTGCTCCGGCAGTCCATATTTGACAGCTTTCCTCAGGTTAGTGAGAAATGAAGACCGTTGTTTCAGGTCCGATGATGTAATGGCAAATGTGATACCTGCACCGGATACCCTCGAGAGATTTGAAGGTGCCATCTCCCAGCTCTTCAGATCTACATAGCTGACCGAAGCAGCATCATAGGGATCCCTGACATCAGGTGCATCGGGGTAATTTACCGGTATGATAAGTTTATCGCCTGTGTTCCTGATATCATTAATGGTCTGGTATTCGTCTCCACCACCTTTTATGATATATTTGATACCAAACTCCCTGCCTATCTTATCGGCCCGGAGAATTTCCAGTTTGTTTGATACTTCAAAGACCTGCGGAAGACCGAGGTTGGCGATATATGCATCCAGTCCGTCATCCTGGAAATATCCAGGAGGAAGCTGTTTGTACCATTGTGCATCATAGTTGAGTTGCCTCAGCAGTGCAATCATTCCAAACGGTGAGGCAGGATATAAGTCGGCTGAACGTCCCCTGGAAAAAGAATAATTGGCAGAAGCCCTATTTTTCAGGATAACATTATTTGATTTACCGTCGCCTGTGCTGACAAGCGCCGATGTCCCCCGGGCAATACCATCATCCTTGAAGGTGAGCACTGCCCCGAAACCGGCCTTCCTGTATTCATCGGCTGTCTTTTTATCGGGAATAAATTCGGATGAAACATCATAGGAAGCATGTATCCCATCATTCCAGTAATCAGCTATCCTCGGTTTCGGTTTTGCTTCCTGTGTTGAAAAACGTCCTGTGGTCATGAAGGCAGCAAAGGGATTTACAGACGGACCTGATGAGCTGGTCCTGATGCCGTAATTGCCTGCATAGGCATCCACAAAAGCCGGATATACGGTCTTTCCTGACAGGTCATATACTATGGTACCTTTCGGAAAATCAAGGTCGGTACCAACGGCAGTTATCCTGCCATTGGCAATTAAAATATCAGCTTTATCCAGTGTGGTCTGATAATCCACAACAACACGGGCATTCCTTAGCCCGTACATATCAACTCGCCTGTCGCTGACTCCGATCACAGGAGCATCATCCTGTTGAGCAATGAGTTGAAAAGGGATAGCCAGAAACAGCAATAATAAGATTTTGCGCATGATAATTTATTATTTAGGTTAGATATAAGCAAGGGTATGCGGTGTAAAAGAGTAAGACATGTGACATAGGATCGCCGCACACCCCGTACCGTGTACCGTGTACCGATCAATCATACAGGTAGTCTTTCAGGTAATCAAAATGTTCCGTCAGGTGACCGTTATCGAGTATTGTTGCCCTGCTGAGCATTGTGCTGTCCGAACCGGTAATGAGCTCATGAAGCACATTTCCCATGAGTTGTCTGCCGAAGTCATGCGAGGCGTCCCTCGGCAGCTCGCCCGGCAGGTTATCAACAGCCATCACCGTTATATTGGTATCGCGTGTAAAGGCCGGCTCCTCGGCTTCAAGATGTGGATTATATCCAAAGAAGGGATCAGAGATAGTGGTTGACCTTAATGTTGAAGCTATTGGACCTGCAATATCACAGCTGATATCGGCGATAACAGATATCCTGAAATCTTGTTTCTTCATCTCGTCTGCGGTAAAGAACACCGGCGAGCGGGGATCCCAGTAATGACCTGCTATAAGAATGTCAGTAACCCTGGTAAAGGGAAGAAATGATGATTCATATTCACCCGGGTTTTCTACAAAATGACTGAAATCAAACGCCCGGCCTGACCTGTGCCTGGTATAATACTCCGGCCCGATACTGGTAAAAACCGGGACTTCAAATTCGCGGGAGATATAATCTTCAGGTGTAACATAAGTGATATCTGCGGCCTGCAGAGTCTCCACTGCTCCGCTGGCCACCCTGCCTTCACCGGTAACAAGTATCTTTAGTCCGGGATTAAGCTGGATCAGTTCCAGCCCGGCCCACATCTCTTCAAGGTCGCGGCACTGGTGAGCCGGCTTCAGTTTGAACCTGTTTGTCCTGATACCCCTGGCCCGCAAGCCGTTATATGCACCGACCAGTCCGGCATACCTGCCAAATGCCACAACCCTCTGTCCTTCCTCAGTAGTAAGGTATTCATAATCGATAAGGGTATTCCCCGAGGAGACCATTTCGCGAAGCATCTCGCGGTTATATGGTTGTTTCTTGGCTACATGTGAAAAAAACATATAGGTCTTACCGGGTATAAATGTTCCCCGGTCCACCTCCTTAACACCGAGAAGTATATCGCATTCACGGAGGTCTTCTTTAAGCGGAATATCCAGGTATTCATATTCCTCGTCGGAATAACACCTGATGTCACTGGGCTGCACAAAAAACTCTACTTCAGGATAAAATTCCTGCAGTGTAATTATCTGTGGTGGTGTAAGAGGCACCCTCCTGTCGGGGGGATTCTTAGTCTCCCTGAGAATACCTGCTTTTAAGGTTTTATTCATTTATTAAGAAAGATGGTTCAGGTGTACAGCGTGAAGATAATAATTCAACCCCTTAACACTGTAAACATTAAGTTAAATTAATTTAAAAAACACAAATCGGCCGAGACTGCTCCCGGGCTACATCCCGATTAATGATTCGAGAAATTGAAGCTGTTTGAGATGCGGCACGGGTTCAACCATGGAACTGTCTGCAAAATTCATTACCTGTGGCGAATTTTCATCGAATGAAGGCCATTCAGGCAATCCTGGTCCGTTTGGATCTCCGGTCTTTGCAAAATTCACCCAGTAGGATGACATCTGGTCGGCAAGGTCATAATCAGCCTTAACGAAAGGTCTGTTCCACAGTTTAAGGTTATTCAGGGCGTACCCGAATTCTGATGAGTGGAATGCCCCAAAGTTAGGTTCCCCCGGGGGAACATGACTAAAGTAATACAGGTAAGCTTTATTCTTGCCGTAAGTGCTCTGAAGGTCAGCCCATGTATAATTCTGTACTCCAAAAGACAGTTGATTCAAAAGTTTCTGGGAGGCGGCTGCTTCTTCGTCATTTGATGCAGGAAAAAGCTTGATGAATTGCTGGTACTTGTCGCCATATCTCCGTTTGGAGTTATTCCTGAACCCGGCTGCATCCAAAGGTTTCCCGCCAATACCGTCATCAGCATTCCAACCCGATATAAGAGGAACATCATTCTGTTTACCTTCCAGGAAGGTCTCTACAGGCGGCATCACCACATGGTTGTCTATCGTAATGCCCCATCTCCCTGGTATCTTAATAAGCGAATCGGCGGGCATCTTTCTCAGTTCGGCTATTGATGATGCCCCGGCCCTTTTCATGTATGCTAATCCGGCTTCCTCGGCACTACTCAGTGTATTAACAATACCAAAGTTCATTGCAAACATACCACCGCTTTCCCCGATAGCCCTCTGGAACAGGCCCACGGCAGGAGGAGAGACCATAAGTGCATTGACACTGAATGAACCGGCGGACTGTCCGTCGATAGTCACATTATTCTGGTCTCCTCCGAATGCTTCAATGTTGTTCCAGACCCATCTCAAGGCAGCTTCCTGGTCGAGTATACCGTAGTTGCCTGATACACTGTCTATTGATTCATAAGATAGCTCCGGAGTTGCAAGAAATCCGAATACTCCCAGCCTGTAATTTATTGTTACAAAAACAACTCCTTTCTTCGCCATCTCTTCGCCATTGTAAAGAGGAACGGTTCCCGATCCCCCGGTAAATCCGCCTCCATGTATCCATACTATCACCGGGAGATTGTCGCCGTTATTTTTTGCCGGTGTCCATACATTCAGGTACAGACAGTCTTCGCTCAGCGGTTCCTGGGGAGCCATGAACTCCTTTGACCACATCATGAAAGGTACAGGTTTGCTTTGCATGGCACTTGGCGGGGGAGTGACACATTCCTTTATCCCGGTCCATTTCGCAACCGGCTGCGGGGGTTTCCATCTGAGAGAATCAACAGGCGGTGCTGCAAAGGGGATACCCATAAAGATCTTTACGGAACCATCCTGGTTTATCTTACCGGAGACATACCCGGCATCAGTTTTAACTTTAGTGACGTTGATCTTTGTTCCACCTGTTCCGGTATTTGAGGTACAGGAGATAATTGCAGGCAGAAGCAAAAGTGGAAGAAAGAGTTTAATTTTATGCATTTCTTATAGAGTTTTGGAATATTCTCATCTGGTACTGTTTTTGATACTAATTCCGTGTTTTAGGTTAATAAAGATAAGAAGGATTAACAAATATAGTATCTTTGCAGGGATAAATTCAGGGGCTGACCTGGTTTTGACAGCATGAGAGGTGGTATGTAAGCATGCAGTGTGTGGTGACGCGTCACTTATACAGAGTCACAAACATTTAACTGGCGAATCTAATTTTGCTCTCGCTGCTTAAGCGAATAAAGTAACTTAAGCTTTAT
>CAYYIW010000058.1:14049-20101 GCA_964472085.1 uncultured Rikenellaceae bacterium | reverse complement strand
TAGATCCTGTTCAATCATTTGAAACAGGAGTTGCCCTTGACGGAAGCCTGATTGACATTCAGACAACTATCGGAATTGTTTTGATGGGGACACCACAGAGCCAGGATATAACTGTTAGCCTGAATATCGATCCGTCTTCTACCATTACATCGGATATGTATACCCTGTCAGGCACAAGTATTACTATTCCGGCTGGAAAAACATCCGGTTCAGTGGATTTTTCAACCGTTGCCGGGAATATGCCTGCAGGGCAGCCTTTAGAATTGGATGTAAGCATTGATCAAGGTGAACATAACTCACCTAATGCTAACGGTCTGGTTCTGAAATATGGTCTCACGAGACTTTTATTCTGTCCATTGGTCAATGGTGCTGCTGACCTGGTTGGCTCATGGTCAGGAACTGACGGTCAAGGTGATTATACCTATCCAAGCATAATTACATCAACCCAGAATGGTACTAACATTGATGTAAGTGGAATGGGAGTCGGGTTCATTAATGATTTCTGGGGAGAAGATGTAGTTGCAGGAGGCACTTGCACCTATACAATCCAGCCCAATGGTATAATTGATATACCAAGACAGTATTTGTTTACAACTGTCTATGCCGGAGATAATTATACATATGAAATTGAAGGCTCGGGCAAATGGGATAATTGTGGACCTGCACCTCATATGCTGATAAACTACGATATCTATTATACAGGTGATGCAAAAGGGCTGGCCGCAACTTATTCTTCATATCTGAACGGTATTCCATACCTGACTGCTGACATAACACTTTCAGGTAAGAAATCCGGTCAGCCGGTAATTCAGTTTAAACATCTTCATGTAATAGACAGGAAGTAATTTCTTCCGGTTATTAGAATATAACGAAGCCGTCTCACATTTGTGGGACGGCTTCTTTTTTGTCCTGGTTGGGGTATAAAGTACAGGGTATTTGAGGCAGAAGGCAAGGGCTATGAATTCCCCTCTTGGGAGGCGTCAGGGGTGGGTTTAAATGGAATTATCATCCTGAACGAAGTGAAGGATCTCCAAAATAGGGGTAGTATTTAAATTACTTAATTTTATAATATAAAAACTGAATTATATAAAAATCGAAGCGGAGTGAGGAATATTTACCTATTTAACCCACCCCCAGCCCCTCCTCACCTTCGCATTTATGGTTCGGTGAGCAATGCGAGGAGGGGAGTTATACAACATACCGCAAACATCATATCTCATATCACGCACCAAATTACCTAAACCCCCTGTTTACAAAGCTGACCATTTGCTTTACATCCTGAGCATTATCGATCTTGAGCCTGTTCTTTTTGATAAATTGTTTAAGGCTGTCCTGCTTGCCGGGAAACAGTTTTATAAATTGTTTCGTGGTAACGACCTTATTCATTTCATCACTAACTTTTACATATACAACAAATGATCTCACCACCTTAAACTCTTCAGGTAATTTCAGGTTATAGGTATTGGCATCACTTACGAGTCTTTTTAATGAGGTAGGTCCGGTAGTCTGCGACTTTGTCCCATACGGTCCCTCATGCCCGGTGGATACAGCCGTCCCTGTATGTTCAAAAAATAGCGATACGGGACCTTCCTCTGCCACTTCCAGGAACACGTTGTCATAAAAGACAAACTTTTTGTCTCGTATATATACTGTATCAACAGCTTCAGGATTTGTGAGATCCATGATCCGTCCCTGGTCCATAAAAGTCATTTTTTCTGATAGCAGGTTATAATTCAGCGGCCTAACGATGATCTTGCCTGTCTTTAATTTGACACTGCCCTCAATAAACTCAGGAAAATAAAACTGTGAGTTGTTTTTAATGGTATCAACCTGGCCAAATATGAACCGGCTTACCATCGCCAGTCCGAATATGAGTATTAACCGGCTGTAATTCAATGATTTACTCTGTCTTTTCATTTGTATGTTTTTTGGTATGTTAATAATCAATATTTACATCTAAATGTACAAAACGGTTTAATTAATTCATTCATAAATTACTACAAATTTCGGTATCTCAGACTAACTAAACAAATAATAAAATATATATATGCACTAAATATCCTGGCAGAAAAATGTAAGCAGGGAGGTGACTGAAATAATCAGGTATTATTATACAGTATATCATGTTTTTAGGCGTAAAGCAAGTGGATAGTCCACTTTTCATTTAATTTGCATTATCTGTATTTAGGACACTTACAGAAATTCACAAAAACCTGTAAATACTGACTACATATTTTGTGCTATTTTGCATTTTTTTTAATTTTTTCTCAAAGAGAGAGGGATAACTTTAAATATATAAATTATATTAGCCCCGTTAAATTAAAACCTAAAACTAATTTGTATGAAGAAACTATTTCTGCTTATTGTTTTGTTTGTGTTTATGTGTGGTTCAACACTATTTGCACAAACAAGACTCATCTCAGGTACAGTTACCTCTGCAACAGAGGGGGAGGGGGCAATCCCCGGTGTATCTGTCACTGTTAAAGGAACCACTCTTGGTGTCCTTACAGATGCGAATGGGAAATATTCAATAGCAGTACCACAAAATGCAACAACTCTTGTGTTTTCATACATCGGTATGAAAAAACAGGAGATTGAGATTGGTGGTCGGTCTACTATTGATGTGGTTATGGAATCCGATCTTCTTGGATTGGACGAAGTAGTAGTAACTGCTCTCGGTATCTCACGCGAGAAGAAGGCTATTGGATATTCAGTTCAGGACCTTGGAGGAGACAACATTGAGAAGACTAAAGTATCCAACATTGTAAACTCTTTCCAGGGTAAACTTTCCGGAGTCCAGATTACCAACTCAGATGGTGGTGTGGCTTCAGGTGTTAGGATTCTTATCAGGGGTGTCAATTCATTATCGGCAGGTGGCAACAACCAGCCTCTTTTTGTAGTTGACGGAGTTCCTATAAACAACTCTACTTCTGATCTTGATGCATATGGTGGTCGCGACTATGGTAATGCTGCCAGTGATATTAACCCGTCTGATGTAGCGAACGTTAGTGTGCTGAAAGGTGCAAGTGCTGCTGCTCTTTACGGATCAAGAGCTGTTAACGGTGTAATCCTTATTACTACAAAATCAGGAAAAGCCGGGAAACAGGGTCTTGGAGTTACTCTCGAGGAAAACGTTATGTGGGAAGATCCTCTCGTACTGCCGAGTTATCAGAACCTGTACGGACAGGGATCGGCTGTTAGTGCTACCAATGGTATTTATGCATTTTCATATAAAGATGGTGCCTATGGCGGTCTTAATGATGGTGTTGATGAGAGCTGGGGTCCAAGACTTAACTATACTGTTCAGGCTGAAGATCTTCAGCCCGGTGGTAAATTATACTGGACACAGGATACGGATCCGGCTACCAGGTTATTGCCGGAGCCGATACCGCAGACTGTAGGACAAACTTTTGTTCTCCCTCAGTTTGACAGTCCGTACGATCCTGAAACAGGTATCCGCACTGCAACGCCGTGGATCGCACATCCTAATAATGTTAAAAGTTTCTTTAATACCGGTGTCAAGAGAACGACAAACCTTGCAGTTTCGGGTGGAGACAAGAGAGGTAACTTCCGTCTGTCCCTGTCGAACCAGAAGATAACCGGTATTTTCCCGAATACCGACCTTACAAAGAACAGTGTCGCCTTCAAGGGTGAACTTTACGTAACTGAAAAGGTAGCTGTAGGTGCTTCTGCCAACTATATCAGCAACGTGAGTGATAACATTGCTGAGAATGGTTATAACGGTGGTAACCCTATGCAGTCACTCGGTCAGTGGTTTGGCCGCCAGGTTAATATGGCAGATCTTAAAGCCAACTATAATACTATTGATCCTGTAACGAATCTTCCATATAACTGGAACCACAGTTATCATAACAACCCATACTGGAACCTTTATAATAATACCAACTCCAGGAACAGGGACAGGTTGATAGGTAATATGAACCTTAATATGAAACTGGCAGACTGGGTATCATTCAAGGCAATGGCCGGTACCGACTGGTACATACAGGGTATAACGGAAAGAGTTGCCCAGGGTGATGTAGGTATTGGTTATCCACTCGGTCATTTCAATACTTATTCAAACCGCAGGCAGGAGATCACCGCAAATGCCATGTTCGATTTTGTCAAGAATTTCGGACCCATCTCATTTGATGGTAGTCTGGGTACTGAGTATAACCGTTATAACAGTATGTATCGTAATACGAATGTTGCTCAGCTTATTGTTCCCGATCTGTATACAACAAGCAACGCTGCCGTTGCTCCAACGACAAGTATCAGTGAAACACACTGGGAACTTCACAGTGTATTCGGTACGGCAAACTTCAGTTATAAGAACTGGGCATTTCTGAACCTGACCGGAAGGAACGACTGGTCCTCAACACTGCCTGTAGATAATAACTCATACTTCTATCCGTCAGTGTCTCTTTCATTCATTCTGACTGATGCATTTGGGATCAAATCCAATGTGCTCTCATTCCTGAAATTAAGAGGAAGTTATGCAGAGGTTGGTGGAACAGCCAATCCTTATTCGCTTAACGGCGTATTCAGTGCTGCACAGCCTTTCGATGGGAATCCGTCACTGGGTTATACAAGCACTATTCCTCCTCTTGGTCTTAAGCCTCAGAGAAAAAGATCAAAAGAAGTTGGTATGGAGCTGAAACTCCTGCAGAACAGGATAAGTGTAGATGCTGATGTATACAAGGAAAATACTGTTAACCAGATCATGAACATAGCAGTGTCTAATACAACCGGCTTCAGCAGCAAGACTATCAACGCTGGTAACCTTCAGAATGCCGGTGTTGAATTGCAGGCTACTTTCACCCCGGTCCAGACAAAAGACTTTTCATGGGATATCAGTGTTAACTGGTCGAAAAACAAGAACAAAGTCGTTTCACTGTATGGTGATATGAAATATCTGAGCCTGTATAATCTCAGCTGGGGTGGTTATGTATATGCTTTCCCCGGACAGGATTATGGAACGATCTTCGGTTATGCAATTGTAAGAGAACATGCTGAACCGGTATACTATGATGATGCTCAGACACAGCTTGCATATTATAAATATTCAGGCAGACCTATAGTATCTACAAGTGGTCGTTATATCCGTTCAGGACAGAGGACTCCTCTCGGAAATGTTTATCCTGACTGGTTCGGCGGCATCAACAACTCGTTCACATATAAGAATATCAACCTCAGTTTCCTTGTTGACTTCAAGAAGGGTGGCGACATCTTCTCTGTTACGCATATGTTCGGTATGTATACCGGTGTTCTGGCTGAAACAGCACAGACAAATGCCAATGGCATGAACGTAAGGGATGCTATAGCTGACGGTGGTGGTTACCTGATACCTAATGCTGTATACGGTACAGTTAACACCGACGGATCTGTTTCCTATATAGACGCCGACGGCAATGCAAGCTCAACAGCTGTTGAGAATTCCACATATGTGCCGGAAAATACATATGGCTATGACTATTATGCAAAAACTGAGTTATCGGTATTTGACGGAAGCTTTGCCAAACTTCGTGAAGTTTCCCTGGGTTACACATTTACCAACCTCAGTTTTCTGAGTAAAGCAGGCATCAGGGATATTGGCTTATCATTTGTGGGCCGTAACCTGTGGATCATCAAAAAGAATATTCCGGATGTTGATCCTGAGATCAGTTCGAGTGCTGGTAACAGAAGCGTTGGAGCAGAAACCAATGCTATCCCTTCAACCAGGTCATATGGTTTCAACCTGAAGTTTAGTTTCTAATTCTAAATGAATATGATTATGAAATATATTATGAAATCACATAAAATTATACCCGGGTTGTTCCTTATTGTAACTCTGCTCTCATCATGTACTAAGAATTTTGAGAGTCTGAACCAGAACCCGAACAGTCCTGTAAGTGTTCCCGCAATTAATGTATTTACAAATGCGGAAGTGAACTCTATTAGCCGCCAGATGGGTGGATGGATACAGCATACCTATCTTGGTTGCTGGTGCCAGCAGTGGTGTAAAGTACAGTATATCGATGAAGACAGGTACATGCCACGTGATATGTCAGGT
>CAYYIW010000058.1:0-13949 GCA_964472085.1 uncultured Rikenellaceae bacterium | reverse complement strand
GTGTAAAGTACAGTATATCGATGAAGACAGGTACATGCCACGTGATATGTCAGGTGAATTCCAGGCTCCTTATACAAGTGAGCTTAAGAACCTTACTATAGTCATCAACCAGGCAACTGATGATGGGGAAACAAGGCTGGCTGCTGCTGCCAAGGTAATGAGAGCATGGGTATTTATGTACCTGACCGATGAGTGGGGTGATGTTCCCTATTCAGAGGCTCTGCAGGGTTTCCTTGTTGACGGTACATTAACACCCATTTATGACTCACAGGCAAGCATCTATGCTGACCTGCTTGTTCAACTTGAAGAAGCAAACACTGCTCTTGCAGGTTCTTCTGTAAGTTTTGGTGGCGGTGACCTCATTTACGGAGGTAGCCCGGTACTTTGGAGAAAGCTGGCTAACTCAATTAAGCTTAGACTTCTCAACCGTGCTGCCGGTACACCCTGGTCATTCACATACAATATGGTCGGAGGTACACAGGTTACCACAACAGCCGGTCCGGCTGCTATGTCAGATGCAGATGCTCAGATAGCAACTATTCTTGGTGACCCTTCACAGTACCCGGTCCTTACATCTAACGATGACAATGCACAGATGTTTTTCCCCGGACTGCCTTACAGGAACCCGATATTCAATACTCTTTATACCAGGACCGACCAGGGTATATCGGAAACAATGGTTGACTGGCTTAAAGCCAGGACTGATCCAAGGATTTATATCTATGGTCAGCCTACTCCCAACTCTGTAGATGCCGGTACTCCTGACTTTGTTGGATTCCAGAACGGACGTGCAATAACTTCAGCTTCTTTCCCGACAATATCATTGCTCGGAACAAAGATCGCTTATGATGAAACTGCTCCACTTTACCTTATGTGTGTTGATGAAGTTGATTTCATCAAAGCTGAATATTACCTGCGTGCAGGTAATGATGCAGCTGCACAGACTGCATACGAAGATGGTATCAAAGCTTCCATGGAAAGATGGGGTCTTAGTGACGGCGGAACTGTACATGCAACATGGGGTAATGGGAAAGAGGGTATTACTACCGGTGCAACAGCCCATCCTGTTGACTATGCTTCCTATCTCGCTGATCCTCTCGTAGCATGGAGCGGGACCGATTCACATAAGTTCCAGCTTATCTGCGAACAGAGATGGGCAGGTATGTTCGGACAGGGTGTGCAGGCTTACAGTGAAGTAAGAAGAACAGGTTTCCCTGCAAGGATGTTTGAATACGAACTGGAAGGTTCTTACTATCCGGGTCTCGGTCTTCCTATCAGGCTTCAGTATGCTCTCAGTGAAGATACCTATAATACTGCCAACGTTGCTGCTGCACGTATTAATCAGAACATTGAGTCTATCAATGAAGGTATGTTCAGTACCAATGGCACAACAAGCCAGCTGTGGTGGAATACAAGGAAAAATCCGATCCCTACAGTAACAGACGTTCACTAGGATTAATTTTTTCTGAAATATATGAGGAGGGTGTCTTTATTGACACCCTCTTTTTTTAGCAGGAATGTAGAGTGAGGTATACGGTAAACGGTACAGGGTATGCGGTCAGGCTTATCAGTCTTTTCTGACTTTTATCAGATTCATTAACATTGAGGATATCTTTTCACATTTATTGCACAAGCAAGCTCTTGTCTCAAAATAAATATATCCAATCTCATTAGCAATAATTATTTGAGTCATTAATTCTGCGACAGAAGCTTTTGCAATGAAGAAGTGTATACCTCATACCATATACCTTCTACCGTGCATTTTAATTAATTCTCCCCATCATGGATTATTTCCATTAATATGTTTAATTTTATATACTGCAATTGCTAATACTACTGATCTTAAAAATTCCATTCATGAAAAAACAATCAATTCTTTTGTTAGTGCCGATAATATTTTTCCTGGCTCTTTCAACCACTTTAAGTGCCCAGGAGAGCGGATGCAAGGTGCTTATGGAAAGCATAAGCGGCACATACATCGGGGCCTACAAAAAAGGATTTGCTGATGGTTATGGAAAAGCACAGGGGACCGACAGCTATGAAGGCCATTTCAAAAAAGGACTGCCCAATGGCACAGGCACATATACCTGGAGTTCAGGTGAAATATATACCGGACAGTGGAGAAAAGGTATACGGGAAGGGCAGGGTAAATATGTTTTTAACTCCCTTGGCAGGGATTCCGTTCTAACAGGATACTGGAAAGACAATAAATATATTGGTGAAAAGCCTCTCGATCCTTATGTTATAGAATACAGGAACAGCATTGGAAGGGTATCATGCATGAGGGTGGGGCCAAGGCCATATGTGCGTTATGTTTTCTCCAGAAGCGGTGAGCCTTCAAGCCAGTTGATAGGAGGCCTGCTGCTCCAGGGTAGTTCCGGATCTGAAAAGACAAGCACATCGTTTACCGGATTTGAACAGGTAACCTTCCCTTTTTCAGGGAAAGTAATATTCAAAGCACCGAATGCCTGGATGGCGGCAACATTGAACTGCGAACTAAGGCTGACAATCAATGAACCGGGATCGTGGGTGGTAACTATATATTTCTGATGATTAAAGATGAAATCAGGATTCATTTGTTTTCAGGTTCACCAGTTCCAGTTTTGTGGTTGTGGCTCTTAATATCCTGATGGTGAATTTACCTATCCTGATTATCTCTTTGTTGACAGGAATACTGCCGTGAAAGTACATTATCATTCCTGCAAGGGTTTCATAATCATCCTCCTCGGGCAGTTTAAGATTATATTTATCATTCAGATAGTCTATTTCAATACGGCCGGAGAGTATGTATTCCCCCGGACCGATAACCTTTTCAATCAGGTCATAGGTATCATGCTCGTCTTCTATATCACCCACGATCTCCTCAAGTACATCCTCAATGGTTACCATTCCTGATGTGCCTCCGAACTCATCAACCACAAGGGCAATGTTCCTTTTCTCGGTGACAAAAAGGCGGAGCAACCTGTTGGCAGGCATTGTCTCCGGTACAATAGCCAGCTTCCTGATCATAGAATTAATGTCAGTAGGATTTTTAAAGAGATCCTTCAGTTCAAAATAACCTATAATATTATCGATTGATTCCTGGTAAACAAGTATTCTTGAGAGCCTGGTGTCGATAAATTTCTCTCTTAATTTTTCAATGCCTGTGTTGCTTTCAACTGCCTCTATCTCAGTTCTTGGGATCATGCACTCACGAAGCTTCACGTTTGAAAAATCAAGAGCATTCTGAAAAATCCTGAAATCATGCTGCCTGATTTCTGATTCTTCCTCATTCTGTTTGTTCAGGTTGACAAAGTGGTCGAGGTCAACCTTGCTGAATACAATATTCTCCTGTTTATTTTCTTCCGGCTTTATCCTGAAAATGAGCCGTATAAAAAGATTGGATATAGCCAGCGTAAGTTTGCTTATCGGGTAGAACAGGAAAAAGAAGATCAGCGTCGGGATACTCAGAAACTTAAGAAAAAAGTTGGGAGAGATCACAAATACCGTTTTGGGAAGAAACTCTGCAACAAACAATATTATTGCAGTCGACATAACCGTATTGATTATCAATATTAACAGGTCGGAGTCAATCACAGGTTTAAGAACGGGTTCAAGCAGCCTGGTAAACACAAGTCCGTAAATGACCAGGGAGATATTATTGCCAATGAGCATTGTTGCTATGTACTGACCCGGGTTATCAGCAAATAGTTTGACTATCCCCGATCCGAAGACCCCCTGTTTTCTGTCAAGTTCAATCCTGAGCTTGTTGGAAGCAACAAAAGCAATTTCCATACCGGAAAAGAAGGCAGACAGAATGACTGCGAAAAATATTATCAATACTCCGCTCATATTCCAAATTTAACTCTTTTTTCTCTGCCTGTGTCTCATCCATGCAAAGAGAAATGAAACAAGAGCCATAAGTGCAAAAATAATAATTTTGTTTCCGCCAGTATTAACTGCATAATGGACGCCAAAAATTACAGAAAGTATTCCGGCAGCTATCCAGATGATTTCGAGGATGAGCAGAGAACTATTTTTCATCACTAAGAGAAATTGTAGCACTGACTTTTTTGATCTTCCTGTGTTCGAGATGGGTATCTGACTCGAAGCCGTATCCCTGGGCTATCATATCCTCGCTAGTTATCTTTACAAACCTGTCGGTGTAAATCAGGTCTTTATCTTCATTCCAGTATAAAAGCTCGGTTTCGAGCTTCTCATTTTTATTGTTTATTACCACCACACTGTCTTTGAGTTCCCATAGATTGTCTTGCTGGTTGTATTTTGCGTATTTTGCTGTGACTTCACCAATAGTGTCATCTATACCTTTGAACAGGGTAACCTTTATGCCTTTTCTGAATACAGTATACGGAGTTTCTTTATTATCATACTGTTCCATCAGGGGTGATGATAAAATAAGCTGAACTTTCCCTGAATCGGTGAATACTGTTTCGAAATTCTTTGCAGTAAGAGAGGGCATGGATAAAAGATCCGATTTGGGTATCACATTGATCTTCTTTTCGCATGAGATCATCACTGCGCCGGCCATTAGCAACAGGATTATTAGGGATGCCCTGTATTTTATTTTTACTCTCATGAATGAAATCTCAGGAATTTCATTTCTAATCATACTTTTTCTTCAGGAACCAGTAATCATAGAGATTGATACTAACTCCTACCGTAAAGATATTTTCTGTATGAAGGTTATTTGATATTGATCCTGATCTCCTTGTATAATCGAAAAAGATATTGGCCTTCATTGATGACAGGGTTACCATCGATCGCCTTACGGGTATACCCAGACCTGCACTTACACCCATCTCCTTGATCTGTTCACCGTTTATGATAAGATAATTATCGCCTATATGGCCTCCCAGCCTGTATTCAATTCGTTTGAGTGCACTATAATTGGAAAACCGGTCGGGGATAAATTCAATGCCGGCGATCAGCTTTTTTGTATCAGCAATATAACCTTCCGTTCCCGGAACAGTCGATTTTGACCATTGTGTCCAGGTGAAATCAATGCCTGCTGTCAGTTTATTTGATTTTCCGTATGCAATACCTGCCCGCAAAGTGGCTGGTATGACAGAAGATTTCGATTTATCATGTGTATACGCCAGCGTATCTACCGATCCGTAAGCGTTATAACTGAATGATATCTTATCGAAAGTGGAATTATATTTCTTTGAGGGTGTAACAGAGAGGCCTGCATTGAAAAAGTGGTCATTCTTCAGCGACGCAGTATACTGTAAACCGTATTCGAAATTAAGACCGGACAGACTGAGAGCCTCAACATTCTTATCATGAAAGGTATTGTAATAATCTGCAAAATCGAACAGGTTTGTTCTTGTTTCCTGTCCTACAAGATATGTCATGTTAATACCTGCTGAAATATTCTTTGATAGCCTTATCCCGGTACCTGCAAACACTTTGTAATATCCTCCTTTCCCTGTATGGGTTATTGTATATGCTCCCGTAACCGGATCATAATCGGGATCCGTTTCCCGGACAGAATTCTCCAGGCTATAGTAGCCGTTGCTGTATGGGAACACACCAACAGCGAATCCCAATCCTTTTGAAATAGGGAAACCCATTACCAGGTGATCAAAATTCATGTCATAGGAGGAATATTTCTTGTCACCTTCCGAAAGATCATTCTGACCCCATTCCAGAGCAAAATCAAATACAAATGAATTGGTATCAATACTGCTGTATGAGGCAGGATTCTCGAAGTAGACTGAATAATTGTCCCTGATGGCAGTAGCAAGACCTCCCATGCCCTGGCTCCTGAAAGGACCCGATTCCTGCAGGGTCCCCAGATTGAACCTGGAATAAGGAGAATTTATTTGATTCTGACCATTGATAACTGAGAACGAAAATGAGAACAGGGTTATAAGAAAGGTTATTATCAGTTTATTTCGCATTGTATTCCAGAATATAATTTAGACCATAAGTCACAATATCAGGCATATATGTGTGTTCAGAGTCTATTTTGTCATTAATAAATTCACTGTCGCCGCCTGTCAGTATTACTTTATAATCAGTATGTTCTTTCTCAAACGTGCGAATATACTCATTTATTTCATATAATACTCCCGTTATAACACCTGCAGATATAGCATCGATGGTATTATGACCCGGAGATGAAAGATCCCGGGAAGGAGTAACGAGCGGCAACTTGCGCGTAAACTTATTCAGGGCTTTGAACCTTATTGATATTCCCGGAGATATATTACCTCCTTTATACACATTTCCCGACAGATAATCAAAGGTTATAGCTGTCCCGGCATCTATTACGAGCATATCTTTACCCGGGAAGCAATTATAAGCACCGGCAATGGCAGCTATCCTGTCTGTACCAAGAGACCCGGGTGTTTCATAATCAATTGTAAAAGGTAATTTCGATCTGTGCGACAGGATATGAACAAATGGGATATTTGGGAAAAACAGATCGACCAAATAGGAAGGTATATCCTTTACAGAGGATAGAATTGCCTTATCTATCTGATTACCCGATAGTCTCTTTTCAATCTCTTCGCAGCTCCACTCATTGATCCTGGAAATGCTTACCTGCTCCTTCCCTTTATAGATAGCCAGCTTTGTGCTGGTGTTTCCTATATCTACAATAAGATTCATTTGGGACTGTTATTTTACAAAGGTAATAAAAGCTTAGCTAATAGAAGATGATAGTATGTCATTTAGAACTTTTATAGCTGATTTTACCGATGTAACATCTGATATTGTCAGGCTAAGCTTTGTATCTTTTTGTTTCATATTCATCTTGCTTTGTTTCCGGTTAACATAATTCATGATTGAAACGAAATGGGGGCTACGGTAAAAGGGGGAATTCTGGTCGGAAACGAAATATGCAATCATAAGATCATTTTTAAGCAGGATCTTTTCAATACCTATCTTCACTGCAATCCATTTGACTTTTACAATATCGAGAAGAGCTGCTGCAGGAGTAGGAAGGGCCCCAAACCTGTCCGTAAGTCTTTTCTCAAAATTCTCAAGCTGTTCTTCGGAGTCTATTTCATTAAGTTCCTTGTATAGTCTTATCCTTTCTGAAATATTAGAGATGTATTCATCAGGAAACATAATTTCAAGGTCGGTATCTATTTGAAAATCGGAAGCATATGTTGTTGCAGTCATTTTTTGTGAAGTTTTCTCTTCCTTCTTATCTTCAGTGCTGACAGGACGATTAACATGCTCTGATTCCCTTAATTCAGCCATTGCTTCATTAAGAATTCTCTGATAGGTTTCGAAACCCACATCAGCTATAAATCCACTCTGTTCGCCTCCCAGCAGGTTGCCTGAACCTCGTATATCAAGATCCTGCATTGCAATATTGAATCCACTTCCCAGCTCCGAGAACTCTTCAATAGCCTTAAGTCTGCGCCTTGCCTCGTGTGTCAGTGTGCTCAAAGGGGGAGCAAGCAGATAACAGAACGCCTTCTTGTTTGAACGACCCACCCTGCCTCTTAACTGGTGAAGTTCAGATAGCCCGAAGTGGTGGGCATCATTAATGAATATTGTATTGGTGTTGGGTATATCAAGGCCAGATTCTATTATTGTGGTTGCCAGCAGGACATCATAATCGCCCTGTATAAAATCATACATCACATTTTCAACCTGGCGACCTTCCATCCGGCCATGCACTATTGCCGTTTTGACATTCGGACAGATCCTGTTTATCTGGTCCCTTACCTGTTCAATGTTATCAACCCTGTTATGAATAAAGAAGACCTGTCCGTTACGGGCTACTTCATATTCAATACCTTCTTTTATTATTTCCTCGTTATATCCGTATAACTCCGTAACAATAGGCATACGGTTAGGTGGCGGGGTATTTATTATGGAAAGATCGCGGGCTCCCATGAGCGAGAACTGAAGGGTGCGTGGGATAGGTGTTGCGGTAAGAGTGAGGGTATCCACGTTGGTTCTTAATTTCTTCAGTTTTTCCTTTACGGAAACGCCGAACCTTTGTTCCTCATCAACTATTAAAAGACCCAGGTCCTTGAATTTCACATCGTTGCCGGCAAGTTTATGTGTGCCTATTATTATGTCTATCTTTCCTTCAAAAAGGTTAGCCAGTATCTTTTTTTGCTCAGCAGGTTTTTTATGCCTGCTGATGTATTCCACTGTACAGGGAAATCCTTTAAGCCTTTCCGAAAATGTCTTATAGTGTTGCAGGGCAAGAATTGTTGTCGGCACCAAAACCGCAGTCTGCTTACTGTCGACAGCGGATTTGAAAGCTGCCCTGACAGCCACTTCCGTCTTGCCAAATCCAACATCACCACAGATGAGACGATCCATAGGATGCCCTGCTTCCATGTCTTCCTTGACAGCTATTGAGGCACTCATTTGATCCGGTGTGTCTTCATATATAAATGAAGCTTCAAGCTCCCTCTGAAGATAGGAGTCCGGAGAGAAAGAATAACCCGGAGATGACATTCTTTTTGCATAAAGCAGTATCAGGTCCCTTGCAATGTCTTTTACCCTGGCCTTTGTTGTCTGCTTGAGTTTCTGCCATGCACCTGAGCCAAGCTTGTATATCCTGGGCTCGGAATTGTCTTTACCCTTGTATTTTGATATCCTGTAGAGCGAATGAATACCGACATACAATATGTCGTTATCTTTATAAACCAGCTTTATAGCCTCCTGAACCTTCCCGTTTACTTCAATCTTCTCAAGTCCGCCGAACCTGCCGATGCCGTGATCAATATGCACAACATAGTCGCCCGGGTTCAAGCCTGTAAGCTCCTTTACCGAGATGCTTTCTTTTCGCGTAAAATAGCCCCTGATCCTGAATTTGTGATACCTGTCGAAAATCTGGTGATCGGTATAAAGTGAAATCTTCAGATCATGATCGGTGAAGCCGCCATGCAGGTTTACTGGGAGTGTCTCAAAACTGACTTCAGGATTGATCTCTGTAAAAATATCCCTCAGTCTCTGAATCTGGGAATCACTCTCTGAGATAATATATGTAGTGTAACCTGCGGCGCTATTTGCAAGCAGTTTTTCAGATAGCAACTCAAAATTCTTGTTGAATACCGGCTGGGGTTCGGTATGGAACTCTAGTACATTTTCCGTTTCAAAAAATCCCTTTCCACCTAATTCTATCACCCTGAATTTATTACAGTGTTCGAGGAATTTGTTCCCAGTCATTACAATATCTTTCTTCCCGCTGATCTGACCCGTATCTTCTCTTTGAACAGTCTGCGAAAAAATTGAGTTTATTTTCTCTTTTATAAACGGGGCATCTTCAAGCCAGATGAATGACGACGGGGGAAGAAAATCGGTGAAGGAATCTTTCACCTCTTCAATCGATATATCCTGTATGTTGGGGATTATTGCGACCTGTTTATGAACATCAACCGAAAGCTGATCATCAGTGTTGAACGATCTAATCGATTCAACCTCTTCTCCGAAAAAATCGATGCGGTATGGCAGATCAGCTGAATATGAAAATACATCGGCGATACTTCCCCTGATAGCATACTGACCAGGTTCATATACAAAATCAGTTCTTTCGAAATTATATTCATGAAGGACCTCTTCAAGGAACTCAAGGGATATCCTGTCACCCCTGGCAATATTAAAAGTGTTTTTTTTGAGATTTCTCCTGCTAACAACCTTCTCCATAACAGATTCGGGATATGTAACAATAATCCCTTTTCGCCTCCCTGAAGCAAGATGGTTCAGGACCTCTGTGCGTAAAACAATATTTGCAGGCTCGGTTTGCTCGTACTGGACAGATCTCTTATATGTGGAAGGGAAAAAGAAAACAGAATCATCGCCAAGAAGGGAAACAAGATCATTGTAGAAATATGCTGCATCTTCTTTTTCCGGTAATACTGCTATATGTATGGTCTGGGTTTGACCGGATACAATTGAAAAGAATATGGCTTTTGATGAACCGGTAAGACCTTCGAGCCTTATGATTCCTGATTTGTCATCATTGACTGTATCAATTAGATCCGGCAGGATCCGGTGATTCCTGAAATATTCCGTTATCGGGTTGTCTTTCATTTGCAACAATTCGCCGGCAAATTTACAAAAACGAATTTTATTTGAGATGTTTGGATTCTGAATTGCTATGAATTTGAGAAATACTAATTTTAACAAAAATTCATAATTATGAACCCAACATAGTATAAAACCCAGACAAAAATGCAAATGAATATTATGTGGGCTCCATGTGACCTTTAAAATTAAATTATTTACACATGAACGTATACAAGTTTGGTGGTGCTTCTGTAAAGGATGCCAAAGGTATCAGGAATCTTACAGATATTGTAGCGGCGGAGACCGGTAACCTGGTGGTTGTTGTTTCGGCTTTTGGCAAAACAACGAACGCACTGGAGGCTGTACTTAAGTCATGGCTGAATGATGATAATGAATATATTACCCTGCTTGAGAAAATGCATGAACAGCACCTGTCTGTAACTAATGATTTGTTCGGGGATGAGTCGGAGGCAGGCAGTATGATAGATGACTCTTTTTCCGGTCTGAAGAATTACATGGTAAATGGTGGAAAGGGAAGATATGATTTTGAATACGACCAGGTTGTTTCATACGGTGAGATATGGTCCACAATTATTGTATCGGAATACCTCAAACAAAGGATTCAGGGAGTGGAGTGGATTGATATACGAAAGCACCTTATTACTGACGGGCGGCACAGGGACGCAAATGTCTTATGGGATGAGACCTTAAGGAACATACGGGGTGTGTTTGATTTTAATGATGTGAGGGTTTTTGTTACACAGGGATTCATTGGCGGGACAAAGGACGGACAGGCGACCACTCTGGGCAGGGAAGGATCGGACTATACTGCTGCAATAATTGGAAACATCCTGGACGCAGAAAGTGTTGTGGTATGGAAAGATGTGCCGGGAGTTCTGAATGCCGATCCTAAATGGTACCGCGATGCAAGAAAGCTTGATGAAATGTCATACAAGGAAGCTGTCGAAATGACATTTTCCGGGGCAAAGGTCATTCACCCGAAGACAATAAAACCATTGCATAACAAATCCATTCCTCTATATGTTCGTTCATTCGTCTCTCCCGCTGATGAGGGAACAATAATATCTGCAGATCCCGTTATCACGGGAACTTATCCCGTATATATCAGGAAGGAGGACCAGATTTTGTTGTCATTGCTTCCTGTGGATTTCTCATTCGTGATGGGTGATAACCTGAGTATGATCTTTAACTTCTTTGTTTCGCACGGGATAAAGGTTAATCTTGTTGAGGCGAGTGCTGTAAGTCTGGATGTTTGTGTCGATGACGAAAGGACGAAGGTCAATGAGCTGATAGAGGACCTGAAACCGGATTTCTCAACTGTATATAATGATAGTGTTGAGATGTTGTCGGTTAGACATTATGATCAGGATGCTCTTGATAAGGTAACAAAAGGCCGCGAGATATTACTGGAGCAAAGAACGCGAAGCACGGTAAGGTTTGTGGTAAGAAAATCCTGATCAGGTAATAAATGCCGTACTAACGGGTAAAATCAAGCTGTTGTCCCCTGAAATTCTTGTTTATATTGCCTTCATCCCAGACAACAGTCCCATTAACGATTGTTTTAACAATGGTGGAAGAGAATGTTGTTCCCTCAAGAGGTGACCAGCCGCATTTGTAAAGTATGTTGTCTTTCGTTACTGTATAGGGACGTGACGGATCTATCAGGCAAAGGTCGGCTTTGTAACCCTCCCTTATAAAACCTCGTTTGTTAATATTAAATAGCCTGGAAGGGTTATGACACATCAGTTCGGCTATTTTCGAGATACCAATGATATTTCTGTGCCACAATTCAAGCATTGCCTGGAGGGAATGTTGTATAAAAGGACCTCCCGACGGTGCATTGAAATAGGTGTTTTTCTTTTCTTCAAGTGTATGCGGTGCATGGTCGGTGGCAACAACATCAATAATATCATTGTTCAATGCTTTTTGCAGGGCATCCCTGTCATATGCAGTTTTAACCGCGGGATTACATTTTACTAATGTTCCCAGTATTTCATAGGCAGATTCTTCAAACCAGAGATGATGAACACAAACCTCAGCAGTTATCCTTTTCTCTTCAAGTGGTATATCATTCCGGAATAGCTTAAGTTCATCAGCTGTTGAAAGATGTAATATATGAAGCCTTGTATTGAATTCCCTGGCAAGGTTCACTGCATGGAATGAGGATGTATAACAGGCTTCCCTGCTCCTTATCCTGGGATGCATGCTCACAGGGACATCATTCCCGTATTTATTCCTGTACAGATCTGAATTTTTTCTTATTATACCTTCGTCTTCACAATGAGCAACAACGGGGATGGCAGCGTTTGCAAAAAGTTCACGCAGAGTTCTTTCCTCATCGACAAGCATATTACCCGTCGATGATCCCATGAACAGCTTTATACCGCAAACGTGTGCCGGATCGGCTTTCATTATCTCATCAATGTTGGTGTTGGTTGCACCTATATAGAAAGAATAGTTGATAAATGACTTTTCCGATGCATTTCTGAATTTCTCATCCAGAAGGCTTACGGTAATTGTCTGCGGTTTTGTGTTTGGCATATCCATGAAGGATGTAACACCTCCGGCAACTGCCGCTGCAGATTCTGAATGTATATCACCTTTATGGGTAAGCCCGGGATCCCTGAAATGTACATGATCATCTATAATTCCCGGTATAAGTATTAAACCGCCTGCTTCGATTACCAGTGCATCATGGGGTATTGTTATGTTGTCTGTATTGCCTGCGGCAACAATATACTCATCCTTAATGAAGATATCGCCTTTGAAATCGCGTCCCTCATTTATTATCCTTGCATTCTTTATATGAATTGAACTCATAGTCTTTAATGTGTCTTGTGGTCCTGCTCTGCCCACCGTAGCCCTGGCGAAGGCGGGCGGTCTTGCGGTCGTGCGGTCTGTTTGTGCGGATTTGCAATCAGCGCTACAACTTTTTCCTTTCCCCTTATATCCTCTTATACTTTATGAACATGCTTCTCAGTTTCATCCTGAGAACGCCCCACAGGGCTTCATTGAAAATGCCGCCTGTCATTTTTGAAGAACCAAGTTTCCTGTCAGTAAAAATAATTGGTATCTCAACAATGTTATAACCCAGTTTCCAGGCAATAAATTTCATCTCGATCTGGAATCCGTATCCTTTTGATTTGATCTGTTCAGGCCGTATATTTTCCAGTACTTCCCTTTTATAGCATTTGAAGCCGGCGGTTGTATCTTTTATGTTCATACCGGTAATAGTCCTGACATAAATAGAGGCGATATAAGACATCAGGACCCTTGAAAGAGGCCAGTTGACAACATTTACACCGCTTATATATCTTGAGCCGATAGCCAGGTCGGCACCATTGTTGTGGCATTCGTTATAAAGCTTCAGCAGGTCGTTGGGATCGTGAGAGAAATCGGCATCCATTTCATATACATAGGTGTAATCATTCTCTATGGCCCATTTAAATCCTGTTATATAAGCTGTCCCGAGGCCTAGTTTACCATCCCGCTGAATAAGATACAGATTTGGGTATTCCTTTTGAAGAGATTTTACAATATCGGCTGTTCCGTCCGGTGAATTGTCATCTATTATAATAATGTCGAATCGAATTTGTAAGGCGAAAATAGATCTTACAATAGCTTCAATATTTTCCTTTTCCCTGTAGGTGGGGATTATTACAATATTCGACATATCTGAAAAATATTTACGAAAGTAGTACTTTTCATGAGACTAGCACAAAAGGCCGCAATTATATTTCTGAATTATTTCGAAAATTTATTTCAAAATCTTTGCAGGAAATATTTGAAGCATTATCTTTGTCGTCCCAAAAGGAAACAGGGTTTCTGAACTGGGAATCCAAAAGATGAAAAGGCCCTCATGCGCCACCGCCTCCGATATATCTGTGGCGGTCAAAGAAGGCTATGGTGGACAAATGTTCTTTGAAATTATGAAGTAAACA
>CAYYIW010000057.1:0-21693 GCA_964472085.1 uncultured Rikenellaceae bacterium | reverse complement strand
AGTATCATTGCCGGCTGTATTAATTGCCAGGACGAGTGCGCCTGCTACAGGTTCTCCACCATAGGCATATGTAATGTTACCTGATATGGAACCGAAACTGGCATCGTAACTTGTAGTGGGGTACCGGTAGCTGGTCCAGGATATATCGTCCTGTTCAAGACTTCTCACTTTGGTTCCAGCATCTATCTTATAAAACATTGTTGAATTATAAACACCGGAATGTATAAGACCCAGGACATGACCTATTTCATGGGTGATTATGCTCTGGGCATCAAAGTATCCTTCATTGGGATTATCGTACCCGACACCTACATAATTTCCGGCAAATTCAGGATTGACAACTATATCGGCATCAATGATATGAGCAGCCTCTTCACCCGGGATAACTTTAAGCGTTTTTGCCGCAACAGCAAGTACCCCTGGTGAGAACGGGAACTGATCGTCGACAAAAGTTACAAGGTTTGTCCCGTCATTTGCAGATGCATATTTTTGGGTTGTCGCACCGCCATTCCTGAAATCAATTTTTGCCGTAGGAATAAGATTCCAGGTTCTGAATGCGCTGTCAACAGCAAGTGTATCACTGCCATCGGTGATCCTTAGTATTCCATCGGCATTGTTTTTAAAATAGAATGGCCACATATCCTCCGGGATTATCTGGCTTTGCATACCGCCCACACTTTTGGAGAATTCAGAAGTGTTACCCTGTGCATCGGTAGCTGTGGCGGTGATCACATCCCCCCATGAGCTGTTGATGGGGAAAGTCTCATCAAATGTGGCTTTGCCGTCAGCATCTGTTGTCACCTCCAAAGAGCCCAGGTAATGTTCACCTTCACCGTATCCTGTATTTTCACCTACCCTGCTGGAAAAGAACTCGAGCGTGTATTCGTTGTTTGCAGTACTTTCAAGATGTCCGCCTACAGTTACTTTTTTAGCTCCAAGGTCCAGTTTGTAGTCCTTAATTACCGGGAAATTCTGCAGGTTATTTGGACCTTCATCAGGATCCCCTCCGGATTCATCATTAAAAGTTACACCATCCAGATTCAGGTCAATTCCCAGCTGACCATTATTGTAAATAGAATTTTGACTTATCCTGTTGTTAATTGAGGGTTCCAGGGGATTCCAAGGATCAATTTCAATACCTGTATATTCATTCCCTGCAATAAAGTTGTTAACAACACTATTATTATCAGAAGAATTTATTGAAATCCCATTCCTGTTCGGTAATGTATCTGTCATTGACAAATTTAATCCTATCAAATTCCCTTTAATTAAATTATTTGATGCAGGTATTGGC
This sequence comes from uncultured Rikenellaceae bacterium, assembly GCA_964472085.1. Lineage (GTDB taxonomy): Bacteria > Bacteroidota > Bacteroidia > Bacteroidales > VadinHA17 > LD21. Next base: position 20,399 of record CAYYIW010000057.1, on the reverse strand, counting down.
AGATCAGGAGTCTCTCCCTCATGGATTGCTACTCCTGCCCCTCCATTGCCGGAAATCAAATTGTCTATTATTGAGTTATTGGACGCATGAAGAATAAATACACCTACTGATATATTCCCGAAATCTTTCATTCCTGTGTAGTCTGTACCAATATAATTCCCCTGGACGATATTCCCTTCACTGGCATTATCGTATTCAATATGAATTCCAAACCGGTTCATACCTGGTGTACCATTTGCTGAAACAATATTCCGGTCACCGGGATCGGGACCTCCGACCATATTTCCAGAAGCTTCCCTTATTTTGATACCAAATTCTTTATTACCGAGCGGTTCCGTCCCATCTGAATTCAGCCCTATATAATTCCCCAGTATTTTATTCCCTGATGCCTCTGACTCCGGTGTCCCCTGAATCCATATACCATTCATATTGTTACCGGAAATAATATTCCGGGCTTCTTTTTGTGAACCACCTATAATATTATCATTTCCTTCCGTGATCCACACACCATTAGTATTTGGAATTGGTGATTTGCCAGCCAGATCAGTCCCGATATAATTTCCAATGACTGTATTACGATCAGCATCGATCCCAAAAATATTTACTCCTATATCATTACCGGAGATTATATTACGATCAGACTCATTCAGACCACCAACTATAATACCATGTACGTTCTCAATTTGGATTCCTACATTATTTGAAACTGGTGCTGTACAAATAGCATTTGTTCCTATTAGATTTCCTAAAATCCTGTTATTTGTGGTTTCAACCTCTGTTTCACCACGATTAATATAAATGCCATAATCGACTCCTGAAATAACATTCCCGGGACCTATTACATTGTCATATGCATCTGAAATAATAATTCCGGATCTTATTACTTCTGAATTGATAGCCCCCGTTCCATCAGCTCTGAGTCCGATGTAATTTCCAATGACCTTGTTATCATGTGCCCCCATACCCATGGATCCAATAACATTCCTCGCCCCATCTTCTAATCCTCCAACAATATTCGATGATGAGTTATTTAAGGAAAGGTCACCAGCACCATTAAGGAGTGATCCATTACCTGTAATATCTGTACCCAGGTAATTACCTTTTATAACATTGCCTGAAACAGTATTTGAACCTATTTCAACACCAATATAACCATTATCAGAAACTACATTTCGATCTTCCGGAGAAGTTCCTCCAATAATATTATTTGATGCATTTATCCACACGCCATGTGTTATATTCCCTAAACCTGTCATTCCATCAGCGGTAGTGCCAATAAGGTTACCAATGATCTTATTGCCTGATGTGTTTTCATCCTCAACATGGATCCCATGTTGCCTGTTCCCGGAAATCACATTATTTGGTCCGATTATGTTAAGGTTTGCACCAAAATTTAATGACACCCCTCCTGAATTTCCTCTCGCATAATTTCCTGAAGCATCAGTACCGATATAATTACCAGACACCAGGTTCCCGGTTGAAAAAGAACCACTAATATTTATTCCGTTATTGTAGTTTAATGCCCCGGAAATGACATTCCTGTCTGCATCATCCGGACCTCCTATTGTATTACCAGGAGAATCCTCTATTGTTATTCCGCTAAAATTGTTTGATAAAGGAGCACTGCCATCAGGAGCTAGTCCGATTATATTCCCGAAAATCTTATTTTTCTCTGTTTTAGTAATCTCAGGAGAATTATCATTACGGATAGCAATTGCATTTCCGACACCGACTCCTGAAATCACATTGCCCGGTCCGATCTCAGTGAGTGATGGACCGTTATAAACCACAATACCTTTCCCATCACGCAGGATTGATTCTCCTTCAACATTAAATCCCAGGTAATTACCTGCAATAATGTTGCCAATTGATGCAGCTCCGGTCACCTGTATTCCATCAAAAATGATGTTTCTTTCTCCTTCGCCCGTACCTCCAATTGTATTACCGGGAGAATCTCCAATATTGATACCTGATCCGCTATTAGGCAGAGCTGACAAACCTGAGGCATCTGTTCCGATTAAATTTCCGTATACTTCATTCCCTGTGACACCTCCGGTAATTACCAGCCCTGGATTTTGGTCTTCTCCACCATTCCCGGATATTACATTATTTCTTATTGCAGTGTTATTCGCTTTGATATAAATACCCCAAACGCCATTTCCAGCTGCATCTTCGCCATCGATAGTAGTTCCAATATAATTACCTGTAATTTTATTCCCTGCGATTCCTTCCCCTTCTATACGGATCCCGGCATTTGAGAACCTGTTTATAACAAGTCCTTTTATTTCGCAATTACTGGTGTTTATGACAATTCCATTTGCCTCTTCGCCTGCCGATGTCCCGTCCAGTTCAACCAGGAGTGTGGCCGGTGTCTCTTCAGATGCTTCCACCGCTCCGGGTTGGGTATAACCATCAATCGTTACCGGATCGGTTATTTCAGGCAATGGAGATAATGGTTGTATGCTGATTGATCCTTCTGTCTGGAGATTAAAGATAATTTGGTCTTCTCCTTCATGTGAATTCGAATAAGTTATCGCATTTCTTAAGCTTCCAATCCCGGCATCATCAGTGCTGGTCACAATTAAAGGATCTAAAACCTCTGCAAAAAGTGTATTGAAACAGCTGTTGCCATCTGTAACAGTCACCTGGTACATCCCCGGTTCAAGCGATTCAGGATCCTCCCCGGAAAAACTGTATTCCCCCGGATCGACAGTCCAATCATAAGTATATACACCGGTACCAGTGACAGTAAGATCTATTGCTCCCAATGTAATATATCCTCCTGCGCAACTGATTTGAGTCACAGCTGCGGATAGTTCTGGCAGAGGATTAACTGTAACAGTTGCACTTCCGGATTGTGGCTGTGAACAATGATTAATGCTGTTATCACTTACACTGATCAAGGTATATGTGAATGTTTCTGGAGAGTCTGTTTGTACGGAAAGTGTAACACTATTTCCATTTGTTGCTGTAGTGGTTTGCTCCTCCCCATCATTAATTTTATATGTAAAAGTATAGGGTGCTGTACCATTGGCACCGGTAAATGTGATTAACGGGGATTCTGAATTCTGACAAACTTCTGTTGTTCCGCTGATTGATGCTGTTGGTAGTGGATTAACAGTAACAACAGCACTACTTCCTGATTGTGGAGCAGTTTTATATTTATCCTGAACACTTATAATTACATAAGTATAAGTTCCGGATGAACCTGTAGGGACAGAAAGTGTAACACTACTTCCTGAAGTGGTTGAGATCGATTGAGGAGTTCCTTCATTTATAGTATATGTAAATGTGAAAGGTTCAGTACCGGCAGTCCCTGTAAAAGTTATTATTGGTTCTTCTGCACCTTGACATACTGTTGTTGATCCACTTATTGACCCTACTGGATCAACATTCTTTAGACAACGTACGCTGCAACCATATTTCCAATTTGAAGCATTTATATAAGCATAGGCATTGTCTTTATACATGATACGGTTCCATGAGGCATCAGTGGCATCATGATATATTGACGTTGACCACCATAATCCCTTGTCACCAAGTCCACCCCAATAATCAGTCCAGCCACCGTTGTTGTCGCGCAGAGCACCTGGGAGTGCTGTAAATCCTGTTTCATTGGTGGCGACTGTTTCCGTACTTTCATGCCAATGGTCATTACCTGCTTCTTTAAGTATGCTACCAGCGTGTAATGAATCTGTCCCAAAATTTACGAGTTTTACCCATTCCCCGGTTGAGGGTACATGCCAGTCGGCTGGGCATAAATTACTGGTTGCTATTGTGTAATAATTATATAATAGACCATAAGGAATAATATTATTGCTATCATTATTATAGGCGCAATATGCAGGAGTTGTAAGAGTGCTCCATTCACTCGAGCTGGTTACATTAGGGATCTCCGTGTTTCCCTCATCCTCTAAATGTGTTACCCTTAGATTTTCTCCCATCCATACCTGTGTGCCAATTTCGACTGCACTATAAGAATTGCCGTCAGCATCAGAGACTGCATCAAACCAGAAATCAACAATATTGATTCCTGAGGCAAGCACAATGGTTCTTTGAGCACTGGGATTACCTATGACAGATACACCTATGGTAACAATGTCTCCGGCATTAAGATTAGCATTGCTTCCAAAATGATAAAAACCTTCAGGATCTGTAACTGAAGTTGTCGTGACTCCTTGAATTAATATAGTAATCGACGGAATTGGGCTTCCTTCTGATCCTTGTTTTACATATCCTTGGATTGTCGCGGTTTGTGCAATCAACTGGCTTGGCAAAAAGGGCAACAGGAAAATTAGTATGAGTATATGTCGGGTAAATTTTTTCATGATCTGAAATTTTAAAGATTTTAAAGAATAATGCTTTTACATTAGTGCTTCATGTAGCCTTTAAGCTTGGTTATAAAGCTCTCAAGTATCTCGCCATCACCTGCAGTATCCTGATCTTTGGTCTTGACCATTCGTTTTCCGGTCTTCTTGTCTTTTTCAATCTTAAGCACCCCCTGCGAACCGCCTGTCACAAGGTTTTTCCCTTTGGGATTTTTCCAGACAAATGCAACTACATCTTCACCTTCAGTAAAAACAGGCATCTCGGAAACTTCATAAATGATATCACCAACCTGGCCACCAGGAACGGCGATAACAGCTTCCGCTCCCATGTTACCCTTGATATATTCCTCAGTTGCGATAGTTATGTAAGTGAATATTATCCTGTGATTCTCATCCCAGGCACAGCTTTTTTTCGTGCATTTTCCGTATAATACGGCAGTGGATTCTTTTGTCAGATCTTTCTCCGACATTTTCTTCAGCTGGGCAATGCTGTCTGTTGAATGTAAGAGTAACAGACTGATTATCAACCAGCCGGCAAAGTGGATAATTCCATGTAAGTTTTTCATTGGGGTCTATTTATAATTATTGTTTATCCGGGTGTTGGGAATGAATACGTATTTTGAGTTATTTAGAATAGACAGTCAGGCACATGTGTAATAAAAACTTACGCATGACGTTCATTTTGCGTTGTATATCAACTCTATTTCTTTATAGAGTAAGTTGTAGAAAAGACTGTCCATAAGACAGACCCGGAACATAACTTCATGTGTCAGTTCCAGCTGCCGATAAGAACGAAAGGAGCCCAGTAGAAAGGATTAGAAAATTTAACGTTGTTTATAAGATCAAGCTGGGCTTTACGTAGCGCATCAGTCTTATTAAGCCTGCTTTTTACAAGGTTCCTGTAAAAACTATCCATCAGCATAGAAGTTGACAGATCTGAAACACTCCACAGGCTTACCAGAACAGAAGGGGTCCCGGCGTACATAAAGGCTCTCGTCAGACCTACAATGCCTTCGCCTCTTACCAGCTTGCCAAGACCTGTCTGGCAGGCTGACAAAACTACGAGATCGGCATTCAGATCCAGATTGTATATTTCATTTGCATGAAGATATCCGTCTTCAGGAGAATTGTCATTTTTAGTGAATACAAGGCTGCTCAGGCCCGGATTTTCTTCATCAATATCGCCATGCGTGGCAAAATGGATATAATTATATTTTGCAAGATTACATGTTTTTTTGACATTGTCCTCACAGGCATTCTCCCTGAGATATAAATTTGTATTCTCCGGCTTAAAATAACCTGCTATCTTTTCAATTTCCTGTCCGCTGTATTCGAGACGTGAATAATTCTTGCCCGGGTCTGTATCCGGGGAATTGGGATCACTGAATACCGGATCACCAAAAGCAACTAACCGCTTATTTTCAAGCCTAACTTTATTATTTGCGGTTCTTTCTGCAAGGAGTTTTTTCAGGATACTTCCGGATTGACAATAACTGACAGGATATTTCATTACCAGGTACGGAAGGGAAGAATATGAAACAGAGTTTTTAACATTAATATCATCGGTCAATAATACCTGGAAAGGCAGGTAACTGAGTACTCCGTCAGGAATTATTATCAGCCTGCTTTTTCGCGACAAATAAGGTTCAGCCGGCATAATTAGCTCATTATAAAGCAAACGTCCAGCACCGGAAAAGAAATCTGAAATTTCAGGTTTAGGATCAAGCATGGAAACCCTCATGGTCTCAACCTGTTCCCTGAGTTTTTTTTGTCCCGGCAACCTGTAGAGTTGATGTGAGTTTGCTGTTATTACCCACATGCTGGAACTGCTGTCACCTGTTGAATAGACAAGGAAAACAGTATTTTTATCCGGGCACATGGACTGCATATCCTCCAGGCTGATCACATCATTCCCCGGGTGTCCACCGGCAATCGCCTGCGGATCTGAGAGCAGATCGAGGAATGCCCTGGCCTTGCTCTGTTCCGAATAGTGAAATGCTCTTATATCATAACCCCGGTCAGGATATTTCAGATGCAGGTCGGTAAGCATCCCTATAATATCTTCAAAAGCATATCTCTCAGCAGCCATAAAACTTGCTCTCAACATGTCGCCTTTTATTGTATTTCTTATTCCGTCGAGAAATAAAAGTGCTGTGTCGTTCAGTTCAATCGCTTTCTCAAATTCTCCCCTTGATTCATAGTTTTCAGCCATCCCTGCAATACTTTTCCATGCAAGTTCGGGACTGTTCAAAGCCCTGGCTCTTTCACGCACATTTTTATAATATCCAAGTGATTCATCCAGCTTACCCTGGCATTGCAGATCATTTCCGAGATTCAACAGGCATTGGGATTCCAGTTCCTGATCGGAAACCTCCCGGCTGAGTTCCAGCCCTTTTCCATGATAGGCTGCTGCCCCGGTATAATCTTTCTGGTCGAAACATATGTTACCCAGGTTGTTCAGGCAGCCGATAATATTTTCATTATCCTGCTTTTCCTGAAATATCTTCAGGGCCTGCTCATAATAATCTTTTGCTTTTTCAGGTCTCCCGGCATCCTGTAACACAATTCCCAGGTTATTATACGCCCCTGCTTCTGCAGATCTGTCATTTTCTTCCCTGGAAAGCTTCAATGCTTCTGTCAGTTTTTCAACGGATGTATTATAGTCTCCAAGATTTGAATACACAAAACCTGTTTGCGTAAGTACATTACAGATATCCGGATTTGAGTTCAGTTCCGTGTAAATTTGCAGGGCCTTTTCATAATTTTCAAGCGACCCTGTATAATTTCCCATGCTGTTCATTAAGTCACCAATATGAAATACAGCTTCTGCCATCCTCTCCCTGTCGCCTGCAGATTTATTTATCTCAAATGATTTCCTGAAATAATTGATCGCTTTATCATAATGTCCCATTCTTTCAAATGCATAGGCTTCAGTATGAATGCTTGAGCCTAATCCTTTCATATCCGCGATTCCGGTCCTTACCACACATGCACTGTCGAGATAGTGAACTGCCTTTTCATGATCTGGTAAAAAATACAGATAAATTATGCCAATGGTATTAAGGCTGTTTCCAATAAGCTGCCTGTCATCTACCTTTATTCGGTATCTCAATGCATCTGAATGAAACAGAAGAGCACTGTCAAAATCCTGCAGATAATAGTAGCAGAGACCAAGTGCCCCGAGGACATCCGCTACACCTCTTTCATTATCTATCTTCCTGTATGTCTCAAGTGCTTTTTTGTAATGATCAATTGCTTCCCGTTGATCACTTCCTCTGAGTGCCGTCGCTACAGCATTTATGCTGTCTGCAGACAATTCTTCTTTTTTCTCAGCCGGATCCCAGCTATCCAGGTAACCTACAGCAATTAATAGACTTTTTTCACTAAAGATCTTATTAAAACTCAGTGCAGCATTGTTGGCTATGTTACGGATTTTTTCATATTCTATTTCATTACCGCTCAATTGCTGTGCTATAGCTTCATTGACCAGTCCATCTACAAACGGTTTGACCATCTTCCTGTTATCAAGAATGATTGAATCAGCCAGGCTGTAATTTTCTGAAATAAGTGCTTCACGCAGACTTGATTGAAATTTATTTGCCGGTGTCTGGGCTTGCAGTCCGGCAGAGCTAAGCAGGGATAGAAGAAACACTAAAGGATATACCGGCAAAAATGTTGTTATTTTGCTTCCAGAGCCGATATTTTTTCCAAATGTCATAGTTTGTTTAAGAAATTATGACAACTCTGTTAATCAACCTGTAGCGATACTAATATTCTTTATTTTCCGATAATGCAAGAGCTCTCTCCAGTTCTTCAATTGCCTTATCCTTTTTACCCATCTGGTTAAACACAGAACTGATCAGCCGGTGAGCATAAGATGAATTGCTGTAAATTTTCGAGATGGTCTGGTATTCTGAAAGAGCATCCTGCAGTAATCCCTGGTTGAAATAATATGTGCCCAGGATAAAATGAAGGTTGCTGCTATCCTGGTTATTTCCGAAAGTTCTTTTTATAAGTTCTTCAGTGTCAGTTTCTTCTTTTAGCTTTTCTGATGATAAAACAGTAAAGACCGCATTTTCAGATTTGTCTGATGATATTAATTCTTCTCCATTAACATTCCAGAAATAGGATGCGCCTCTTGCCAGACCTGTTTCATCTTCGGGGAATATTAACACTGTATCCTTGCTTTCCCTGCTCCAGACAAGACCTTTACTGTCATAAAGACTGATAATATATGTGTCATATTCTTTCAGGGGATCCCAGGTAAATGAGGGCCGGTTTTCTTTTATTAAGCTGTTATACGGGTATATAAGTTCAATATTCTTCGAGGAACCCTTTGATCTCAGTCCGGCAAGTGCCCCTGTTTCCTTTTCATATTCCTTGCCAGGTGACAAATAGTTAAGATTGATAAATGATGCAGAGGATACTTTTTCGATTCCAGGCTGGTCCCTGGTCTCAGAGGAGTTGTTGTCGGATATCGTAATATTGCTGTCGGGTCCAAGCTTTATAATATTTCCATTGGAAAAGGCTATAATTGCTTCAGCCATGGCCGAGGTTTTTACCCTGTATCCCTCATAAAGCTGTGTTCCCCAGCGGGTTTTACTGAATTCATCATTACCGTCTTTGCTGATATATACATCGCCCTTCAGTCCTGTTATCAGTCCGAGGCATTGATCAGGTTTTTGTGCAAAATTGGAATCACTAAATAGCAGGAAACCAAGTGCGATCAGGGAAATTTTGAATACGTCAGTTTTCATATTGAACCCTCCTGTTTATTTAATTTATTGGGTAATTAATATTAAACAGAATTTAAATAGGAGGGTTAACCCTATTTTCTGATATCAAAGTTATGAAATAGGATATCTAAAGTCAATATTTTTAATCATTTATGATAATTTTTTTAATAAAGTGCAATGATTAGTTATCTTGTTATACAGAAATCAACCGGTTTGGTTTAAAGAATATCTTGTGCGGGTCATCGGAGATGCATATTCCTGACAGAAATCCTGATCAAAGAAGAATACATGCATCAAAATTATTTTTTGCATTTGGTAACATAATGTTATAAATTCGGATATTGATCGCATGATTATGTGATTATTATAAAAGCATAACCTGATTAAAGTAAAGACCGGAACAAAATATTAATTAATTTTTGCTACTTCGGGAACTAATCCGACTGATCCTTCATATGTTTGCAACAACGCATAATATCAGACATAAGCTTATATTCAATATCGTAACGGTTAAAATGCCGGGACTTACTATATTGATGTGCCTGGCATTTTCTCTTATCCCTTTAATAACCCGGGCAACGATTACCAGGGAACAGCAGGACACAGTAGGAAAGGTTCCTTACAAACTTCCAGTGTATACCACGCAGCGATTATCCTCTCCGCCTCCCGTTATTGACGGAAGGCTTGATGATGAATGCTGGGAAAAAGGTACATGGGCCGGAAATTTCTACCAGTGGATGCCAAATGAAAATGACAAGCCTGCGTATCCCACGGAATTTAATATTCAGTATGACGATAAGAACCTTTATATTGCCATTAGGGCCTTTGACGACGAACCTGGTAAGATAATAAGGCGGTCCGGGGTACGTGATAAACATGTTGGCGATATGGTTGGGGTGGCACTTGACAGCTATCATGATTACAGGACGGGCTTCGAGTTCTCCGTGACGGCATGGGGCCAGAAGATTGATGTAGTACTCTATAATCCGTTCAAATTTGATTTTAACTGGGATGCAGTATGGAAAGTTAAGACAGGAATCGAGGATTCGGCATGGGTTGCTGAATACCAGATCCCGTTGAGTCAGTTAAGGTACAGCAATAAGAAGGAGCAGGTATGGGGTATACATGTCTGGAGAGGCATATCCCGGCTGTCTGAAAATGATAACTGGGAAAAGCAGTATAAGAACAGTCCCGGGATGCTTTATAATTTTGGTGAATTGAAGGGGATATCAGATCTGAAAAGATCCAGGAGAATCGAGATCTTGCCTTTTATTCTTGGGAAACTCAATACCATGCAGATTCAGCCAGGCGATCCATTCACAAAGAACGGCAGGGAGTGGAAAGGAAATGCCGGACTTGATGCGAAAATAGGGGTCTCCAGCAACTTCACCATAAACCTGACCGTGAATCCCGATTTCGGGCAGGTGGAATCCGATCCTTCGGTCATGAACCTGACCGCATTCGAGACATTCTACCAGGAAAAAAGACCCTTTTTTCTTGAAGGCCTGACTATCTTTGACTATAAACTGGATGACCAGAGTCTTTTTTATTCAAGAAGAATAGGACATGCACCTTCATTGACGTATCATCCCAGTGATACTACTTTTGTCAAGTCGCCGGAAAGCACAGCTATTCTCAGTGCTGTGAAGTTCAGCGGGACCACATCAGAAGGATTGTCTATCGGACTGATCCATAGTCTGACTGCCGCAGAATCAGCAAAATTAAGTGATCCTGAGGGGAATATTTACAGCAGGCAGGTTGAACCATTGACGAGCTATACTGTGGCTCGGATACAAAAGGGGAATAAGTCAGGAACTACCATATATGGAGGGATGTTGACATCGGTGAACAGATTTATAAATGATCCTACCCTGGAGTTTCTCAGCAGAGATGCATATACCGGTGGTCTCGACCTGTTGCATTACTGGCACGATAAGGAATTTTATATCGATGCAAAATTGCTGGGAAGTAATATAAATGGAAGTACCCGGTCGATAACATTATTACAGGAGTCATCGGCACATTATTACCAGCGGCCTGATGCAGCCTATCTTGGATTTGACACATCCAGGACCCGGTTGAGTGGATTCGGTGGTAAATTTAAAATCGGGAGGATAACAGGAAAACACTGGCAATATTACACAGGTGTTACCTGGCTTACACCCGGGCTGGAACTAAATGACCTTGGATACATGACAATCGCCGACCTGATAAAAAATGAAAATGACATCCGTTACCAAACCACACAGGCTGTATCTTTGTTTCATGATTACAGCTTCGAACTCAACCAGTATAACCTGTGGAATTTTAATCATACTTATCTTGGTTCCGGTGCAAAACTTAACTTCTCCTCTGAGTTCACAAATAACTGGACATTCAGTAACAGCTTAATTTATAATACTAATTCCACCGACACAAGGTTTCTCAGGGGAGGTCCGCAGATGAAGCTTCCATTTGTTATCACGGAATCCGGGTCAGTGTCAACGGATCCCTCAAAAAAAACCATTATCAGCTTTTCGTATAGTTATCATGCAAGGGGAAACAACTCTGCTTCCGGCTACTATGTAATGCCCGGCATTTCAGTTCAACCTTTACAGATACTCAGGATAAGTGCAACAGCTGATATTGCCAGAACCCGCGATGTACTGCAATATGTCACAACCCTGGATTATCAGTCTCAGCAGCGTTATATCTTCGGAACAATAAATGAGAAAACCGCTGGACTTACTTTCAGGATAGATCTCAATCTTACTCCACAGTTATCAATCCAGTATTATGGAAGCCCGTTTATTGCAAGGGGAGCCTATTCAGATTATAAATATATTAAGGATCCGTCTGCAAAAAGATTCAGTGAACGGTTTGAAGTATATGATTATACTCCGTTGCCATCCGGTTATTACAGTCTAGATGAAAATCATGACGGTATAGCTGATTATAGCATTGCCAATCCGGATTTTAACTTTCAGCAGTTCCGTTCGAACTTTGTTGCAAAATGGGAATATCGCCTTGGCTCCTTCATTTATCTTATATGGTCAAATGACAGGACAGGAAGGACCGGTTCACCGGGGACCTCCTACGGACAGTCTATGAGACAGTTAATGAAGATCTTTCCGAATAATATTTTCCTTATAAAACTGAACTTCTGGTTCAATCCTTAATAAAATTTCGGTTGCCACGAGAACCTGTCATCAATCAGGTGTGCGTTTTTAACAACTATTTTATCAGATTGCGGTAGGTTCGTTGCATGCACCCCACCTAAAATTATCCCCGGAAAATTTTGAAATCAATTTCTAATGTCGTATGTTTACGACATTAGAAATGAAGCCATGAACAAATCAGAACATTTTGATGAATCCCTTCAGGACCTTGCCAGGTTCTCAAAGGTACTGTCTCATCCGGCACGACTGGCTATCCTGAAATTCCTTGCTGAGACAAAAACATGCATATCAGGTGATATTTCAGACTATTTACCCCTGGGCCGGACAACGGTCTCACAGCATCTTAAGGAACTCAGATCCCTGGGATTGATAGAAGGGGAGATTGATGGACTGAAAATCAGTTATTGTCTTAACTGCGGTAAAGTAAAAGAATTTATTCAATCTTTTGAGTTGTTCTTTAATGAGATAAAGACACAGGAAATAAGATGTCAGGATGAGTGAATTGCAGTTTTATGGTGCAAAATATTTTTGGAATTCAATAATGACAGTCTAAAATGAAAAGCAAGTATATCACCGGTAATATAAAAGTAAATGATCTGGTATTTCCGCAGGTTTCAACCGAATTGAAAACACCGGATTTTCTTGGAGCAGTAATGGTCAGATGGGGCTTTAACCGCGACAGATATCTGGTCAGCCCCGGACTTTATGCAGTTGGATCTCCCGGAACCGATTCGGATGTTTTTGTAACAGCCAACTATAAACTGACTTTTGACCAGGTGCGCAGGAATCTTTCAGGCATTGATGGATGGCTACTGGTGCTTGACACCAGGGGAGTAAATGTCTGGTGTGCTGCCGGGAAAGGTACTTTTGGTACAGAGGAACTGGTTAAAAGAATAAAATCAGTATCTCTTGAAAAAATAGTGACCCATAAAAGAATAATCCTTCCGCAATTAGGAGCTACAGGTGTTGCTGCATACAGAGTTAAAGCTGAGACAGGATTTAATGTTCACTACGGACCGGTACGGGCCTCAGATATAAGTAAATTTATACATGACAGATACCGTGCCGACAGAGATATGAGGAAGGTAAAATTCAGTCTTACAGACAGGATGAAGCTTATCCCCAATGATTTTTTATACGGAAAATTTTATCTTTTGGGAGCAATGCTCGTCATGTACATGTTATCCGGGATAAGTGCCAGGGGTATATCATACAGGGATTTTTCAGGACAGGGGGGGCCAGTCTTACTGACTGTATTTATAGCATATTTTGCAGGGATAGTTTTAACTCCACTGTTACTTCCGTTTCTTCCCGGAAGATACTTTTCAATGAAAGGCTTCTTCTCGGGTATGCTGGTTTTTCTCGGCTTCTTAATAATAACTTCCTCAAAATTAAACATGGTTACAGATATTTCATGGTTCTTTATTGTGGGGGCTGTCTCATCTTTTACAGCCATGAATTTCACAGGTTCGTCAACATATACCTCGCTCTCCGGAGTCAGGAAGGAAATGAAGTTATTTGTGCCTGTACAGATAAGCTTTGCCACGATTGGAATTATATTACAGGTAATCGGGAAATTAATTTAAAATGTTTATGAAAGACCTTGTTTATTTACCCGGCGTTGTTACACTGTCATTATGTGAGGATACATGTAACGGATGTGGAATGTGCATTAAAGTATGTCCGCATGAAGTATTTGAACTATCCGGCAGGAAGGCTCATATTGTACGAAGAGATTATTGTATGGAATGCGGGGCATGTGCATTGAACTGCCCTGTAAGTGCTATATCGGTAAATTCGGGAGTCGGATGCGCTGCCGGTATTATCAGTGGTTATATAAGGAATTCTGAACCGACCTGCGGGTGTTCGGGTTCAAAATCTAACTGTTGTTAGGATTATGAGTGAAGTAAAGATATATAACGTGATAGATAATACCGGTTTGTCTTCTGTTATTCTGGAAAACTGTCCTGAAGATGGGGATCCCCTGGAGCTGGATAAGGAAATGTATTATGTCTGTGAACGAAACTGTACCCGGGATGGTGATATTATTTCGATAGGGGTGATTCCATTAGTGATCAGGAATCCACAAATAGTAAGGAATATTGAGAGTTACATAAAATGTCTGTCTCTTGCCCACAGACGGGTTCGATTCATGAAACAGAGTAAAGTATGTGATTTTGAAAATTGCGATGAAATGATAATTTCATAATTGTCTCCGGACAGCCTCTTATTGAAGCGGGATATATTATATCGTTATAATGAACGTATTAATAAAACTCATTTAGAAAAGCATCCAGTTCCACGAGTATTTCTTGAAAATCCTTTTTCCCAAGGCCAACTCTGAAATGGTTTCCCGGGTAATCAAAAATATTTCCAGGCAGCAGCATTATACTTTTCTGTTCGATAAGCTTTCTGCAGAAGTCATCAACAGGTATTTCTTCACTCAGCTTTGGAAAAGAGACAGAGCTTCCCCTGGGTTCAATCCAGGTAAAGAGATTTTTATGTCTGGCAAATAGACTTTTCAGGGCCAGCAAGTTTCCACTGATAAGATCCTGGTTTCTTCCTATTATCCTGTCCCTGTTTCTTAATGCAATAATACTTATAATCTCGCTCAGTGCACTATTACATATTGTTGTATAATCTTTAAAATTCTCAATCTTTTTTATTAGTTCCCTGTTTCTTGTAACGATCCATCCAATTCTCAAACCGGGTAATCCGAATGATTTGGAAAGACCTGAAAGGACAATGCCGTTTTCATATAAGTCGCATACAGATTCATGACGATAGGTACCGGAGAATTCAAGGTATCTGTACATCTCATCTGAAAAAAGATATATATTGTTTTTTTGGGCTATATCAATTATGCTTTTAAAAGCCTCTGCTTCAGGAATAAATCCGGTCGGATTATGAGGGAAATTTATTATTATAAGCTTTGTATTTTCCTTAATGGTTTCCTCTAAGAAGCCAATATCCAGATCCCACTGATTATTTCTAAGTTTCATCGGCCATCTGGTTACCTCACATCCGATGGCTTCGGGAATTTCTGAAAGTGATTGATATGCAGGATCAAGCACTATCACATGACCACCAGGATTTAACAGGACATTCATGGCTACAAAGATTCCCTCCTCGGGAGCCATTACTGTAATATCTTCAGGTGTTATTTCATTATAGAGACCGGATATTTCTTTTCGTAGTAAGAGATGTCCTTTTGTTTCGGTATAACCCAGTCTGAGATTCTGCCATAAGTCCAGGCATTCTTTATCAGCCATTTGCAGGAGGTCAGATACTTTGACACTTTCACAATCCGATGAACTTAGTGAATACCTGGTTGTGAATTCATATTTGGCAAAGTACCTTTCAAGATTAAAATCGTTTATTTTCATTTTTCGAAATTATTGATTTTAATTCACAGATAAATATGCCGTATCTTTATTTCCTGATCCGCTAAATCTTAATTTGCACTAATAGTCCTGCTTACAAGTTCAATTCCTTCGTTTTTACCCAGGTTCCTGCTATATTTCTTTTCTTCCCTGTTGTTCCAGTGTTCCATGACCCCAAGACTCGATATGGTAGCATTGTTTCGCTGAGGATCATACCTGGTTCCTGAAGGAGGGTTCCCGGCCTGTGCCGCTTCGAAAAGGTACTGGTCACCCCATACCAGTTCTTTGCGCAAAGTGTAACACCCTGTCCCACGTGTCCCTTAAGCAATGCCATATTGATCAGGTAATCAGCCTCCACCGCACATGAAGCCGGCCCGGTCGCAAGTTTGCCGTTGTCCACTGAATAAGGGATTGCATTCTCGGCATATGTCGATTTGATACGTCCGTCTCCACCTGTATTATCGACAAATACAACAAGTGCAAAAAGAAATCCGTAGACATACATGGAACGCAGAATAAGCACTCTTGTCTTACGGAAAGCTGCGAGTGATCCTGCCAGTGAAAGAAGGTAAATCACAAATCCCGACATCATAGGGGCAGCAGCTCTCATGCAGGGATAAGTTGCCCTGGAAGGTTTTGGAATTACCCTTACCAGGAACCAGGCTGTTGATATTATTCCGGTGAGAAAAAAAGATAATTTAATGACTGTACTCTTTTTAATAAGGCCCAGCCTTAATAGGATATTATTCATCAATTTCTTCACATAACATCTTTTAGTTACATTTTTTATCATCCCTTAAATTAATTCAACGAATATTATTTTAACCTTATGTATTTCTCAACAGACGATATATTTTCAATGGACTTGCCTGCGGAATCGACAGGGTGATAGACCTGGACAAGAGTATCATTCATTAACTCAAGTGTCATTTTTATTTTCTGACCCTGGTATTCTTTCATAAAATGATAGAGGATAGTCTCTTCATAATCTTTCCCGTTGAGAACATAGGTCCCAAAACCATAATTATCGGTTGTCACTGAATCCTCTGTCCATCTCCCGACAAACATGAAGTTTTTATCCGACCACATCTTATATTCACTCCCTACCATTATTCCCGGGTAAGTGACCGTGGTTTCCCCATTTTTAATGCTTTCCGAACGGACAAGCTGCCAGGCGCCCTGGGGATATTTAGCTCTGACATCAGAGCATGCATTAATAGCGAAAGCTATTGCTAAAAGAGGCAGGATTAATTTTTTCATACTTAACTAATTTTAGGTGTTTGAATATTTACTGACTTAAAATTAAGCAATTTACTGCTAAATTTATAAATAGAAAGTTTGATTTATATTAAAACATTAACGCGGATGAAACAGATAATAATGACCTTGATCTAATTAATTGCTTCCATTCCCCCCCTGGCTTTCTTATTCAACAGTCATCATTGGAACAGTCAGGATTTTTAGTAGCTTTACAGCTTACAATACACATTAAGTAAAATAAAAATAGTATGAAGATGAAAAGCAGGATTTCATTGATATTCATTTGTACTGTTGTAATAAGTTCATGCACTTCACAACAGGGGAATAAAGAACTGACTGAGATAACCAGATGGCCTGACGGTAAAACGGGCGCTGTATCCCTGACTTACGATGATGGAACAGTAAATCAATTTCGCAAGGCAATACCTATAATGAATGATCTTCATCTGACAGCGACTTTTTTTATTAACACCGGTGCTATAACAGGCTCTAAATACAGGGGAACCTTTATTGGGAGACCTGTGAAGGAAATTATAAAGGAAACGGCTACAATTCCCACGGACAGCTCTAATTATTTTGAGCGGTCCTCTGCGGCTGCTTACCTCGGATTAAAGGGAACTCTTCAATACCATATGGATGCGGGTGCAATGCTGGATGCAGGTCACCCGGAGAGAGCTTATAAAAAAATAGATGAATTGTATGCAAAAGTGAGACATGGAGATTTCCCCCGCCTGGCAGGGAAAAGCTATGAGATCCTCGATACAGTGGATGTTTCCTGGGATGATCTGAGAAAGTATGCTTCAGAGGGTTATGAATTTGCCAGTCATATGGTTACTCATCCACGCCTGGGTTCCCTGGATGAGCCGAATATTAAATACGAACTTGAAAAGAGCCGTGAGGAACTGCTTACCCAGCTTGGCAAGAGACATACTTTTTCTGCTGAAATTCCATTCGGGACAGAAAACAAGATGGCAATGGAATATGCTCATAAGGTTTATCCCGCACTAAGAAACGGGATGCCGGACCCATATCTTACAGAAATAAACAGGGGAAGGCGTAAACAACCGGGGACTGCCAAAACTGAATATGTACAGTGGCAACGCGGTGCGGTCAGGAGGACCCCGCTACCTATGATGGAATCATGGATCGATACTACACTGAATCATAAGAATATCTGGCTGGTCCTGGTATTTCACGGAGTTGACGGTATCGGGTGGGAAGCACTTCCCAGCGAACTGCTTAGAAAGTACTTTACCTATTTGAAATCAAAGGAAGATGATCTCTGGATCGCGACATTCGGCGATGTGGCAAGATATATAAGGGAAAGAATGAATTCGACTGTCAATACGGAAAAGAAAGGCGGAAAGATCACGGTTAATATTACCAATACCCTCGATACAACCATGTATGATATTCCGGTAACCTTAAAAACATATGTACCTTCTAAATGGAAAGATGTACAGGTCGTTCAGGATAACAGGGAAACGACTGTTAGCCAGCAACGAGACAGTACCGGTTATTATGTTCTTTACCACGCTATACCGAATTTTGGTAGTATATTTCTTTCTAAACGTTGAAAATCCTCCCAGCATATTCAGGGTGCAATCGAATAACCTGGTTTAGCGGTTAAATTTGACTTTCGAGACGGCCTCTGAATTATGTAATATAAATTGTACTATACCCTGATAAAAATATGTCTTTTGTACATAAAATAAAGCAAAAGCCAGGCAAGAGCTAGATTGCCAATAGTCAAAATCAAATGTCCTGCATTTTCTCCCATCGGATGAATAATCCAGCCGATCATTGATCTGGTTGTGGAACTAATATTCAGTAAATTACCGACCACAATCAGATAAATGAAAATGGAATTTATACCTATCACCCTGAAAAATAATGTCCACTTCTTATAACCCCGGACATCTATAACCAGATAAAACAGGGCCAGTAAAAGAAAACTGATGCCTCCTGACAATAAATTGTAGGTTGTTGTCCAGCACTTTTTTATAATGGGATAAAATGGACTTATACACAGTGAAACCACAATAAGAGAAATACCAATTGCTGCCAGAATACGAAGTTTCTTTTGTGGCGTTGAATCTTTATAAAGCAGTATTCTTCCTGCAAAATAGCCCATCATCGTAACACCCGTGGCTGAAATAATGCACATTAATCCCAGCGCATCGAAAATCCCATTGCCGGATATCATTTCCGCATCAGGACCATAAGCAAGTCTGCCAGGTAAAAACAACCTGTCTATATAACCATTTATGCACCCTGACGGAGTCAGAACTCCGGCTCCGACACCAGGTACCGGCACAAACAATTGAACAATGGCATAGACAACCAGCAAGCCAACCATCCATAACAATTGAGTTTTTATCGATCTGGCATAAATAACAATGATACCGGCAATAAAATACGAGATCCCTATTTGTCCCAGGACACTTGCATACCTTGCATTTGAAAATCCGTTCCGTAAAATTCCGTTAAAAATGATACCTAATAGTATTAACAGGAGCATCCTCCTGGTGAGTTTTAAGATCACTTCCTTTTTAGAGCTCCCTTTTTCAAGTTTGGACAATACAGCAAGAGGAATGGTGACGCCGGATATAAACATGAATAGTGGAAATATCAGATCCCAAAAATGGAAACCTGCCCAGGTTGCATGCTCCATCTGTTCCGCCAGACCCTGAAGCCATGGAACAGGGAAATTCTTTGCAAGTGCTTCGATCAAAGCTCCTCCGCCAATGATCCAGAACATATCGAATCCACGCAATGCATCTAAAGATAATAAGCGTGGTTTATTTTCCTTTACCTGCAAATTGGTTGTTTCATTCATTATTTTATTTTTTCAAAACCTGCATTCGCCAGACTATCCGGCTATATAGTGCCGATCTGGCCTGACCATATCGAAGTTAATATTTTGACAGGATTTTATCCAGGCAAAAAGCCATTTTATTTCCGGTTACGGCGATTATTTTTATTTGCCTTGTTTTCATTACTTTACTATATTTAACTACTGAACCACAAACCCGATCATGCTCAGCCTTATTCCCGGATATAATTACGACATTTTTATCAGCTACCGTCAGAAGGACAATAAGCATGATGGCTGGGTAACTGAGTTTGTGGATAATCTTAAGGGAGAGCTTGAATCCACCTTTAAGGAGGAGATTAGCGTATATTTTGATATCAATCCACATGATGGTCTTCTTGAGACCCATGATGTAGATGAATCCCTGAAAGAGAAGCTTAAGTGTCTGATTTTTATTCCAATTATTTCCAGAACTTATTGCGATCCAAAATCCTTTGCATGGGAGCATGAATTCAGGGCATTTGTTGAGCAGGCTTCAAAGGATCAGTATGGACTTAAGGTAAAGCTTCCAAATGGGAATGTAGCTAGCAGGGTATTGCCTGTTCAGATATATGATCTTGATAAGAATGACACTGAATTATTTGAATCAGTTATCGGCGGTGTGCTCAGGGGTATCGAATTCATCTACAAATCGGCTGGCGTTAACAGGCCTTTGAGAG
>CAYYIW010000056.1:19351-22207 GCA_964472085.1 uncultured Rikenellaceae bacterium | reverse complement strand
GCCGGACCAACTGTTGCTGTCGTGGGAGTAGCGTATAGGGTAATTGTCTTTTCAACAAAGCTTGTACCCACGTCGTCAGTTACTGTAAGCCTAATAGTTACTGTAACATCTACTCCACTTGTATAGGTTATATCCCATGGTCCTGCTGTGTTACCTGAAGCTGGAGAAGAACCAGTACCAAAATCCCAGAGGTATGTTGAATTACCGGTTATGTTTGTAGTATTATCTGTAAAAGTAATTAAAGAACCCGAACAAACGGTTGAACTGCTGATAGTAAAATCAACAACCGGTTGAGCAACTCCATTTAATGAAAGAAGCGTAAAGCATATCGTAACGATTATAAATCCGATTGCTTTAATTTTTGTCCGGATAATATTGATCGAAGTATGAAATAAATTCATATCAGATTATTTTTCATAGGTTTAGATGGATATCTGAATGAAGTATCCGATATCACTGAAAGATACATTTGTATCCCCGGGTGTTTTGTTAATGCAATTTACGTAAAAATTGATAACCAATGGATTCTAAAACGTTAATTAAGATATGAAAAGTGAAAAAATTGACTACCGGGCAAGCTTTCGCCCCGTCAGTCACATGTAAAACGACTAACAAGGCTGTAATTCGGGAAATTATTTATCATTGTCACAGAGCTATACAAACCAAATAAACCTTACAGATTTCATTCCCTAAAAATGGAATAACTATGGATAAGACATCATATGGATTTAAAGCTCAGCTGCAATAAATATCGACTCTAAATTAGTTATTTTAACACAAGAACAATTACTAATTTGACAAACAACAGTTATTCATACATTAACAGTGGAATTTAGAAAATCAGCAAATTTGAACACGGCTAAAATCAGAAAAAGAATTGTAGATTTTCCAGAAGATTATTATCAGAGGATAATATTTGAATGAATTGATTTTATTAAAACCTGTGTTCTGATGGATGGCAAAATGCATTTAACAATAGATGAAAAGTATGTTCTATAGTAAAAATTCCTAAAATATGGAACTCATTTATATAAAAACATCCAATTAATTGATGACTTGGTATAACTTTTTGATTAATGAATTATTAAAATTGAAAAGTTATGCTAAATTTGAAATGATATTTAAACAAGTAGTTCAATTGCTATTTTATGGAGCTTACAAAATTATATATCGAAGCTACACAAAAGACGCCTAATATAGACTTTAATTCTATTACGGGTGAGCTTATTTTGTCCGGGAAATCGATTCCGGAAAATGCAGCTCTGGTATATGAAAGGGTTCTTAAATGGGTTGGCGAATATGTTAAATCTCCAAAGCTTACAACTAATTTCAGGATTAATCTCGAATACTTCAATACAGCTACTGCCATTTGGCTTTCAAAGATCGTTTCAGCTCTCTGTTCCATACAAAATGAGGAATGCACACTCCTTATACATCTCTATATCAATGTAGAGGATTACGATTATATGGATGAAGAAGATCTGAAAGACGAACTTCATCCTATTATACACATGATTGGTAACCCTACCATTAGCGTAGCAATAAAAGTTTACGGTACAGGCGATAACGGAGATATTATTAAACAGTCCCTGGTGCTGATCTGATAAAGCCCTCATCATTAGCATTTCTGCTTTTTTCTTCTGTTTTTTTGGTATAACTTTAATAGCTCAAATTACAATGGCCATGAAAACGGTATTAATTGTCGTGCTTTCAATATTTACAGCTATGGAATCATTTTCACAAAACAGTACAACTGACAGGAAACCGGTTGCTGCAGGCAGATTCTATTCAGGTGACAGGGCGACCCTGGAAAAGGACATGTCAATACTATACAAGTATTGCAAAAAGACCACTCCATCTGAAAATGTCAGGGCGATAATCAGTCCTCATGCCGGATATGTCTTTTCAGGTGAAATTGCAGCTGCAGCTTATTCTTCCATTGCTGCGGATAAGGTCTACAAGAATATCTTTATCATTGGCCCCAGTCATGTGATGTATTTTGATGGCGCTTCTGTCTATAACATAGGGGATTATATCACTCCTCTCGGTAAAGCAAAGGTCAACCTTGAAATTGCCAATAAGCTGATAATTGATAACAAGGTTTTTCATTTCCCGACTGATGCCCATACCAATGAGCACAGTATTGAAGTGCAGATTCCCTTTATCCAGACGCATTTTAATACTATACCCCCTATCGTTCCGATAATAATAGGTACCGATAAAGTCAATACTATAAAAAAAATTGCGGAAGCACTTAAGCCTTATTTCACTCCCGAAAATCTTTTTGTTATAAGCAGCGACTTTTCCCATTATCCTTCATACAAAGATGCAATTGAGAACGACAGTCTTACAGCCGGGAGTATCATATCAGGAAATCCGAGGACCTTCCTTAACACCCTGGAAAGAAACTCTGAGAAGCATATTAAGGGATTGGTGACAAGTATGTGCGGATGGTCAGCGGGGCTTACACTGCTATATCTTACCGAAGGGAATGATCATCTGAAATACAAACTCGTAGATTACTCAAATTCAGGCGATTCTCCTTACGGAGGTAAGGATGAGGTTGTAGGGTATGACGCAATTGTTGTTACGGATGATCAGGCTGAAGAGGGCACCGGGAACAAAGATGATGAATTTAAATTCTCTGAGGCTGATAGAAACATGCTTTTTAAAATAGCCCGGAGCAGTATTCATTCCCTGCTATTTAAAGGCAATAAGTATATACCTGACGCTTCGGAGATGTCATCTGCATTAATGAAAAAATACGGAGCATTCGTTACATTAAAAATTGATGGTAATCTTCGCGGCTGTATCGGAAGATTCATCTCTTCTGAACCTTTGTACCAGGTTGTTGCC
>CAYYIW010000056.1:0-19251 GCA_964472085.1 uncultured Rikenellaceae bacterium | reverse complement strand
AGATGCTGAAATTTATATCTACGATGGATTAGTTCTCGAAGATAACAGGAAGTAACCATGTATCATGTTGTTGGGACTGGATCAACTGCAATTATTTTATATTTACTAAGTTACCTGTTTTACAGAACTGGTTTTTATTCGAGGAATCTGCACAGGAAACTGTGGAATATCATACTGGCGCTGGTATTCATCCTCACTGTATCAGCAGGTATTTTCCTGGCTCTCCAGGTAACATATAAATGGGATATTCCTTTCGTTAAAACCATTCTTAAATGGCATGTGGAGTTTGGCATAGCCATGTCATTCACAGGATTGTTCCATCTTCTCTGGCATTTTTCATATTATACAGGACTTTTTAAGAAGAGTAGTTCCATTGTAAAATCTCCTTCATTCCAGGTTCTGTCATCAGCCGGGATAGGCACAAACCTATTCATTGCCGGCTTTGTCAGTTCTTCGATACAGCTTTTGCTTATCAGGGAAATGCTGGATATTGCGGGTGGCTATGAGCTCATCACAGGCGTTTTCCTTGGATCATGGTTACTGGTATCAGCAGCAGGGTCGGTACTTGCCGGAAAATCAGACATGAACGATCTGAAAAGAATAAACCTGTTATTTTCCCTGTCACCCCTGATCTCAATAGCACTTTTACTTTTTTTGTCAAGGCTTCTGGTTAATACCGGGCAAACTCCATCACTACTGGTAAGCATAGGATATACTCTTATAATGCTTCTCCCCTTCTGTATCATTTCCGGATTTACCTTTATCAAGCTTTTATCATCAGCGAGATCGATAAACAGGTTTGAGCCGGGTAAGTCCTTTTCACTTGAAACAACAGGAGGTATTCTGGCCGGACTTGCAATTCCATTTCTAACCTCCGGATTTCTGAACACATATCAGCTCCTGTTATTGATAATATTGTTATCGCTGGCATATTCTCTTCTTACCTATTATATTAAAAAAACTTCCACCGGGATAATCATTAAGATTGTTGTCGCAATAGCAGCCGCATTCGTAATAGTATTTAATACAGACATATTCTTCAGAAGAATTTTATTGCCTGGGGTGAATGTTATAAACACAACCGACACACCATACGGGAACATAACAACGGGAGAATATAAAGGTGAACTCAGTACATATTACAATCAAAGGCTGCTGACATATAAAGAAGATGCCATTGAAAGAGAAGAAGATGTTCATTATGCAATGCTGCAAAGCAACAATCCGGCCCGTGTAATGCTTATCTCCGGTGCATTGGACTCACATCTCCGTGAAATAATGAAATACCGTGTAAAAAATGTTGTATATATAGAAAGGGATCCCGAACTTACAAGATCGTTGCTGGCACACAGGGATACCCTTCCCCGTATACTTTCAATAATAAATGACGACGCCTTAAAATATATCCGGAAAACAGATGAGCTTTTTGATGTCGTTCTTGTTCTCATCCCCCCTCCTTCAACGCTGCAGCTGAACAGATACTATACCACCGAGTTTTTCAGGGAAGTTAAAAACAAGATGAATGATGGCGGAGTGTTTATGTGTTCACCTGGACAGGGCCAGGATTATTTCAATAAGGAATCTGTACAGTTATATTCATCAGTATTTAACAGTCTCAGCTCTGTTTTCAAAAATGTCCTGCCAATAGTAGGAAATAAACTCTATTTTATTGCTTCCGACAAGGAATTATCTACTTCAATCTGCCGACTGACAGAGGAAAAGAATATTCATAATATTTATGTTAGTCCTGATTATCTTGCCGATGACCTGATAGCTGCCAAAACTTATAATTTCATGAGGATAGTTGATCATAAGGCAAGTCCTAACACTGAAGCTCATCCTGTGGCCTGCTTTCATTTTCAGTCGCTGAACTTCAGCAAAAACATGTCTGAGAAGTGGGCTGCAATAGGCATATTGATATTGCTCTTCGCAGGTCCTTTTCTTGCAATCAGGAAGAACAATTACATAATGTATTTCAGTGCCTCGGCTCTGGCCGGATTCGAAATAATAATCCTGCTAAGTTTGCAGTTAATAATGGGTAACATGTACCAGTTAACAGGCATAATACTTGCAGGACTCATGGCCGGGCTTGCCGTCGGAGCCGGGACGGGGATCAGGAAGCCTGTATCGTTTGGAAAAAAATATTCAGTCATCCTGCTGTTATTATTTTATCTGCTTTTTGGTCTGGTGTATAATTTAATACTGAATGTACCTTACGGATTTCCTGCCCTCTTCATCCTTGTAATTTCATCCTTTATCCCGGCATTACTCACCGGTCAGTTATTCAGGTCGGTTACCGGTGGAACTGAAGGCAGAAATACAACACCATCAGTATATGGTTCTGATCTGACTGGATCGGCACTTGGTTTCATATTCATGGCAGGAATTGCGGTTCCTGCATTCGGCATACGAATCTCAATATACATACTGGCAGGACTTGTCTTCATAGGATTCCTGCAATATGCAGTAAGCATTAAACAGTGATTTAATTATTTAACTTTAAGCCATGAAAAATAAAAGTGTACAACATAATTACAAAATCAGTAAAAGGGACTTCATCAAACAGTCCCTGGCTCTGTCGGCAGGTTTGATATGTTTTCCTAAAAACCTGGCATTACCGATATCACTATCCGAATCTGAAAGCATATACAAAAAGCTGGCTATGTACCAGGAGGAAACCGCAAGAGGTATCATGTGCCAGATATGTCCGAATGAGTGTGTACTTAAAGAGGGCGAACTCAGCAAATGCAATAACCGTAAAGTGCATAATTCCAAGCTTTATACTCTTGCCTACGGAAACCCGTGTTCAGTAGCCGTGGATCCCGTGGAGAAGAAGCCACTTTACCATTTCCTCCCCGGATCAAGAGCATTCTCAATTGCAACAGCAGGCTGCAACCTGGTATGTCTTAATTGCCAGAACTGGGCTATTTCACAAACAAGTCCGGATAAAACAAGAAATTATGATATGCCGCCCGAGAAAGTTGTTGCTGATTGTACCGGCAATAAGTGTAAATCTATTGCCTATACTTATACTGAACCTGTTACATTCTACGAATATGTACTGGAAACGGCAACACTGGCAAGGAAGGCAGGTATCAAGAATATAATGAAATCAAACGGTTATATAAATACTGACCCGCTTAAAAAGCTTTGCAGCGTAATAGATGCTGCTAATATTGATCTCAAGGCGTTCACCGAATCCACCTATCTTAAGCTTACGGGAGGAAAGCTTCAACCGGTTCTTGATTCTCTCAAAGTATACAGGGATATGGGAGTATGGCTTGAAATAACCAACCTGATTGTACCTACATGGACAGATAAGCCGGACGAAATAGCTGCCCTGTGCAAATGGCTGGGAGAAAACGGATTCAAGAACACACCAATACATTTTGACAGGTTTTATCCTTTATATAAGCTAGAACAATTACCTCCTACTCCTGTTGAAGTTCTTGAAAATGCAGTAAAGATCGCCAGGGGAGAAGGACTGCTCTATGTATATACAGGTAATGTTCCGGGTAACGAAATATCAGATACCATCTGTCCGTCATGTCACCAGGTAGTAGTGGCCAGGCAGGGATACAGGATCACAAAATATAATATTACCGACGGGAAATGCAATAACTGTGACCATAAAATTGACGGTGTATGGAACTGAGACAGATGAAAATCAACAATACAATATAACAGGAAGCTTACATGAAAAAATCTGAAGCCAGGGAAAGAATAGAGACACTACGTCGTGAAATAGAAAAACATAGTCATAAATATTATGTACTCAACCAACCTGAGATTTCAGATTTTGAGTTTGACCTCCTGTTGAATGAGCTGGATACTCTTGAAAGGAAATACCCGGAGTTTCAATCTGCCGATTCCCCCACTAAACACGTCGGAAGCGATCTGACCAGAGAATTTGTACAGTACGAGCACAGGTACCCGATGCTTTCCCTCGGAAACACATACAATGAAGAAGAACTAAGGGATTTTGACAGCAGAATAAAAAAATCGATAACAGGTTCTGTCGAATATGTATGCGAACTGAAGTTTGACGGTGCATCAATAAGTATTACATACCGGAACGGCTTACTGTTCAGAGCACTCACCCGGGGTGATGGAAATACAGGAGATGACGTTACCCTTAATGTAAAAACCATAAAGAATATACCACACAGAATTGAAAAACCAGGTATACCTGAAGAATTCGTCATTAGGGGAGAAATTCTAATGCCAAGGGCTGTTTTTGACAATCTTAATGAAGAACGTGTAAAATCAGGCCTGTCTCCTTTCGCCAATCCAAGGAATGCTGCATCAGGAACTCTTAAAATACTCGATCCTAAGATTGTGGCTTCAAGATCACTGGAATGTATGGTTTACTTCCTTCTTGCCGACAACCTGCCTCACAACACCCATTTTGAAAATCTGAGCGAGGCATCTGACTGGGGCTTTAGTGTCCCACGAAGTATAAGGCTCTGCCACAACATAGAAGAAGTGTTGGGTTTCATAAGCCACTGGGATACAGAAAGAAAGAACTTGCCATATGATATCGATGGAGTTGTTGTCAAGGTTAACTCCATAACACTTCAGGAATCTCTCGGATTCACAGCCAAATCACCTAGGTGGGCTATAGCATATAAATTCAAGGCGGAACAGGTTCTGACAAAATTATTATCTGTCGCTTTCCAGGTGGGAAGAACAGGAACTGTAACTCCTGTTGCCAATCTTGAACCTGTTTTTCTATCGGGTTCAACTGTTAAACGGGCCACCCTTCATAACGAGGACCAGATAAATCTTCTCGATCTCCATATTAATGATATGGTCTTCGTTGAAAAAGGTGGTGAGATCATTCCCAAGATTGTAGGTGTGGACCATTCATACAGAAATGAGTACAGTAAAAAGGTAAATTTTATAACCAACTGTCCTGAATGCGGGACAAAGCTGGTCAGGAATGAAGGAGAAGCCAACCACTTCTGTCCTAATTACCTTCATTGTCCTCCACAGATAAAAGGCAGAATAGAACACTTTATCAGCCGAAAGGCTATGGATATAGACGGGCTGGGTGAAGAGACCATCGATCTTCTCTTCAATAAAAAGCTCATAAGGAATTTTTCTGACCTTTATGACCTTAGAGAAGAACAACTCATTCCCCTGGAACGTATGGGGGAAAAATCGGCTGCTAACATTATGAACAGTATCAGGAAATCTGTCGACACTCCGTACCACAGAGTGCTCTTTGCTCTTGGCATCAGGCATGTAGGGGAAACAGTGGCCAAGACAATAGCGTCTAAATTCAGCTCTATTGATGAGCTCATTAATGCAGATGAGGATCAGATAACCGGAATTTATGAGATTGGGCCCAAGATAGCCAGCAGTATTACCTCTTATTTTGCCGATAAGGAAAACATTGAAATAATACAAAGGCTGAAGGTTAAAGGTCTTAAATTCAGCAGAGAAGATGAAGATAATGAAACGGGTAACAGTCTGGAAGGAAAAACGATAGTGATATCCGGGATATTTTCCAGGCACAGCAGGGATGAGTATAAAGATCTAATTGAGCGGAACGGAGGTAAGAATTCCTCATCAGTATCAGGTAATACTTCTTTCATACTAGCCGGAGAAAATATGGGTCAGTCAAAAAGAGAAAAAGCCAAAGACCTGGGAATAAAATTAATGACCGAAGAAGAATTCCTCAGGATAATTGGCGAAGAATAACCTGTACACCGTAATATTTAAAGGGACCCGGTAAGATTTACACAAAAAACTCTTAGGTTTGTAGTATGGAAATATTAGAAAATATCCGGCTTAAGCTGGGAAGATTTATCCTTTCCAGGAAAGTATCATCAATGCAGAGAAAGAAATTCTATTCCAATATTTCCATGGTCAGAAAAATTGGTATTGTATGGGACGCATCGAAAACTACGGAGTTCGCTATCCTTTCCCGGTTTCATCAGAAAATGCACAAGAGGGGCATCAATGTTATGATACTTGGATATTTCCCTGACGAGGACCTCCCCGATCAGTATACAGCTCAAAGGTATTTGTCTGTTGTCAGAAGAAATGAACTTAATTTTCTTTATATGCCTGTTTCAAAGGAATCGAAGGATTTCATTGCAGAAAGGTATGATGTGCTGATAAATATTAACACAGGGAAAGTATTTCCACTGCAATATATCCTGGAGATGTCACAGGCCGGTTTCAAGGTTGGATTATACGAGTCATCGGATGAAGAATCTCCCTGCGACATGATGATGGACATCAGGCCACCGGTTAACATAGACAGTTACCTGAATGAGGTTATTGAGTATCTCGAAATGATTAATTCGGAAAAAAGTAAAATAGTATAATCAAGCTCCAGATGAAAAGATTCAGAGGCACAGGTGTTGCCGTTGTTACACCTTTTAAAAATGATTTTAGTATTGATTTTGCTGCACTGGGCAGAGTAATAAACCACGTTATTGAAGGGGGTGTTAATTATATTGTTGCCTTGGGGACAACAGGAGAACCGGCCACTCTTTCCAAAGATGAAAAAAAGGCATTGATATCTTATGTTGTGGAAGTAATTGATAAACGTGTTCCACTTGTTGTGGGTTTAGGAGGGAATAATACCCGGGAAGTGATAAACTCGGTACGGCAATCAAATTTAACAGGTATAGATGCTATTCTATCTGTTGCTCCTTATTATAATAAGCCAACACAAAAAGGCCTTTTCCAACATTTTAAAGCAATTGCCAACAGCAGCTCTCTTCCTATTATAATGTACAATGTTCCGGGAAGGACCTCATGTAACATAACTGCAGAAACAAGCCTGGAACTGGCTCATGCATGTGAAAATATTATTGCTGTCAAGGAAGCGTCGGGAGATTTAACCCAGGTAATGAAAATAATCAAGGACAAACCTGATGCCTTTAGTGTGATATCGGGGGATGATATGCTTAGCATACCCATAATTGCAGTAGGAGGTGCCGGTACAATATCGGTTCTTGCAAATGCTTTCCCTGCACAAACCAGTGAAATGATAAGCCAGGCTCTTAAAAATAACTTTAAGACAGCACGTGAGCTACAGTTCAGCTTTATAGAGATGATTGAACTACTGTTTACAGAAGGGAATCCGGGAGGTGTTAAGGCGATGCTCAATATTCTAAATTTATGCCATAATAACCTACGACTACCACTCGTTCCGGTTAGCAGAGGCGTCTATTCCAGGATACAGAAGTCTATAGAAGAAGTCAATAAGAGCTGATCAAATATTAGCCCTTGCGCCCTGTGAATCTGTCTGAAGACGTCCGTGACAATTCTTGTATTTCTTTCCGCTTCCACAGGGACACGGATCATTTCTTCCAACTTTTTTGTCAACACGCACAGGTTGCGGTTTCTTTTCATTGTCCTGTGCTGATCCGCCTCCGGTAGAGCTGTACTGGGAGAAGTCACTTTTTGAGGTCCTGAGCTTACTCATGTCAACCTTTTTTCTTCTCTCTGCTTCTCTCACCTGGTCGGGATCCTGCGTTGGTATATGTCCTTTCATTAGAGTGCTGACCACATCTTTATTCACCTTATTGAGCATGGTTTTAAACAACTCGAAAGATTCGAATTTATAAATCAACAGTGGATCTTTCTGTTCATAAGTGGCATTCTGTACCGATTGTTTCAGTTCATCCATCTCACGCAGGTGCTCTTTCCATTCATCATCTATAGTGGCCAGTACCACTGTTTTTTCGTACGACCTGGCAAGTTCCCTGCCCTCCGATTCAGCAGTGGCTTTCAGGTTAGTTATTACCTGGAATACCCTTGCTCCGTCAGATATAGGTACAACAACATTTTCATAAGTATGAGACATCCTTTCGTAAACATCTTTGATAACAGGATAGGCCTGGGCGGAAATAGACTCTACTTTCCTCCTGTATGTATCGAGCACTTTGGAATATACCTTGTCAGTAACTTCAGAAGCATTATCCTCTTTGAAATTTCCTTCCGGAACAGGTGAATCCATCGAGAATGAACGAATGAGATCAAAATCAAATCCTTCAAAGTCCGAGTCTCTGTGATATGTATCCACAATATTTTCGGTAACATCATACATCATATTGGCTATATCAACGCTAAGACGTTCTCCGAGAAGGGCATGTTTACGTTTTTTATAGATTACTTCCCTCTGGGAGTTCATTACGTCGTCATACTCCAGAAGTCTTTTTCGAATACCGAAGTTATTCTCTTCCACCTTCTTCTGTGCACGTTCAATCGATTTGGTAATCATGGGATGCTGAATCATTTCACCATCTTTAAGCCCCAGCTTATCCATTATACCTGAGATCCTCTCTGAACCGAACAGTCTCATCAGTTCATCTTCAAGAGAGACAAAGAACTGTGATGATCCCGGATCTCCCTGACGTCCGGAACGTCCCCTGAGCTGCCTGTCCACTCTTCGTGATTCATGTCTTTCTGTACCAATGATTGCCAGTCCTCCGGCCTCCTTTACCTCAGGAGTAAGCTTAATATCAGTTCCACGGCCAGCCATGTTCGTTGCAATGGTTATGGTACCTGAGTTTCCTGCTTCTGCAACTATCTCTGCTTCGCGCTGGTGAAGCTTCGCATTAAGAACATTATGTTTTAATCCTTTCATCTTAAGCATCCTGCTCAGCAGCTCGGATATCTCAACGGATGTTGTACCAACAAGAACGGGGCGTCCCTGCTTATGCAGAGACATGATCTCATCAATCACTGCATTGTATTTCTCTCTTTTTGTTTTATAGACCAGGTCTTCCCTGTCATTCCTGATAACAGGTCTGTTTGTGGGAATAACCACAACATCCAGCTTATAAATGTTCCATAATTCTCCCGCCTCTGTTTCAGCAGTACCTGTCATACCGGCCAGCTTATGATACATCCTGAAATAATTCTGAAGCGTTATAGTAGCATAGGTTTGTGTGGCAGCTTCAACCTTTACATTCTCCTTGGCTTCTATTGCCTGATGTAAACCGTCGGAATACCTTCTTCCCTCCAGGACACGTCCGGTCTGCTCATCAACAATCTTTACTTTATTGTCCACAACAATATATTCGATATCCAGTTCAAAGAGAGTGTATGCCTTGATCAGCTGTGTCATTGTATGAACTCTTTCCGATTTAACGGAGTAATCCTGCAACAACTCATCCTTGATCTTCACTTTCTCGCGTTCCGAGATATCCGATTTTTCAATATCTGCGATCTTCGAACCAACATCCGGGAGAATAAAGAAGCCGGCATCATCAACGGAGTCAGATACAAGATCCAGTCCTTTGTCAGTCAACTCAACAGAGTTGGCCTTTTCATCAATAATAAAATAAAGGTCATCTGTAACCTTTGGCATCTCCTTGCTGTTATTCTGCATATAGAAGTTCTCGGTTTTAAGCAACAGAGACTTATTTCCTTCTTCACTGAGAAATTTTATGAGCGCATTATTCTTCGGAAGTCCTTTATAGGCCCTGAGCAATAACTTACCTCCTTCATCATTATTATTTTCACCAAGAAGTTTTTTGGCATCAGCAAGTACCTGGGTAACAAGTCTTTTCTGGGCATTGACCAGTCGTTCAACTTTCGGTTTCAGCTCATCAAACTGCTGTGTGTCACTTTTAGCAGTTGGACCGGATATGATAAGAGGAGTACGGGCATCATCGATCAGAACCGAGTCAACCTCATCAACTATGGCGTAATGATGCTTTCGCTGCACCAGGTCTTCGGGATTGATAGCCATATTGTCCCTCAGGTAATCGAATCCAAACTCATTATTAGTACCAAAGGTTATATCGGCGTTGTATGCTTTTCGCCTTTCGGGTGAATTTGGCTGATGTTTATCTATACAGTCCACTGTAAGACCGTGAAACTCGTAAATAGGCCCCATCCATTCAGAGTCACGCTTGGAAAGATAATCGTTAACTGTTACAATATGTACTCCCCTGCCGGCAAGTGCGTTCAGGAAAACAGGAAGGGTAGCAACCACTGTTTTACCCTCACCCGTACTCATCTCTGCGATTTTTCCCTTGTGAAGAGCCACACCTCCTATGAGCTGAACATCATAATGGACCATATCCCAGGTTATTTCATTTCCCCCGGCTATCCATTTATTACTCCATATGGCTTTATCACCTTTTATATTAATACTTTCCCTTGTTGCTGCAAGGTCCCTGTCATATTGTCGCGCTGTAGCCTCCAGGGAATCAATTTCCTTAAAGCGCCTGGCTGTCTCTTTAATTATCGCAAAAGCCCGTGGAACTAAAGCATCAAGCACATCCTCAAGCTTTTCATCAACCTGCTTTTCAATCTTGTCTATCTGGTTGTATATCTCCTCTTTTTTATATACATCTTCTTCATTCTCAGACTTTTCACGAAGAGTCCTGATCTCAGTTTCCTGTTCCTCAATGCCTGCATGTATTTCTTTCCTGAGTTCAACTGTCTTGTCCCTGAGCTCATCGTTTGTTAGGTCCTTTAACTTGTCAAACTCAAGCTTTATCTTTTCTACATATGGATTTATTTCTTTCAGATCCCGCTCATACTTGTTACCAAGAAAAAGACCCAAAACACTATTTATAACGCTCATCTTTAGATATTTTACATTTTATCAAATTATCAGCAAAATTAGTTTAATTTTCCGACAAAGAATTCCAAATGTATAAAATATGCAAAAACCCCGCCAATCATGCGGGGTTTCAGGATTATTTCACCAGGGAATATTTTATCCGTTGAATTCCGTCATCCCTGAA
The DNA here is from genome assembly GCA_964472085.1 of uncultured Rikenellaceae bacterium. GTDB lineage: Bacteria > Bacteroidota > Bacteroidia > Bacteroidales > VadinHA17 > LD21. Next base: position 8,524 of record CAYYIW010000056.1, on the reverse strand, counting down.
CAATAGTATAATATACATTCCCGGGGGATATCCGGTTATATCTATCGATGTATCACCCGGATCCAGCAGTTTGTTCTTTATGATACATATACCGGTAGAATTATAAACACTATACCTTACCTGTTTGCCGGATCCTGCTGAATTGTCAGAGGATATATTAATAAATCCCCTGCCTGGATTAGGATATATCACAGTCTGTGCAGTGGTGATATCGTTTACGGCATCAACCAGTGGATTGATTTTCAGATTCTCTATTACCCATCCCCAGCCATTGGCATATGGATCAGAAAATAACCTGAATCTTACCATAAGTGTATCACCTCCTGCAATTTTGTCAGAAGGCTTGTAGTAAATGGTCTTCTTTTTAAGCATATCCTCAGTTCCCACAAAGGTGGAATTCATCCCGTCAGAACTCATCTGGCTGTTATATGCTGTTTCCCAGGAAGAATATTCCCTGCAATCCCAACCCGGTGCAAGGGCAAACCATGTTTTTCCTAAATCAGCCGAACCCTCTACGATAACATAGTCGTAGAAACTAGGATTGCCGTAAACAGTACCCGATTCTCCAGGCTCTACAAGAGCCAGTTCGTTAAAAGTTATCAGCATGCCAGATTCGTTGAATATTAACGGGTGTCTTAATAAAGCTATGGAATTTATGCTCTTGTTATTGTCCTCCGGGCTTATGTAGGGATGTTTTGTATTCAAACCATAATGACTGAAAGTAGCAGGCCGTGAAATAGTAAATCCAATGTCGAAAAAGTCAGAAGAGGCATCTGTAAAATCAGTTGCATAATTATCCACAACAGAGCTGATACCTTCTATACTTATTGCAAAATAACCGCTATCAGGCAAAACCGCAACATTAGGTACCCTGGCAGTGTCAATGGCAAAGATCCTGTATTTAAGTGAATCACCTCCCTGCAGGGAAAAAAGTCCGGCATCTATGACAGCAGCAAAATTATTGTTTTCCCCTGCATTCATACCCAGAAAATGAGAAATACCGTCATTGATACGGTATTCTATGTATACAGTATCTAGCCCGAGATTATCGTAGACGTTTGCCTTTATATTAATAGTATCTACATTCTGCATATAATACTGTGCAGGAGTATGTGTTATTACAGGTTTAATGGTATCGGTTCCAATATAGATGCTGTATTTTAGCTCATCGTATAACGAAGGAGACCGGTAAAGACGGGAAAAATAGTCTGTGACAAAATAATAATATTGAAGTTCAGATCCATAACCAGGAATGCTGATTGATGTCTCATAGGTACTGTCTGAGCCTGCAGACGTCATAAAGACGGTGTCGATCGTTGCAAACCTGTCGAAGGAATAGACCACTCCCACCCTGTCATGATCATAAAGAGTATCTGATGTTACAGATATTGAGAGTTTGACCTGAGTAATATGTGCTTCTGTATCTCTCAGGCTATCAGCATTTATACGCGTATTTACCCAACCAAGATCGTCGAGTATGGACAATGTATAATTACCCGGATCATGTATTGCTTCCCCGAGATCAATAAACGGGGTCATAAGGGCATTCACCGGAAGCGTTGCGTCCTCATCGAGATGTGAGATACTCGATCCCGGATCAAAGGTGGACGGAGCATATAGCTTTGCCCTGTTACTTGAGTATGAATTAAGTGTTGTATATGTAGTAAGCAGGGGACCATTGAAGTAAACCTGATTATCTGTCAACGCAGTGTACAGATCAGAAGAATAATTCACATAACTAAGGGTATCGGTAAGCTTTCTGCCCGGCTGGTCTTCAATAAAAGTATCATAAATCATCGGTACGGAGTTAATGCCATACCAGCCAGCAGTACCGTTGGTGTTCATACTATCATAAAATCCCAGTCCGTGACATATTTCATGAAGGACGACTGTCACCAGATCATAGTTGGTTGATGGAGTGGCACCATCAGTACCAAGATACCATCTTACCGAACTGTTAATGGTCAGAACCAGGTCACCAACAGAATCTGCATTAAGAGAATGCCCGGCTATTTTCTCAGCCAGTGACACCGGATAGTATGCCCTGGGATTAAGAGCATTTATTCCCCAACCGGCTACATATCCTGTAACAGCAGTCTGGCCAAGAGTACCGGCGGATGCAATTTTCGCCCAGTTAGCCACTATGGTCAGCTTCGCATCATGTGGCAAAACGGATTCCAGTATTGATACAGCATAACCAAACGCTACTTTAGCGGCGTCGGGAAATCCTGAATAATAGACCTTTATATTTGCCCCCCCCTTGGAAGATGATCTTTTGAAAAAAGATGTTGGGGGTGGAACATAAATCCGTTTAACGCTGGTACCAGCATAGCACCTTGCATTAACAGCGGTATTTGGGACAAATTTCTGGGCTCTGGCAGTCTGTGATACCAGGATAAAAAGTCCGCATAACAGGAGATAAAAGATCTTCTTCATGCATTTTCCTCAGCACCGGCAGATGCAGCCCGCAGACTTAAAATATCCCTGTCAAACTGATACAAATTATTCTTGCCAACAAGACGCAGTTTATCAAGGATAGCTCTTGCAGAGGCTTCTTCCTCAATCTGCTCCATTACAAACCATTGCAGAAAATTATGGGTATTAAAGTCTTTTTCCTCAAGTGTAAGAGCAACAATCTCATTAATACTTGCCGTGACGAACTCTTCATGTTTCAGCACTGCGCGGAACATATCCTCCACATCCTTGAATTCACTGGCAGGCTTCTTCATTTCAGGAATAACTGCTTTTCCGTCTCTTTCATTTATATACTTTATAAATTTAAGCATATGCATACGTTCCTCATCAGCCTGAATATACAGCCAACCGGCAACTCCGTTGAAACCGTTAGTCTCAGCCCAGGAAGCCATAGACAAATACAGATTGGAGGAATATCCCTCCCGTTCTACCTGCCTGTTACAGATATCTTCAATATTCTTTTTAAGCATGGCCTTGAATTTTATTGGTTTATTTTAATAACACTATTGTTAATCATGTTGTTCAGGTTCCAAAAGTTCGTCAATTTTAATCATAAGATCATTTATTGAGAACGGTTTCGAAAAAACAGCATTGGCACCCAGTGCCTTTGCAAGATTAAGATAATTTCCGGGGCCGACCTTTCCTCCTCCCGATATGGCAATTATCCTTATTGATGGTTTCTGCTCCTTCAGTTTCATTATTACCTTCAATCCGTCCTCATCGGGCATAATAAGGTCAGTTATAACAATATCGGTGACAGATGGTTTGAAATGGAGTATTGCGTCCCTGCCATTATCAGCCTCCAGCACGGTAAATTTCTTCCTTGCAAAGGAGATCCTGAGCATCTCCCTTAATTCCAGATCGTCTTCAACAATTAATATCCCCGGCATAAATTTTAAATTAAGACATTCATTACTTAATGGCAAATTGAATTGCATCGCGCAATTCTCTCAATGACACTGGCTTCAGCAGATGTTGCTTTATTATTCCCGAATTTAGCAAATTTTCTTCGATTACACCATGGTCGGGATCTGTAATTAAAATACAGGGTGTTTCAATTTTCAACTCATTATACAAACCGGCAAGATCTTCCTGCTTTATCATTTCTGTATCTGCCATATATATAATAAGGTCAGGACTATTTCCCGGTTCCGTAAAAATTGAATAAAGATCATCGCTGTCGTTTGCACTGATCAGATCAAAGCCTGAGCTCTCAAGAGCAATGATAAGGATCCGGGATTCGTGTTTATTTCCTGAAAAGAACAATATCTTTTTCCTTTTTTCACCTGCCAGTGGTTCAGCAGTGTATTTTAGAACCGGCAGGTAAATATTGAAAACAGAACCTTTGTCCTTCTCACTTGAGACAAGAATTTCACCCTCCATCTCAGTTACTATTCCATGGACAACCGATAAACCAAGCCCGGTTCCCTTGCCAAATTCGCGTGTCGAAAAGAAAGGCTCAAAAATTCTTTTAAGAAGTGATGGTTCCATTCCTTTTCCTGTATCCTTAAAAGAGATAAGTACATATTCATCAGCAACAATATCCTTATTCAGTTCACTCCTTACTGAGCGTCCTTCAACAACTGTCTGTGTTACTGCCAGTTTTCCTCCTTTTTCCTCCATAGCCTGGAATGCATTTGTCATTAGGTTCAGAAAAATCCGGAACAGCTGTGTCGGATCGGCTAATACCCATACGACATTTTTTGACAGCTTACTTTTTATTGTTATCCCTGAAGGAAGTACCGGTTTGATGAAGCCAATCGTCTCCTTCAGTACTTCAGCGACACTGACAGGGACCTTCTCCTGTTCAACCTGCCTGCTGAAGGTAAGTATCTGCTTGGTCAGTGATAAGCCTCTTGAAACTGCCGATATGATCCGCGAGGCTTTCTTATAATGATTATTATCGCTCTTAAGATCTTCCTGCAGCATCTCTGCATAGCCTGAGATTGTTGCCAGTATATTATTAAAATCGTGAGCGACACCACCTGCGAGAGCACCAATCGTTTCAAGCTTCTGGGCCTGTAACAACCTGTTCTCAAGCATTAGTTCACGTGAGGAATCCTCCAGCGCAAAATCTATATATGAAGTTCTTCCATTGTCATCAAGGGCAACATAAGCAGAAAGTCTGCAGGGTATTTCCCTTCCTTTACAGTTTCTCAGGTAAACTCTGCCGAAACTCCTGGTGTTGAACTCTGCCAGCTGGTCCAGTTGCATTTCAAAAATGCCCTGCTCTACATAAAAATCTCTGACATTAATACCCAGGACCGGTACTTCCTCACCACATTCCATTATCCTGAGAAATGTCCTGTTGGCATGTATTATCTTTCCTTCGGGATCAACTCGCAGGAATCCGATAGGAAGGTTTGTTTCAAAAGTCCTGAATTCTTCCTCCTTTTCGATGACAGCCTTCCTCGAATGGATAAGATCATCTATATCGGTAGTCTCTGCCAGCAGGTGTGTTACCTCACCATTACCAGTCGACAAAGGTCTGAAAATAACTTCAAAATATCTTATCCCCAGGCCCGGAGTCTCAAATGATGCTTCATATCTTACTGTCTTACCTGCAAAACACTCATCAATATTTTTTTTAATATATGCCTTGAAAGTATTTTCACCCCAGATATCACCAAGCGACCGTCCGACAATAGAATCGGTGAGCATCCTGTGTGCTCTGCAAAATGTAGCATTTGCCTTCTCATAACCATACTTCCTGTTGATTATAGTGATCATCGATCTTGAATAATCAATGATCTGATCAGATATCTTTTTTTCATTTTCAAGATATCTCAGGTAATCTTCACCTCCATGGTTATCAGACTTAGCTTTCAGCATTTGTTTATCAACTGATATCGAGGTTAAAGCTCTTTTTCATATCCTTCAGTACAGGATATTTATTAAAAAGATATGTGGCTTTCTGTTCGTCAGTATACAGTGCACCATTAGTCTCAACAATATCTATATGTGTCTCTATATCAAATTCCGGAAGTACGAACCTCTCTTTCAGGAATGAAATTAGCCTGTGTTTATAACTTTGCACAAAAAGGTCCCGCTGGTCAGCATTACTAAGATGTATCTTAAGTGTATTTTCATCCTCAAATTCAGGTTTTATAGAATTGAACATACTCACTACTCTTGTCCCGTCATCTTTAAGGTGATCAGTAAACTCTTTCCATGCTTGGTTAAATGAATCCGGGGTGAATTTCTCCCTGGCTTGGTCAGATTCTTTGTTTTCAGCAACTTCAGACTCTCCATCACTTTTTTTCCCCTTTTCAGGTTCCCCTGATATCATATCCTTTATGGAAAAAGTTCTTGCGGGTTTTTCTATTACCGGTGCATGGCTTACCCCGGTATCATTCGATACGCCTGGTTTCTTTTCTTCAGGACGTATATCATCACGAATAATTTCTGATTTTGATGGCAGGGGTATCTCTGTTTCTTCTTTTACCTGTTTTCCGATATCAGGCTTTTTTTTTTCAGGTTCAGGTGTCTTTTCACCGGTTATCATGCAGAGCTTTATCAGGGCAAGTTCAATATGCAAACGGGGATTTTTACTGCCTTTATATGAAAGATCGCAGTTACTTCCTGTTTCCAGGGCTTTATAGAGGAAATCAACTGAACATCCCCCTGTCTGTTGAAGATACTTCTGCTTTATCCCCGGAGTAGCTTCAAGCAGCTTAATAGTTGACTGATCCTTGCTGACAAGCAGGTCTCGCAGGTGACTGTTTAGTCCGGAAATAAAATTATGACCGTCGAAACCTTTTTCAAGTACTTCGTTAAAGGTTAGCAGGGCAGTGGAAACATCACCATTTACAGCAGCCTCAACTGTTCTGAAATAATATTCATAATCGAGAACGTTAAGATTTTCGATGACATCCCTGTATTCAATTTTCTTTCCTGTAAGGCTAACTATCTGGTCAAATATTGACAGGGCATCGCGCATCGCTCCATCAGCTTTCTGGCCAATTATATGCAGTGCCTCTTCAGAGGCTTCAATCCCTTCATTTTTTGCAACATACACAAGCCTGCCAACGATATCGTCTATCCTAATCCGGTTAAAATCAAATATCTGGCATCTCGATAAAATAGTTGGTATTATCTTATGCTTCTCTGTTGTTGCGAGTATAAATATTGCATGTGAAGGAGGTTCCTCAAGTGTCTTCAGAAATGCATTAAAGGCTGAAGATGACAGCATATGAACTTCATCAATGATGTATATACTGTATTTACCAACCTGCGGAGGTATTCTTACCTGCTCGTTCAGACTCCTGATGTCTTCCACTTTGTTATTCGAGGCTGCATCAAGTTCATGTATGTTAAAAGACCGGTTTGAGTTAAAGGCAAGGCATGATTCGCATTCATCGCAGGCTTCAAGGTTTTCACCCAGATGATCACAGTTAATAGTCTTTGCAAATATCCTGGCACAGGTTGTTTTTCCTACTCCTCGCGGTCCGCAAAAGAGATAAGCCTGTGCAAGATGATTATTTTTAATGGCACTTTTCAGCGTATTGGTTATCGAATCCTGGCCAACGACCATATCAAATGTTGAAGGACGATATTTTCTTGCTGAAACAATGAAGTTTTCCATAAATAAGCAGCTCCGGTTTTCTCAAAAAGTAGTGATACAAATATAATCAAAAAGCCTTGCTGTTAAAATCGTTTGATAAAATTAAGTCAGCTAATGATATTTTAATCAGGGGACGCAGAATAATAGCTAAAATTTTCAAATATTATTTTTTGAATAATTAAAATAGTTGTACTTTTGCGAGCCAAAATCATTAAACTAATAAACAATTAATTACTATGTTAAATCAGTACGAAACCGTTTTCATTGCAACTCCCGTTTTGTCTGAGAACCAGATGAAGGAAGCGGTACAAAAATTCAAGAAGGTCATCACCGACAACGAGGGTGAGATCGTTCATGAAGAAAACTGGGGCCTTAAAAAGCTGGCCTACCCCATCCAGAAGAAGTCGACCGGCTTTTATTACCTGATTGAATTCAAAGGTCCCGGCGAACTTATTGAAAAGCTTGAAATTCAATACCGTAGAGATGAAAGGATAATAAGATTTTTAACTTTCAGGATGGAGAAATTTGCTATCGAATATGCAGAAAAGAAAAGGAAACAAAGAGAATCAGTTAAATCGAAGGAGGAATAATATATGGCACAGAATGAATCAGAAATCAGGTATTTGACTCCCCCTACGGTTGAGGTCAAAAAGAAAAAATACTGCAGGTTTAAGAAAAACAGGATAAAGTATATAGATTACAAGGATCCTGAATTCCTTAAAAAGTTCTTAAACGACCAGGGTAAGATTCTTCCCAGAAGGATTACCGGTACATCACTCAAATATCAGAGGAAAGTGGCAAAAGCCATCAAAAGAGCCAGGCATATTGCTCTTCTTCCTTACGTTACTGACCTATTAAAATAAGGAGGATCATTTATGGAAATTATATTATTGCATGATGTAAACAAACTTGGCCAGAAGGACGACATCGTAAGTGTAAAAGACGGATACGGAAGAAACTTTCTTATCCCCAGAGGATATGCAATTGCTGCCACTCCTTCCGCAAAGAAAATGCACAGTGAAAACCTGAAGCAAAGATCTCACAAAGAAGAAAAGATCAAAGATGAAGCACAGGAGATAGCTGCGAAACTTGCTGATGTAAAAATAGTAGTCGGTGCAAAGACAAGCTCAACAGGAAAGATCTTCGGATCCGTAAATACCATCCAGATAGCCGAATCACTCAAGGAAAAAGGATTTGATATTGACCGCAAAAATATAACACTTCCTGAAGATCAGATCAAGGAAGTAGGGAATTACAAAGCTGTCATCAGACTCCACAGGGATGTTAAAGTTGAGGTTGATTTTGAGATTATAGCAGAATAATACACTAAGTATAGCTTAAAAGAGGGTGTCTAGATGTCACCCTCTTTTTTTATCATTAATATGTATCGTGGAAATCCTTCCTGCGCTCGTATTTCAGATCACCAAGAACACTGGCCTTGACACGTATGGTAAAGTTCCACATTTTCATGGTTCCATTGGGAAC
>CAYYIW010000055.1:0-23965 GCA_964472085.1 uncultured Rikenellaceae bacterium | reverse complement strand
GTTAGCTCAGTTGGTTTAGAGCATTACCTTGACAGGGTAGGGGTCACTGGTTCGAATCCAGTACAACCCACTATTTAGTCTCAAACAGGGGCTATAAGAATGAATGCGCTTTTTTATCAGATATAATCACTAACCTAAAGCCTGAAGTATGAAAATAAAAGAGATTCTGATCGTACTCATAATGGCTTTTTGTTGCTTCATTTCTTCCCATGCACAATCTGTCACACACTTTATCGGGATAAAAGCCGGTTTTGGAATACCAAACCTGACAGCCGGTTCTGTTACCACTCCTCTCAGCGAAGGATATTCATCAAGGATAGGATTTTATGGTGGTATCGTTGCCGAGTTCCAGTCAGACAACTGGTTTGGAATCCGTTCCGAGATCAATTACTCATCGCAGGGAGGAAAAAGATTCGGGCTCCAGGCATTGCCGGTTCCCCCGGAGATGCAGTTGCTCTGGCAGATCCTTCCCCTTTTTGGAGCAACTCCCGATGAATATATGTATGCTGATATAAAGAGCTATGCTATTCTCAACTACCTTGAAGTACCTGTTATGGCTAAAGCTACCATCAACCTTGTCAGGGGTGTACATTTTTATATGCAGGCCGGTCCTTACCTGGGAATATTGCTGAATGCTAAAAACATAACAGCCGGTACAAGTACAATATATATAGATAAGAATGGTACTGTTTCCGTCGATGATGTGTTTCAGGAGGCCCAGGTCCCGACTACGGTCGGGCCACAGTCCTTTGACCATACAGAAAATATAAACTCCGATGTTCACAGGATGAATGTAGGAGGACAGGGAGCTCTTGGCTTCGATATCGCTATGAGATCGGGAAAACTGTTTATTGAAGGAGGAGGTAACTATGGTTTTATTCATATCCAGAAAGACAAGGCCAACGGGACCAATAATACCGGTGCCGGAACAGTCACTATGGGCTACCTTCACCAGTTCTGATATCTTCCTCCTGTCCCTGAAACCTGTCAAGAAGAATAAAAAGACCTTTCTTTACAGATTCTGCCAGCGATTCATTTATGAGTTCTTCCCTGCTGGTCATAATGTACTTTCCCGGGATCAGTTCATCCTGCCCGTTATCAACCATTTTCTGCAAAAGGCTTACTGTAGGCTCGGGATGAAATTGCAGAGCAAGCACCCTGGTGCCATATAAATAAGCCTGGTTCCTGCATCCTGCCGATCCGGCCAGGTGTATTGCTCCTTCCGGGAGATCAAAAGTGTCTCCATGCCAGTGAAATACTTTCCATCTCTCATCAAGATGCCCGAACAGTCCGGACGACTTTGCCGCCGGTTGCAGGGTTACATCATACCAGCCGATCTCCGTCTCGGCATTCCTGTAGACGCTTGCACCCAGGGCATTTGAGATAAGCTGAGATCCGAGACAAATGCCCAGTACCGTCTTACCCGAATCAATTGCCCTTCTTATATATCTCTTTTCCTCAGCCAGCCATGGAAATTTATCCTCATCATTAACACTCATAGGACCTCCCATTATGATGAGCCAGTCAATATCTGTCAGCTCGGGATAGACAATAGTACCATAGAATTTTGTTGATGTCAGATTGTGACCGTTTGATGATGCCCATTCTATAATACTTCCCGGATCTTCAAAAGGTACATGCTGAAAATAATGGATATTTAATTTATTCATTTGTTTATTAATATGAGAGGAATGGATTAATAATGAAAATCTTTACAAGGCAATAAGGTATTCATAATTACTTATATATGTTTGTCTGTATTTTCGAGACTGGATTAAAGATTATTTTTAACCACGAAGGACACGAAGGTCACACGAAGAGCACAAAGGTAAAACCATGACAATAAAGTCTTTGTGTCTCCGTCCGAATGGACTTCGTCCGGGCGGGCTTTGTGAACCCTTTTTGTAACTTTGTGGTTAATGGATTTAAACTTTTGATACACTCTCGAAAATTTCAAAAATACATAACTATTCAATCCGGACAGTTAAAGATTGTATTAATTCAGGATCAGGAGAAGTCGAATCCCGAAATGTATGCCGGAGCGTTATAGAATGCCTCTTTCTCCTTTTCAGTCAGGTTAATAAACCTGGCAAAAACCAGTCCGGGTTTGGCATTGAGCATCCTGTTAAGAGGTCCCATATTTACCTCTCCCCTTATCTTATCGAATAGCTTCCCCCTGTCATCCAGCCAGGTAAGTCCTGTGTTAAAACCTTCGGCAGCACACACCGATTCAAACAGGGTAGCAAGCATCTTCTCCCTTCCCTTCAAACAATATATAGCATCAAAGACCAGGTAACGAAACTCACCGGGACTGAACAAGCGACGGAAGAAAGGCATCCTGGGGAGAACTTTCATGATAACCCAGCCCCACACCCCCGGGATATCATAAACCTTATAAGCTGACGGTATGGCACTAACTCCGGCAATAATTTCATCTTCTTCCTTTAGCACATAATACCTGTCACCATAAAATACATAATCGGTGCTGAAAAATGAATAATCGCGATAATAATCGAGCAGAAGGGATTCCATCCTTTTCTTTTCATCACTCCCGAGCTTTGATACACGCGGATCTCTTGAAGGAGATATCCTGCTGAAAGCTACTGTTAGAAACGATCGTATATAATCGTATCCCGCCTGGCTTACAATGTTTCTCGATCTCTCATTCATGCTTTCCAGGAAGGCATACATCACATGTTTATCCCCTTCAAACACATTATCCAGTTCAAGCATATGAGGCTTGCTGAATATCTCCAGTGTCTTTTTCTTGAAATTTTCATCCTTTTCCTGGCGTATCGCCGCTTTAGGTCTTCTTTTTCTTCTTATGTCGGACTGGTAAAGGGAATGGAAAGCCAGGTAACGGATATATGATGTTGGATAACGAAGCGGACCCTGCCCTGATATCCGGAAGCATGCACCGACAGTCCCTGTTATATGATTCTTCTTATAGAGTGAAACAAATCTTATCTGGTCGTTATAGGCAGCAATACGAGGAGCTATATTAAGGAGAGAAAAACGCAATCCACCTTCCGAGCCCTGTACTGCATGATTAAGTATGTCGAGGATACCGTCATTGGCATGATCGGATACCCGCACTTCCAGCCCTTTATAATTAAAAACCGTCTTTTCAAACATATTGTACCTTAATCTGTCCCTCACATATCAATCCAAGGCCCGTCACGATATTGAAGGCAACAGGGCTGAAGAAATTAGAAGGTCCTCAGGATTAGTTATCTTAATATTCTCGCGGTTGCCTTCCACGATATTAATTTTCTCACCTGTCTTTTCAAGCACAGTTGCATCATCGGTAAATTCAGTTACATAATCCTGCTTATACGCTTCTTTTATCAGCTCGCTTTTGAATACCTGCGGGGTTTGAATCTGTCTAACCTGCATCCTGTTAACGGGTTTGCTTCCCTCCCCGGTAATTAACCTGAGAGAATCGGAGGGAGCTACAGCCGGGATTGCATTTCCATATTTCTCAGCTGTCTCGAAACATCTTTTTATGGTATCAATACTAACAAAAGGCCTGACACCGTCGTGAATGGCCACCAGGGAGGGCGTATTTACAAATTTGAGCCCGTTCCTTACCGAAATGAACCTGTGAGAGCCTCCCTTAACAAGGGTATGATGAACATCAAATGAGTACTTCTTTTGAAGATCTATCCAATATCTCAACTGGTTTTCCGGAAGTACGGTTATGATCTCCGCAGACTTATCGAATGCCTTGAACCTTTCGATGGTATGCATCAGCACAGGTCGTCCTGCCAGATCAAGGAACTGTTTCGGGATATCAGCTCCCATCCTTTTTCCGCTACCTCCTGCTACAATAACTACGTATAAATCCATATGGCTCTGATTATTCCTTAGTATAAAGAAATCTCTTAATACTTCTCTTGGGGGTTTTGGCAAACTCCTCGCTATGGATCCTGAACTTACTAACAGCCATGAATTCCGGCAGCCTTTCATTCACCTCTTTCCTGGCCTGGTCGAGGATTGGCATTAACCGCTCTTCAGATATATTATCTTTCTTCATCATCTCAAAATCGGGATAGATAAGAGCAATAAGCTTATTATCCTCGGATATGACAACGGATTCCGTGATATAGTTTTTGTTGTTTATTACCGATTCGATTTCTTCCGGGTATATATTCTTGCCCGAGGGCCCCAGTATCATACTCTTGCTACGTCCTCTTATAAAGATATTCCCTTCCTTATCAATGATCCCCAGGTCTCCCGTATGCATCCATCCATCCCCGTCAATCATCTCCTTTGTGGCTTTTTCATTCTTATAATATCCGAGCATCACATTTTCTCCCCTCAGTATTATCTCTCCCACAGTCTTTTCAGGATCATCAGAATCGATCGTCACTTCAAGTGTATCAACCGCACGTCCTGATGCTCCCTGTTTGGTAGTATCCCAGGAGGCATAGCTGATCAGAGGACCACATTCCGTCATACCGTAACCAACAGTAAACCGGAATCCAATCTTCTTAAAGAATTTCTCTGCATCGGCATTGAAAGCAGCACCTCCTATGACGATCTCATGGAACCTTCCTCCAAATGTCTCGGTGAGAGTATTATTTATTTTCTTGTGCAATATACTGTTGATTCCCGGAACAGCAAGCAGGACTTTCATAGCCGGCTTATTGATAACAGGAAGCAATTGTTTCTTGAATATCTTTTCAATCACTAAAGGCACCGAGAGAATAAGCCTGGGTTTAATTTCCTTGAAAGCCTGTACTATAATCTGTGGAGAAGGAGTCTTGGACAGAATGGTAATATGACAACCGAAAGTAAAAGGGAAGAGGAACTCGAATGCACATCCGTATGTATGGGCAAGCGGAAGAAAAGAGACAAGAGGATCACCTGGTTTAAGAGGCATATTATTCTGTGCAAACCTGACATTGCTTGCCAGGCTGTTATGAGACAACATAACACCTTTGGAAAAACCTGTTGTGCCCGATGTATAACTTATAACAGCCAGTTTATCATTGGTTATATCCGAGAACCTGATATCCTCCTTTTTCAGTTCAGGATAAGTCTTGTCATATCTCTCATCAAGGGAATTGTATGCAGCCTTCACCTTATCATTACCTGATGTTATAAGGGCAAAAGTATCAGCTGAAAAAGTCCCCTGTATTTCAGGCAGCTTATCCACAGACAAAGATTCATATATCTTATCATCTACAAACAGAAGCCTGGAATCGCTATGGTTGATAATATTTGTAAGGTCTTCCGGCTTGAAATCGGGAAGTACAGGAACGATAACCGCTCCATAGGTAATAGCAGCGAGGTAGATAATACACCAGTTTGCCGAGTTGCGTCCGACGAGAGCAATCTTATCTTCCTCTTTAATACCTGAATCCCTGAATAATATGTGCAGTTTAAGTATCTTACCGGCAATCTCTTTATAGGAAAAGCCAATTTCCCTGTAGTTCGAAAGAGCTTCTATATCCCAGTTTTGCCTGATACTCTCTTCAATATAACCAATCAATCGTTCCCGGATCATATTTCAGATGTTTAAATTATACATCAAAGTTACGATTTGATATTTAGCGCCGGGTCAATAATCCAATATTTTAATCAAACTGTATTCAAAAGGCCGGCCTTCAAATGAGATACATCAAAAGAATAGCCACTATCGATAACATGTTAACAACCGTGAAAAAATAATTATATCCGTCTCTCTTTTTACTGAACTGTCCCAGCTTCCTGGCAAAGATCCCTATGGTAGGAACAAATAATACGACCAGGAATGCAAAGAACTCCACACCGAAAAAGACCGTTTCAAGTCCTCCCCTTACAAGTGCCGAAAGGTATATGATAATGAGCAGGACGAGCAGGTAGAGCAGATAGCTCGACTTTAGTAACAGTGTCGAAACCTTCCTCCTCTTATGAAGCCGGTGTGGTTTGAGATAAGCATATGCCAGTGCAAAGACAATAATAATAAATACAACTCCGAGAATATAATTCAGTATCTCTCCGAAATTGGCCATATCACCAGATATTAATTGACTAATCACGATTCCCTGTCTGACCAGATAAGCGAACTTGCGCCCAGTACCGCGGCATTCTGAGTACTCAACTGAGATGCAAGAAGCTTGACTTTACCTTTATATATGCTTAACAGGTTTTCTTCCATGTATTCTTTGGCAGGCTCAAAAATAAGATCTTTTGCCAGGGCAAGCCCACCAAAAAGGAATATGGCTTCCGGGTTAGTATGAGCCACAACATCGGCCAGCTTGAAGCCCAGCATTCTTCCGGTATGGGTAAATGCTCTCTTGGCTATATAATCTCCTTTCTTTGCTGCATTGTGTATTTTCTCCGCATCGAGGTCTTCGAAGCTGAATTTTCTCAGTTCACTGGGTTTGTTGCTGTCGGCCATGATCTTAAGCAATGAACGCTTAAGCCCGGTGGCAGATACATATGTCTCAAGACATCCCTTTCTTCCACAACCACACTCACGGTTCGATTCTCCCGGACGTATGGCAGTATGACCTATCTCACCTGCAAAACCATCATGACCATAAACAAGTTTCCCATCAACAACAAAGCCGCTTCCAAGTCCTGTACCAAGAGTTATTACCACAAAATTCTTCATATCCTTTGCACCGCCATAGATCATCTCGCCAACAGCAGCTGCATTGGCATCATTAGTAACGATAACAGGCAATGAAGTGTGTCTTTTGAAAATATCGGCAAGAGGGACAATTCCTTTCCAGGGGAGACCCGCCGCGTGCTCTATCGTCCCCATATTAATATTACCCATGGGAGCACCAATACCAAAACCGATAACTTCAATCCCATTACCTATTTTCTGACCTGTAACCATTATTTTTTCATACAATGCCGCCACAAACACTTCAATTTCTTCATACTGAGCCGTTTTTAAAGAATCCTCTCCAAGGATATTGCCGGCACGGTCAACAAATCCGAATACAGTATTTGTACCGCCTAAATCAATGCCTACTGCAACCTCTTTCTTTGCCATCTATTTTAGAAATAAGATTTTTATATATCGTAAATATAATTATTACAAATGGATTTTAGAATGATTATGGTTTTATTGCAAATATAATTACAGAAGAGGCTGTCTTAAAAGCAAAAAATTCTTAACCGCAGAGTGCGCATAGATAATACGCAGAGTTCGCAAAGTGTTTTATTTTAAAGCTTTATCTTTGTGTTCTTTGCGCCTTCTTTGCGTACTTAGCGGTTAAATATGACTTTCGAGACAGCCTCTTCAATTATTCGGGAATATACTCATTCCCTACTTTTCTGGCTCTTGTCGGTTTATCGAGATTTATGTTCAGCGACACACCTGTTTCAACCAGTATATTCCAACCTGCTGCAAGCTGGACATACTCGGCGTATTCCCCGCCATCCGGAATTATTATTGTAGGGAAGATGGTCTTTCTTGTAGATACGGCAACGATATTGAGTCCTACACCGTCAACAAGGCATTCCTTGAATTTCTGTTCCTCTTCAGGGAACGGATTCATCCATATTACCACCTCACTTTTATCCATTACCTCTTCTATACCATGAACAGCAAATGTCCCTTCGAGATAAGCTGATTTTTTCCTGGTTATCTCGTTGGTCTTAAGAGCAAGCTCTTCAGCAACGCCGTTGTTCCTTCCTGCAAAATAAATAATACTGGCATCCCTTATGATAGCAGTTACTGCGGGATCGATTTTCAGAGTCAGTGCTTTTTCTGTTTTGTCTGCAAGATCCTTCAATCCTTCCATCTTCTCACCCCTCACTTTCCTGAGCAGGGCATCATAGAACAATCCCTGTTCAATTACTGATTTAGTTGCAGCAACAGCATCTTCCTTGCCACATATCAGCACGTGGGTATCGTTTGCCAGCTCTTCAAGTTTGGTGTTGTGGTTTGCAGTAAGTCCGAATACTGCCTTATGGCCTTCTTTCTTCAGCTTTGTTGAAAGACGAACCACCTCTTTTGTCTGTCCCGAATTGGAAGCAGCAAATACTGCAAAATCTCCCAGATTGTACTCTTCAGCCTGTGTTCCTCCTTCAGTTAAAATAGGTAGTTCAAATTTCTTTGCCAGCGTGGCGGTAATAGCTCTCTTGGCAGGGAAAATCCTGCTGCTGCCTTCCCCTGTAAGGAATAATCCTTTTTTTGACTTTACAGCCGTCACGAATTTTGATGAAGCCTCCGGATCAAATTTCCTGATGATACCCGGGGTTTCCATCATTTCCCTTACAAGTGCATACCTGTTATACTTTTCTTCATTTAAGTTCATAGCTATGACATTTTATTAATAAGAAATTCTGATAGATCGTTCTGAACCTGTGGTTCTTTCTGAAATCCGCCTCCAAGATGCTGCCAGTATACCTCTGCATATTCCACTCCGGCCATCTTTCCGTAGTTACGGTTTCCTTCAAGCACATACCCGAAGAAATCATCAATCTTATGCATATGCTTCATAAGATCGATCTGTGATACATGGTATTCAAGCATTTTTTTCTTTGTCTCTATCACAGAGGTGACGTTAACATAAAAATGAGGTGGTACTATACTGGAGCCCAGCGGATCAGACAGGGTGAGAGGTGATGAATGATACAGGAGTGGAGTTATCTCCAGCGGTTCTTCGTCGACAGGAACAGTGTCGAGAGAAGATATCATTGCAGCTGCCTCTACTATATTAGACGTGGTGCGATGATCGGAGTGATAATCATTATTGAGATGAGTAAACACTACTCCTGCTTTTACTTGCCTCATTAGAGATATTGTCTTAAGTCTTATCTCCCTGCTGTCAAAAAGAAAACCGTCAGTCCCTCCCAACATGTAGTATTCTGCATCAAGTACTGCTGCCGCTTTCCTGGCTTCCTCAACACGAATCGTGGCCGTTTCTTCCATGGTCATGTTACAACCACCCATGTCTCCTGACGTCATGGTCGCAATAACAATTTTATACCCTTTGTCTTTTAGTAGTTTAAGTGCACCGGCATTCCATGCTTCAGCATCATCGGGATGGGCATTTATTGACAGTGCAACTTTATTAAATCTTTTGTTCATGTTTAAATGATTTTATCTTTTGGCAAATTTTTTTTCAAGACGCACAAACTCCGGAAGGTCTCCTGCCAGCGGTTTCATATATTTTATAAATTCCGGAGATACGAAGTTTCCTTCCTTGTTGAAATATTCTTTCGGCATTGGCTTTGCAGATACCGCCACATCTTTTAGCGGAACCTTGCCAAATTCTATTGAATAAGGATCATTTGAGATCCTGTTAATGGTTACCATGTAACCCGATTCTCCTTTCTCAGCAAGACGCATAGCCTCTGCTCCGCACCTGTATGCCTCATCAAAATCAACGGCTGATGCCCTCACATAGTCACTCATAATAAGCGATTCCGTTATCTGGAATTCACCACGGTATCCGAATGCCTCGGATATTTTCTTATGAAGACTGAACCCGACACTGGCGCCTCCCATAGCACCAAATTCCGTGTTATTGAATTTATCTTTTTTTGTGGCCGCGCTGACAGGTGTGCCATCAGCATATTTCAACCCTTCACCACAAACGATCGATACCCAGCCATATTCCTTAATACACTTCTCAACTTCCTTAAGATAGCTGTCATCATCAAAATGAAATTCCGGTGCATAAATAAGATGCGGCGCATCATCCTCTTCTTTCCTGGCCATGGCTGTGGCTGCAGCAAGCCATCCGGCATCACGGCCAATGGTCTGATAAATAACAAATTGATCAACCTTTTGCATATCGCGGGCCAGGATCCCGGCCTGCATCACGTTCAGAATGTTTGAACGTGCAGCTGAAGGAAATCCCGGTGTATGATCGGTACCATAAAGATCATTATCTACGGTTTTGGGAATCCCTATTCCGGATAATTCGTAGTTGTTGAGCCGGCAATATTCCTCAACCCTGTGTATTGTATCCATCGTATCATTACCTCCTATCAGGAAGAGATACCTTATATTATACTTTTTCAGGACGCCCAGGATCACTGGCAGATCATTATCCTGCACCTTATGCCTGGAGGAACCGAGTGCCGATGACGGGGTATGCTTCAGTCCCTCAATCACCTTTCGTGATTGACTTCCGAGATCAAACAGCCATTCATGCATAAGGCCCTCAATGCCAAAATGCATTCCGTATATCTCCCCTATGAAGGATGAGGCAAGTGCTGTCTCAATAACTCCAGCCAGGCTCGAATTAATTACTGTAGTAGGTCCGCCCGACTGTCCGATTAGTGCATTTCCTTTTGTCATATTCTCTTGTTTTTGTATTGATTCCTATCAATTTCCCCAATATCCCCCCCTTAAAAAGGGAGGAAATTGGGGGTCAAATAAACCTAAGCAAGCCAAAATATTCTGGTCGGTGATAATCAGGGTTTTCAGTGCCCACAGGATTCCATGTTATATAATGAGGCACCGAAAGCATATCACCGCATTTATAAAAATTAGCCCTGAAGGTTTTTCCCTTCAGTTCCTTTATATGATGATGAAAAAAGACATCAAGAGGTACAGCCAGGGTAAGTGTCCATGAATGCTTCCCCTTTACCTCCCCAAATGGTCTCTCACCTGCAGATGCCAGGCGGCGTATCCTGGATATTATTTCAGGATTTGCCCTTGTGCTGTTCTCGCGGCCGGTTCCTGTTCCGAGCAGGCAGGTACCGATTGCATTAAACTCGAGGTTGTAATAAATACCATCATCTTCCGGCGAAACAAAAAATTCAACGCAGGAATCCTCACATACCATCTCATTGGTCTTTGTCTTTTCCGCTTTACAATAATCTTCCGTAACATAATATTTAAGGAAGATCTCCCTGTCGCTGTAAGCAATAGCAAGTGATACATCAGGCTTATAATTGTAGTCTTTCCAGTTCAGAGTATCAATGTGCAGTCTCTCTTTCAGCTTATCCATCTCATCTGAAATAACTTGCATGCCGGGATAATCCTTTTCTGTTTCTATTTTCCTTACTTCTGCCGTTTTCATTTTTTTACTGCCAGTTACTTCGGAACTCAAAGAACCAAAAATACAAAATTTTTCTCACTATTCCTAGAAATAATTTTTACTAAATAATGATAAGGTTTTGAAATATTTTTCCTGCCGGTTCTATTGCCCGGGCGGATTCAGCCAGCCGGCATCTTTACTTTTTCTGTTTTGGTATATTCCTCAATTTGTTTTCCTTAAAATGCCTGATTGATATATCCCAGGTCTGTTCCAGGTCCCAGCCTGTTTTCAGTTCAACCTGATCCTTATAGTAAGAGACCGGTTCAGGCTGCCTGTGAGCCAGGAAATCGCCGGTCGTCCATTTCCCGTCATCATTAAGGTCATAGATAACCTTAGCCCGGTACACGCCCGGATCGAGCAATTCAAAATCAACCTTCCCGTCATTCTTTATATACTTTTGTTGAATAAGCTTTTCCGCTTTGTCGAGAAGCTGTATTATGCACGGGGAATTACAATTCTTTATGTCAAAGGTCAGTTTACTGTATGAATCAGCTTTCCTGACTGAAAACTTAATGGCAGTGGAATCAATGCTTTCATTATAAATATCTCCAAATGAAGCAGAATCGGCGATAAAAAGGTACTGTTGCCCTGCAATAATACTTGCAAGCAGCCGGTATCCATTCAGCTTCATGCTGTCGGGTACCAGCTTATACGGCACATTTTCCCTGTTTGCTCCATCCAACCTGTAAAGCCTTATAAGCGAAGTGTCTGGTTGTCTGAAAGGTGTAGGTATACTAAAGAAAATTGTCTGCCCGGGTTTAAGCGTTCCTCCCTTTACATCGGAACTGAGAACCAGGGGTTTCTTTGTTATTCTTGCGAACCTCCCGGTACGGGGCTCGGTAAATCTCATTGGTATGGTGTCTGTCTTATACGCTGTTATACCAAGAGTATCTGTAAAAGGATAACTTACTACTGATGTGATTGTTGGTTGAGAGTAAAGGCTGCTGTCGGTCAGCCAGACCTGAATGGTATCCCTGTTAACATTATTCTCAATAATATACTTTCCTTCATCCTCACCGGGTATTGAGAACCTGAATTTCATGGTATCGGGAGGTAAGGAAAGTATATAATTAAGCCTGTATTTCATGTCGCGTGAAGAACCCTCGAGGTAATGTTGTTTTTTCAGTGCCACAAAGCTATACAGCTGATATACCCCTTTTTTGGGAGGAGGCTTTACTGCCTGAACAGTTGCTTTTTTCTGCCCGGCTGCTACACCTACCCTGATCAATGCATCACGTGTTCCGGCAGAGTCTTTCACCTCAGGCATGTAATTCTTTGCAGGAGTTACATTGATCACCGTATCCATGAAAGCAAAATCTTCTTCCGGACGATCGTAGGTTTTGCTGTTGTTCCCGTCGTTAAGGGCATATAACCGGTATATTCCGGGACGAAGATTATTTATCCTGAAATAGCCGTACATATCGGCCATCGACATATAATCGGGGATATCCCTGATAACAGCTGAATCGTCCAGGTTCCGGTAAAGCAATAACTGGATCTTCTCAGGAGGATCGAGTGTAAAGGCATTGTATACATTCCCTGTAACTGAAAGAGAATCAAGAACAGGTCCGGTTGAAAATACAAATTCGTAGTTATTGAGCACATTGCCCTCGTTAAGATCCCGTATGGCATCCTGAAAATTAAAAGTATATGTGGTGCTGTCCTTCAGCTTATCTTCATATCTTACAACAACACTCTTATTCTTTATGCTCACTACCGGCTTATTCTTCATAGGAGGTGATACCAGGAATTTCTCATTGATATTATTGAGAACAACATATTCATTAAAGAATATCTCCACTTTACTCCCGTGGAAATTCCTCGCGCCATAAACAGGCTCGCTGCTTAATACAACCGGGGGAAGCTTGTCCCTGGGCCCTCCCGAAGGAGCGCTTATCTTTGCACAGGAGCCGATAAGCAAAGAGAGAGCTGATACAAATATTAGATGACGTGAGATACTCTTCTTCATAAAAAACCCGTTGTTAACGACCTACAAACTTACATCATTTTTTAAAGATTCATTTCTATAATGAACTAAAACGCTTTTGCTAATTATATCATTTTAGAATGATCAATAATAATATTTTTTACCTTTGACATCAATATATACAGGATAATTATGCATTTACTCATTATTCCCTGGGATGTGAATCCTGAAATCTTCCGTATCGGTTCCTTTGCTGTTCGTTGGTACGGTCTTCTTTTTGCCCTGGCATTCCTGTTCAGTTATCTTGTGATGCACAGGATCTTTAAAAATGAAAACCTTGGTGAAGATGTTCTCGACAGACTTACCATCTATATGGCAATAGGTGTTATTGTCGGGGCAAGGCTGGGGCACTGCCTCTTCTATGAACCTGGCTTCTATCTGAAACATCCGCTGGAAATACTGATGATATGGCATGGCGGACTTGCAAGTCATGGTGCGGCAATAGGCATACTTATCGTTCTCTGGATCTTCTCGAGAAAAGAGAAAAAAGATTATATATGGATACTCGATCGCATAGCCATTGTTGTTCCCCTTTCAGGATTCTTTATCAGGATGGGAAACCTGATGAACTCCGAGATATATGGTGTGGAAACAACACTTCCCTGGGGATTCGTGTTCCTGAGAAATCATGAGGTCGCTCCCAAGCATCCCACCCAGATATATGAAGCGCTGGCCTATCTCATAATATTTATAATCCTTTACAGGATCTACTGGAGGAAGAAAGGAGAACATATACAGGGACTTCTTATCAGCCTTCTCTGTATCCTTGTATTTACAGCCCGTTTCTTTATTGAATTTGTCAAGGAGCCACAGGTTGCTTTCGAGACACACATGGCGCTCAATATGGGTCAGCTACTCAGTATACCGTTTGTGATTATGGGAATCGTGGGACTGATAATAAGTCTTAAGAAGAAAAAGAGAGCTGTAATAAAACGGTGATCAGTCTTTTTTTACAATACCGTAGAACAGTACATCGAGTATAGCATTCAGCCTCTGCTCGATGTGATCTTCCTTCCTTTTCCAGAAAAGCGGTACTTCCAGACCTTTCAAAGTGGTTTGCACAGCCATAGCTGTATATTCGCTGTTTTCAACATTGAAAACATTTTTCCTGGCACCGTCATAGATTATAAGACGCAGGATGGCAAGCTCTTCCCTGTCGTATTTTGACCTTATCTTTTCCACAAAGTCAAAATGATCGAGATTCTTGTCAAATATGGCATTGTAATAATTCGAAAGTTTTTCGAACGCTTTCATCCTTACAAAAACGTAGTCACGCATTTTATCTATGGGCGATTCTACAGCCTTGATCGCTGTAGTGAGCTCATTTCTAAGGATGTTAGCTTCATACATAATCACGGCTTCGAAAATATCCTCCTTGCTCCGGTAATAGTAGTATATGGAACTTTTTCCCATTTTCAACGAGCTGGCTATCTCTTCCATCGTGGTCTTCTTAAAGCCATAATGGCTGAAGATACGTCCGGCCGCAAGTATAATCTTCTTCCTAAACTCTTCTTTATTAATCATATACCAGATTTTTCCGTCACCCTGTAAGTGCTTCCAAATATAATAAATAAAAAAATGAGATCAAATATTTCGAATCATCTGGTCGATTATTCGAAACACTGGTTATGTTCCTTTGTAAAATTACTCCGGGTTGGTTTGTTTTAGGGTCTTGCGGTCAGGGGCTATTGTCCCTGAGTCTCTAAGTCGTTTCTCAGGTCCCCTGTGTAATTTCATACAAAATATAGCTGACACGTATTTTTTGAAAGTAAATTTCATCTAACCATGGTTATTTATTAATTTTGATGGTTAAATTTCTTCCATAGCATTCATACTATAGAAAGATGAAGGCAGGAGACAAGTATTATCACAGTATCTGGCTTGATGATGATGACCCTTCTGTTGTAAAGGTCATTGATCAGCAGAAGCTACCCTTCTTATTTGAAATAAAAGAGCTGCGTTCTGTTGAAGATATCTTTAACGCCATTGATGACATGACGGTAAGGGGTGCCCCGTTAATCGGAGCTGCAGCAGCGTTTGGGGTGTACTTTGCTACTCTCGAGGTAAATCCGGCTACAAACATACATGATCATCTTTCCAATGCAGCCCGTTATCTTGTATCATGCCGGCCAACAGCTGTCAACCTGTCCTGGGCAGTGGATTATGTAATGAAAAAGACGAACGGGGAACATCACTCGCTGTCAACCATCCAGGATAAGGCACGGAAGGCAGCCCTGGAAATTTGCGATAAAGAGGTTGACAACTGCATGCAGATAGGCAATCATGGTTTAAAGCTCATAGAAGAGATAAGCACACGCAAGGAAGGAGAACCTGTAAATATTCTTACCCACTGTAATGCCGGCTGGCTGGCATGTATCGATTACGGAACCGCCACTGCCCCGATATATATGGCCCATGAGAAAGGCATTAAGGTGCATGTATGGGTTGATGAAACACGTCCGCGAAACCAGGGGGCAAAGCTTACAGCATGGGAGCTCGGACAAAACAATGTCCCCTATACCCTTGTTGCCGACAACACAGGAGGCCTTCTGATGCAGAAGGGATTGGTTGATATGGTACTTGTTGGGAGTGACCGGACAACACGGCGGGGCGATGTTGCCAATAAAATAGGGACCTATCTTAAAGCGCTGGCTGCACGGGACAATAAAATACCTTTTTATGTTGCCCTTCCCTCAACATCAATAGATTTCAGTATTCGTGACGGTTTAAAAGAGATCCCTGTTGAGGAAAGAAATCAGGATGAGGTGACTCACATGACAGGTATGGCAAGGGGTGAGATACAGACAGTAAGGATATGCCCTGAAGACACAAGGGCATCAAATTACGGATTCGACATAACTCCGGCCAGATTGGTATCCGGACTGATAACGGAAAAAGGTATTTGCAAAGCTTCGGAAAAAGATATTAAGGAAATGTTCTCAGATAAATTAAAATAAAAATGGATGGAGTAGTAAAATTCAATTGCCACTGGAACCAGTCTGGTCCGGTGATCTCCGACGAACAGTACGAAATAATCAATTACTGGAGGGAAATCCTTTTCAATATGGATCTTATAGGTGCATATGAAAACGGTGTGGGATTCGGGAATATAAGTATGAGAATAATAGGGGGTAACCAGTTTATTATTACCGGTTCGGCAACCGGCGAGATACCAGAGCTGGAACCGGGACACTATGTAAAAGTCAATTCATTCAACATAGCCGACAATGCGGTTCAGTGCCTGGGTCCGCTCAAGGCATCATCAGAATCACTTACTCATGCAGCAATATATTTATCGGATCCGGATACAAATGCTGTGGTGCATGTTCACAATATCGATCTATGGAATGAGCTGATCCATAAAGTGCCTACAACCAATCCTTCGATGGATTATGGTTCCTTAGGACTTGCCCAGGACATCCTGAGGCTTTTCCAGGATCCTGATGTCATTGAAAAGAGAATCATAATAATGGCCGGCGACAGGGCCGGTATTCTTACATTCGGTCACGACATGGATGAAGCGGTTAATGTTTTAATGGAGTATCTCAAGAAGCTGAAATGACCAGGATAGGAATAATTGGGGGTTCCGGACTGGAGAACCCGGAGATATTAAAATCGGCCACAGAAAAAACAATGGATACTCCTTATGGGCAGCCATCATCACCTGTTGTATGCGGAACCATTGGCGGTAATGAGGTTTATATCATTTCCCGTCACGGACATTCACATACCATTCCGCCCACAGAAGTGAATAACAGGGCTAACATATATGCACTGAAAGAATCCGGCTGTAAATATATCATCACCACAACGGCCTGCGGCAGTCTCAGGGAAGATATACGCAGAGGCGATCTTGTCGTGCCCGACCAGTTCATCGATTTCACCCGTCACCGCAAGGTCACTTTCTTCGACAGCTTTGAGCCCGGAGATATGAAACATACTGCGATGGCTGATCCTTTCAGTGAATATCTCAGGAACCTTATTATTGACTGCGCAGGGAAAGCAGGTCATAGCATGCATGCCGGGGGTACTATAATCACTATCGAGGGGCCAAGGTTTTCTACCAGGGCGGAGTCGAAGATGTTCAGGCTGTGGGGGGCGGACCTGATCAACATGTCTACCGCACCGGAGGTGATCCTTGCCAATGAAGCCGGTCTGCAATATGCCACCATCGCCATGAGTACCGATTATGATTCCTGGAAGGAAGATGAGGTTCCGGTATCCTGGGAAGATGTTATTTCCGTTTTCAACAGGAACACGGGAAACGTTACTGGACTGCTTACAGATGTCATTAAACGCATCGAAGAATAATCTGTTTATTCTTTTATTCAAATTCTTGGAAAATTACATTCAAATAGCTAATATTGCAGTCCGATTTAAAATCTGTTGCAAGTTACAGGTTGCGGGTTGCAAGGTAGCTGATTCATAGAGTGTTGACAACCTGCATCATGGAACATGAAACCTGCAACAAAAAATTCGGGCCCATAGCTCAGATGGTTAGAGCACCTGACTCATAATCAGGGGGTCGCTGGTTCGATCCCAGCTGGGCCCACCTCCGCCCTCCGAAGCTTTAGCAAAGGAGGGCTTTTTCATTTATATCCTTCTTATTATTATATTAGTACTGTTTTATAAATAAGTTATTGTTTCGCTAAAGCTTCTATGGGCTACGGTGGACGGAGCCCACTAAATCGTGCTGATTATGGAATATGTATATATCATTAAATGTGCTGATAATACCTATTATACGGGTCACACAGCTGATCTGGAGAAAAGAATAAATCGACACAACAAGGGTGAGAACATTTATACCAAACCCAGAAGACCTGTAGTTTTGGTTACTTATTTAGCCTTTTCAGATAAGTATAGGGCGATTGCTTTTGAAAAATACCTTAAATCCGGATCGGGGAAAGCATTTGCTCAGAAACGACTAATTTAAACTTTAGCCAGGACGAGAAGCCTGTCCGCTGTAGTTCCAAATACTCGGGTCGAAGGTGGACTGAATTAACCCTATTAACGAGTAGTAACTTGAATTCTTCAACATGGTCTATTGAATCCAGGTCCCAACTCACCATAAATATGTCAAATGCATCTTTTGAACACCTGATTTGCTGCCTATCTGCAGCTTTAACCTTACTCTTATAGACTAGTTTTACTTCAGAGATTGTTGTTTGTTGTGTTTTCATGAGAGTTTGATTAGTGATTAATAGAAATGAAAAAGCCCGGGACCAAAATCCCAGGCTCATGGTTTGTTTGTTATAAGTCTGATATATAAATAGTTATGTTATGGACATATTATGCAATATGCCTTAATTGCCTGCTATTAAGGAATTTAAGGCATTGTTGCATTTCAATGACGCATTCTACTATAGGGGAATAGAAAGTCGCTTAGAATGGCTGTAAATGGCCTTATATTGCATCTTGAGGATATTGTATATAGCTGATATACTGATGCTTATTAAATTTATTGACAAATGGGAATTTGGGAGGTTATTTTGTTATTTATTAATTGCTTTAAGTACCCAGTCTTCTTTTATTAGCACATCTTTCATGAGCAATTGATAAGGGAATTCTTTTAATGATGTATTTTTAAATCCTGATAAAATAATAATAAGAGTTTGGGCAGTAATCAGAGATAGATTCAATTCATATTCTTCTCTACACTCTTTCTCAAAATCAGCACTAAAGTCAGGTGCGATTAAAAGAGATTTTAGTACTTCAAAGCCCTTAGATTCAGCAAGTTTTATATAGGATTTAATTTGTCTCGAGACTGAGGAAAATTTGTTGTAACCAGCTTCCTTAATTGTCTTACATTCAATAATTATAAGCTTATTATGTGATAAGTTTATTATTATATCAATTTTGTCCTTTGTTGTATTTAAACTCTTTCTGAGTTTTTCATCCACATTGAATCCGAGTTTAGTAAAGATTAATTTAGTAATGTCTTCAAATTTGATTCCCAAATCAGCTTCTTTAATGTTTAGACCGTTTTCTTTTAATTGGTTGAGGTCTCTTAAAGCTATGGAATTATAATTCTCAATATAAAGATTCTCCGAATCCTTATATTTTTCTAGAATGTTTAATGTAAGATTGCCTCTGATCTTTGCTCCTACTTTTTCAGAAAATTCCTTTATTTCTTTATCAGATAATAAATCCAAAATGTCAATTGGTTTAATATTATAATCAAGTAAGTATGCACTTTTCATTATTTCATCTTCCTGAAGTTCAAAGGTCTCTTTAATACTTTTCTTGAAATTGGGTAGAAATTGATCTATATCGACTAATAAATTTTCATATCCGTCAATTGAGATGCCAACTTTGTCGTCCCTTTCAACTTGATCAAAATATTCAATCAAACTCTCGACTTTATCCTCAAGAGTTACCCCTTTAAGTTTTGATATTTTCAAGCCCTCCTCAATAAGATTATTTATTGCAATCTTTTTCTCGGTAACCTTTGTACCTTCTTTATGCATATCATTAATAAGGATATCAGAAAAACCAATCCCTTCCTTAATTATCAATTTTATCTTTTGGTCCAGGGATTCTTTCCAATTAATATTATGATTTTTTGCAATAAGATTAATCTGTGGTTCTCGCAAAAGTTTTAATATGCGTCTAAAGTATTTATCTGCAACTTCTTTACCTCTTATTCTTCTTAATACCCTGACTACTTCATCGGCAACATATACGTTCAGCGTCTTTTTTGAATAGAATACAATTCCAATATTCTTAAGATCATTAATTATTGATTCAATATTTTCTTTTTTGATTTTTATTATCAGATAATTAATTAGTTTAATTTCTTCTTGTGATAAACCCATCATTTTTGAAAGTGTCACCAAAATAGATTGCTCATCTTGTGAAACCTTACATTCCTGATTTCTTAGTTGTTGATCATTATGATAAGCTGTTTTTAAGCACTCTTTATAAATTATATAATCCCTTTTTCTTCTATCAGAAATTTCGGATTTTTCATTTGCTAGTTCAACTTCAAATTGTTTAATTTTTATTTGAATAGCCTTGATTTCTCTCTCATAAAGCACATTAAGCCATTCTCTTGACATTATGCAATTTCCATCTCTAATTAAGACATCTATTAGGATATCAAGTTGAGATTCAGCTTCAAACACCTCAGATTTAATAAAATTTGAGAATTCTTCCTCCAGCAAACCAAAGACTTTTGCAATATTGATGTTGTCCACATTTTTCAGATCCTTATCTGTTTCGGATAGGATTGCTTCTATTTCTTTTGCTTTTTTAGGAGATTGATCAATTAAACTGGAAATAGTTTTTAAGAATGAATTTTTTTCAAATGAATTCAATTGATCTAAAATCTTTTCAAGTTTCATAATTTATATTGTTAGTTGGGTTTATGTAAGGTACGTTAATTTCTTAAATTTTTAACATACTTGCAATGCTGATGACAATTTTGCTTAAAGGCTCAACGAAATGCTTTTTGCCGTCAGGAATCAATTTCTTTTACGTGAAGTCGTGGTCGATGTACAACTTCTATAGACAGCCGGGTAATAATCTCGCTATATGAAACAACAAAACAGGCACTGGTGCAGTGCCGCGGTGTAATGATGGTCGAAGCCACATAATAGTCCAGGTGCAGAATTTTAATTGTGAGCAGTTGTGGGAGTCCGGGTGCAACTTTTTTAACTAATTTATCTTACATTCAGGAGCTCTTTGCAAAAATGTATGCCAATACAACTTACCTTTATTGTCCATGTTAGTTGTTCTGGCTTTTGTTATCTGGAAGTATATTCTTTAGGTTTCGGAGAAAATCTTGAAAACTTGAGATATTTTCATTATTCTCAGCATTTTTAAAGCTTTCTAATTTTAAAATCATGCTATCAATATTCTTATTATGTATATTTTTTTCTTTATAAGTTTTTTCTTTATAACCGTAAATTAACTGATCTGTAAATTTGAACATCTTGTTTAGGATGTCTAGAAATGGTATCATTCTTTTAAATGTTTCCTCGATATTTAATTTTAAAAGCATATCATATACATTAGCTGGATTTCTATCATAATGGATAGACAAATCTCTTTGCGTCTTAATAGAATCAAAATTAGTATTTAAATAATTTTCTAGTTCAGTTGTCAACGATTTATATTCTTGCTGCAGATACGGTAAATCCGTTTCGATTATTGATCCAATATTTTTAATCCAAAATGAATCTTTCCTGTGTTTAATAATTTCTTCTCTTTTCTCATTCTTCTGAATGAAATTATAGATTTTTTTAAATCCCTCATTAATTATTACGATTATTTGACGAGCTGAATAAAGTTCTTCATAATGAAATCTAGCATTTAAATAAATTCTCATTGCTGATGCCAAATCAAGAATTAACAACGCAATAAACATCCTGTATTCCAGTAAGCTTTTTAGGTTATCTAACTTGAGGTGGATGTTGTTCTGAGACATAAATAATTGAATATCGTCGGTAGTCTTCAGAAGTCTGCGTAATTCGTCAAGAATCTTTGTTGTTTCGGTAATTTTTGTTTCAGTATTTTGCAGAATTAGTGCTTTTGTCTCTTCTGTCATGGGAATGTCTTTCATTGTAGAGTAGTTATTGCCTGACACCTAACGGCCCGGCGGTGAAAAGTAGTTAGCGTTGGCTGAGTAGTCCAGCCGGTCAGGATGTGGTTCTTTAGGCAGTAGTAGTCACGGTGCAAACCAGGTATGGCGCACTTTTTGCCTGTCATGGCATAATGTTTATTGAGAGCTGGCGCGGTCGCGGTACAAATTTGATAGACGGCCGGGAAATAGTCCCGGTAGATGAAGCTCTGAAAAGGCACTGGCGCAGTGTCGCGGCATAAGGTGGGTCGAAGCCAGGAATTAGTCCAGTTGCAGGATGTTTATTGCGTTCAGTGGAGCGTTGTCCGGGTGCCCGTTTCATTACAAAGTATATAAACGTGACGGAGCGGTTTGCAAAAACCGTGACAATACAACTTACCTTTATTGTCCGTGTTAGCAACTGTTACTTTTTTTTAAATAATAATAATGCAATTATAATTAGTTTAATAACATCTAAAATTGAGGATACTATTTGATATAAGATATTTCCATTTCTCAGTTCATTGAATACTTTGATATTTTTTAAATAATCACCATCCCAGAATCTCGTGCTGATGAATGGCTCTGCGAACCCTAAAGATTGAATTATTAAAAGAACAAGTACAGCATTTCGAAATAGAATTAAAACTGATTTTGTACTTTTATTAATAATCTTAATTGCCCATAGAATTCCTAAAATGCATATAATCAAGATTGTTGTTTCAATAGTCCAAAAAATCAATGATGGGTTTAAAGAAAGATTTAAAGAAATTTCTTGAATAATCCTTCCAATCAAGTTTGCAAAGCTTAGGATTGAGATCCAAGTAAAAATCCCAATTCCAATAATTAAGGAAAAATTTCTGTTTTCTGATTTGACTGTATCCATTTGTTTGTCAAATAGTTGCTAACGGATGGCAATAAGAAACGTAGGGCAATTCAAAGCTCCTACCTATCAAGCTACCGAGCCATGTATTAATTGTTATTTCGTTTAAATTTAGCACTTTCTGCCCTATGTTTTTTATTGCGTGTTAGCGCCAGTTATACTATATTTATCAAAGTGAATTATCCCCAAACAAATTTGAATCAAAATGTCACTTAGTCCTTTACACAACGAACAGGATTATAATACCATTTAATCTCTTCACTCTTACCTATTCCACCATCAACATTACCCACAGTATAACAAATACTCCATATATCACTATTAGCACCTCCTGCTACTGTAGAACTCCACCATTCAGTTCTTGTTCCAATCCAACTAAATCCTAATGCATCGTTGGGGCCTTTATGTCCGCTTGGTAAAGCGGTAAATCCACTTTCATTAGTTGCACCGCCATTAGGAGAAGCCCAATGACTTATTCCTTTTTCTTTTATTTTTCCACCAGCTACCTCGTTGCCTCCAAGATAGTTAATTAATGTCTGCCATTCTCTTGAAGATGGCAAATGCCAACCTGTAGGACATACTTCTTTTGCAATATGCCACGTATATAGTTTACCATATAATTCGCAATTGCTTACTTTATCATCATAACAAGCAGATTCACTAACGCCATCGTAATTAATATTTTCAGCCATCCAAACTTGAGTACCAATTTGGATACAATTATAAATCTTGCCATCACGTGGGTCTTTTAAAGAAATTGAATTTTTATTTTCGTTAAATTCAATCGGTGAATTTAAAGCGCTTGTACTATTATACCTTGGTGTACGATCTTCAATAGTGCCATCAATCATGTTTACAAAATATTCATTTCTAATATTCTTATCAATTTTAATTTGCTTTTGTAAAGATTTATTATTCCATTTAAAAACCGCATTATAATGACCAACAGGAATCCCTTCGGCATCCCACTTATCCTTAGTTTTTGTAGTACTAATACCTAATTCTGGAATAGAAATGGTAATTGAAATTGGTAATGATTGTAAATTAAGGCTTCCTACTTGTCTTGTAAGCTCATTTTTAGCCACATCCCCGTGTTCTGATATTTTAATCTTTGGTGTAAATGTTCCCACATTATAAGGATATACTTCACCAGATTTAACCGTTATTATATCTTCTTGGGGATTAAACCCATCTTTAATAATTCGCAACGTATGTTTTCCTGGGATTACATTATCAATAATCAATCCTCCAACATCAGATGATGTTTTTCCCTGAAATTCCCCATCTAAAAATACAGATAGTCCGGATTCTGCTTCAATTTGAATATAACTTTTCTGGGCGTTCAAGTTTATAGAAAATAAAATGATTAGAACTGTGATTGTTAAATGTCTCATAATTAGTGAATTTATATTGTTAAAATATTTAAATACCTATTAATGCTTACTTGAAAATGAATGCTAATTGGTGCTAACGTGAGTCTGTCTAATAACCTCCTTGTTTTGGTAACTCAAAACCAGGTTCATTGCATT
>CAYYIW010000054.1:0-24984 GCA_964472085.1 uncultured Rikenellaceae bacterium | reverse complement strand
CCTTCCATATCACTTCATTGAAATCGGCATCATTGATACGGTCCTCCTTTGCAAAGTTGAATGTTTCGCTTTTTCTCTGCCACAGGTTTTCAGCAACATTTACCTTATTAAGATCGATATTGCATGGTCTTACACTGAAAGGAGGATGACCGGGATTATTATCAAAGCATCTCCATAGAGGGACAGCCGAGGCATCATACTGAGTCATCGGGGGAAGGCCAAGTATCAGTTCGATAGTACGCAGCAGGGAAGATGTTGTATATGCTGTATGGTCCACAAAGCCCTGTTTTACAAATCCACCTGCCAGGTAGGCAGTGCTCCGGTGTGCATCGACATGGTCGGGGCCGTTCTGTGCATCATCTTCAACAATTATAATCAGGCTCTCTTTCCAGACAGGACTATGACTCAGATAATCGACAAACTTACCAACTGCAAGATCATTGTCGGCCACCTGTGCAAATGGCGTCGGACGGCCGAGGCTCAGGCCCTGTGTATGGTCATTGCCAAATCTCAGGGTATTCAGTTGTGGTAATGCATCTGCAGCCAGTAGTGAATCAAAATCATGTTTCCACTGTCTGAAGCGGGTTGTATCCCTTACCTGCAAATCCCACGGGGTATAAGATTTACAGTAATGACCCTGGAGAACAGGAATGTTTGGTTTTTTGCTGCCGATAAACTCTGCATAAGACCTGTAGCTGACTCCATTCCTTTTGCAGTTGTCCCACAGGAAACCGTTCTTGTTATTGGCAATTTCTCTTTCCCCTTCACCTCCGTATGTTCCTCCCCGCCCGCCATAACTGGTAGGCCAGGTCTTTTCAAGGTAATCGGTAGCATATCCGCCCATTGTCCAGTTATGACCATCGGCGCTTACCTCCCCGTCGACAAAGAAATTATCGAGCAGAACAAACTCACGTGTGATGGCATGCTGGTTGGGTGTGATCTTTTCCCCGAAAAGCACCAGGTTTTTATCACCGTTACCTTCCGGTATATCACCCAGGACCTGGTCATATGTCCTGTTTTCCTTGATGATATAGAAAATGTATTTTATGGGGGAGGGATCACCAACCCTTGAAGGCACGGGGTTTCCGGCCATTCCCTCCGACACAAGTTCCTTATCCTTGTTATACGGTGTATTATCATATACTGCTTTTGAGTACGTTGCCAGCTGCCTGCTGTCAGGTGTGTTGATAATACATAATGTACCTCTGAAAAGACCACCGATATACTGTACTTTTATCTTCTTCTCTATACCGTTTTCCTGGTAGAGTACTTCTTCATCCTTTTTCATCGGGTTTGGCCCGTATGGATTGGCCATAGATCTTGTACCCTTGCCGTTACTCACAAGTATTTTATCTTTTACCACCCTTACACAGGTGGGATACCAGGCAGTGGGAATAAATCCCTTGCTTCCTGATGATCCGGGTTCACTGACATCGAAGACAGCGAGACAGTTGTTGTCTGCATTGGCAACATAAAGAGTCTTTTCATCTTTGCTCAGTGCCACGCTGTTTGATGTTGAACCGGTACGCGAGTCGGGATAAAGCGCCGCATTTAATGTTTCTATTACTTTCATCTGTCTTGTATCGATAACAGAGACGCTATTGTCATTTGCATTGGCAACATAGACATAGCGACCATTACCTGTCCGGCAGATATCATTAGGATTATCACCCACAGGGATGGAATGCGTTATTTTACCTGCTGCTGTGTCAAAGACCAGGAGTTTATCACATCCCCAGCACGAGATGTACAGGCTTTTGCGGTCGGGCGACAGTAAACATGTATACCCCTCACCCCCAAGCTCAAGTGTCGAAAGCACCTTTTTTGTACGGGTATCAATGACATACAGAGAGTTATTTTCCCGGGTAACAGCATAAAGTCTGTTTCCTTTATCATCAAGTGCTAATCCGGCAATGGATATTCTCTCCGGCCATGGCTTGCCGATAACAATGGTATCATAAGGGGAAAGACGGTCATTGATGACTGAATAACGGATTATGATATTATCATTTCCTCCTGATGCATAAAGCATTTTACTGTCATCGGAAAACGTCAGACCCAGCCATGATTTCCCGGTGACGATGGAATCAAGAATAGTAGCTCCATCAATAGCAATGAGTTGAATTGTCTGTGTGCTCTCTCCGTTGTTTGTCACGGCAGCCAGTTTCCCTGATGGCGATATTGCTATATTAAGGGGCAGATCGCCCAGGGGTACCTGTTTTCCCACAGCGGTCAGCTTCCACCCGTTGGGAAGAAAGACACGCTGTGATTCAATTTCCTGCAGCGTCTGGGCTCCGGCTGCCAGGGGAATAAATACCAGTAATATAAGTGATAGTTTTATTCTTTTCATTTACATCTGCTTTTCCTGTGAGAGATTATCTTCTCCCTTTAAGTTGTTGAGGATTACGAAGTATAAGGTGACCGATCGGCTTTCCGTTGCGGTAGGTAATAACCCTGAGTGATACAGGTCCCTCCGGAAGGACAAATGGCTCGACATATTTTGGGGATTTATCATCAGGCATGGTATTATCGAGGGTGTAATATATGTCAAGTCCGGGTACTTCCGAACCCAGTTCAATTATCGTGTTTCCTTCAGCCTTCTTTACATTGATTATCGCATCGTAAATTGAATAGGCATGGTCAATGCCTTCAATATCGAGTCTTTTGAAATTATTCTCCACACGGCTGACAAAGTCGGGCCAGTTCTTCTCATTGTCCGGAGTCCAGAAATCCTCAGCCAGTGCCCAGCCTCTCGGCCATGTCATATATTCGGCATGACGAAATATCGGAACCTGTTCTGTCCAGAGGTTACCCTGGCCTCCGAGTATATATTTCGCATCAACGCCTTCGGGAACAGGATTGAAGCTGTAGCATTTTTCCATACGTAATGATGAATACATCGGTGGCTCTATGGTACGATCTCCCTGTTGATAATCGAGATAGGCATAGGTAGTTGGTGTCATAACAACATCATGGCCCATTTTTGCAGCCTCTATTCCTCCCTTTATGCCTCTCCAGCTCATGACTGTAGCTTCCGGAGCCAGTCCGCCTTCAAGTATCTCATCCCAGCCAATGAGTTTTTTGCCTTTGCTTTTAAGGATATTTTCCACTCTCTTCATGAAGTATGATTGCAGTTCCTCGGGACTTTTCATATTTTCTTTTTTCATAAGGGCCTGGCAGCCCGGGTCCTTTGTCCAGAAACCTTTGTAGCATTCGTCGCCACCCACATGTATGTATTGGCCCGGGAAGAGTGCAGCCAGTTCTGTGAATACCTTGTCGAGAAATTCATACACCTTCTCATCTGACGGATTAAGGGTATTATCTATTCTCATTTTGAAGGTTCCGTCATTGAACCACTGTGAGAAAGAAGATCCGGGGTTAACTTTTGTAGCTGTATCTTTTGAGCAGCTAAGCTCTGGATAAGAGGCTATGGCTGCCATGCTGTGACCCGGAACGTCTATTTCCGGTACTATCGTAACATGCCTGTCTTTGGCATATTGTATTACTTCCCTGATATCGTCCTGTGTATAGAATCCACCGTCGGTAGCGGGTTCCCCGGGCTTTGGAGCTGCACGGTCACCAAAATGACCGACACGGTGCACTCTCCATGCACCCACCTCCGTCAGTCTCGGTAGTGATTTGATCTCAACTCTCCATCCATTGTCATCAGTCAGGTGCCAGTGGAAAGTATTGAATTTATATCTTGACATCTGGTCAATATATTGTTCCACTTCTTCCTTGGTAAAGAAATTGCGGCTTACGTCGAGCATCAGGCCTCTCCATCCGAACCTCGGATAATCGGTAATACTTACTGCGGGAACGGTCCATTTTGCATTTACAGGAGAAGGACTTTCTATCTGTGGAGGAAGAAGCTGCAGAAGTGTCTGCATGCCATAAAAAAGGCCGGCGGTCTCGTTGGCATTTATTGTAACGCCATCCGGATCGGCGACAAGAGTATAGCCTTCCTTACCCAGCTGGTCATCAGCTTTCTTGTTCAGGTTGAACTGTATGGTGGCCGATTTGCCCTGCCTGGCCTGTATGGAATAACCGGTTGCCTTGTTGATCCTGGCAGCAAGCATATCCGCTGTTGCGGCGGCTTCTTTATTGTTATACCCTATGGTACTTGAAGAACTGAGTTCACATGTACCTTCCGACTGATGCATCTCAACCGGTTTGGGGATCAGGTTGATCTCCCGGCTTTGTCCGAATGTTCGTGTTACCGCGAACAGAAGGACGAGAATTAATAGTTTTTTCATAATATGATTTATTTTGATCTTATGGATAAGCAAGTTAGACTGCGATATTCTGTTTTATCCTGTTCCGGCTTGTTTTCAATACCTTAAGCACCTCTTTCTTTATCCTTATTACAACTTTTCCTGAAATCTTCAATGGTTCACCATCTATATGAAAACGTGTTTCGTCGGTCTCAATGGTTATTTCCCTGTCGGTCTTAATATGAACCACATATTTTGACCTGTTTATTCTTTTTGTGAAAAGCCTGATGATAAACAGCGGACCCAGTATCTTGGGGAAAGGTTTTATCAGTACGAGATCTATAATCCCGTCATTGGGTTTGGCCTCGGGTGCTATGAAAGCGTTGTTGCCAAATTGCCTCGTGTTGGCTATTGTAAGTACATAAAGCTTTTCAGAAAACGGTTTTTCATTGTCCAGGGTGATTGTTACATCGAAGGGGCGTAGCCGTAAAAAAGTTTTCAGGGTGAGCCATACATACGGCACGAAGCCTCTCAGCTTAAGAGTATGGAATGAATGAGCCACGAAGCTGTCGAGACCTATTCCCGCAACATTGAGGCACAGTTTTTCATTTACCTCAATAACGTCTATATTGACAGAGTCTGCTTTCCTGATATCGGTAAGCAGGGATCGAAGGTTAAGATTAAACCCGAATTCCTTGGCAAAGCCGTTACCTGAGCCCAGGGGAAGAACACCCAGTATCTTTTCCCCGCCCACCAGCCTGGCGGCTACGGTATGTACCGTTCCATCGCCCCCTGCAGCAATAAAGACATCATGGTTGTCGAGGTTCTCCTGGATGAATGTACCGGTGTCATTGATATTCAAAGACTTAAAACATGTAAGATCTTTCTTGCGTCTTTGAAGCTCTTTTGACAGAAGAAAGTTTACAGGCTGAACTCCTGCATCGGGATTTAGTATGAAAAGGGCTTTATTATTCTTCGTTAAAGCAGGCATCTTATAAGCTGTAATACATAGTAAAAATACTAAAAAAGATCAACCTGCCGGAGGATATTGTTCAATAAGACGATTCTGATGTCTTACAGCGTTAATAAAATCTTTAAGTGTCATTGGCTTAAATCCTCTTGCCCTGTTGAGAGCTCCTATCCTGAACACAAGTGCATATGATTTAAAGAATGCCCTGTACAGTTTTCCCATTTTTACATTGGGATCCCATGCCTGGATAGCTTCAGCTCCCGCACCATTAATTTCAATTATGGAGAAATTTTCTCCTTTGGCCAGAAGTTCGAGCGATTCAAACCTCACATCAAAACGACCGAAATAAAACTCGGGCATACTCCTTGCGATGTCATCAAACCTGCGACTGAGTTCGGGTGAAATAATATTACTGGCATCGCGGTATAATCCACCAACCCTGAGGCTGCCAATAAAGGACAGTCGTACAAGTTCACCTTCCTGGGGGATGTTATCAAGTTCTTCATTACTGAAGCCCACGTGTTCCGATTTTCCACCAAGGTACAGGCTTGATCTTAGTCTTGTGCGTTCATCCGTCTGGATAAGTTCTCTGAGGGTTGATCTGCCGTCTCCTGTAACGAATGGGAAATATCTCAGTGTAACCGATATCACTTTTCCCTTTTCTTCCCCGGGGATCCTGACATAAAACACACCTGCTTCACCATCGTAGGGAACGGGTCGCTGGATCATCATGTTTTCATTTTTCGGGAAAAGGTTGATATATTGACTGAGGTGGTTACTGTCTTCAACAAATCTGACACCATAACCGTTCCATCCTATATCGGGCTTTGCAACCACAGGGAATGTCAGGTTTTTGGCTGCCATAAGCGACAATGCTTTTTCTGTGTCTTCTTCAAAAGCCACATCTTCACGGTGCAGAGTTACATATTCAGCTACCCATTTTTGCTGATCATCGTTTACCTGGTTCAGAACCCCGGATTTTGATTCTCCCATGAATCCTCCTGTCTCTATATTGGGGTTGGCTGAGGAAGGAAGCGTAAGGCTGTGATATTTTAATGACAGGAAAAGATAATACAAGCCGACAGGTATATATAATATACTATTAGGGAAATGTTCGGCTATGGAAACTGTTTTCTTCATCTCTTTCGGAGAAGGCATTCCCTGGAATTTATTTTTAAGAGCAGGGATATATTTCCTGAAGACCGAAAGAAAGGACGGGGATAATTTCTCCTGTATGTCCACTTCGTTTTTGTTTGTTCGTGATTTCATATAGTTTCTTACTGCAAAACCGATCATCACCAGTGCCAGCAATCCCCAGCCCCAGTAACCCAGGTTATTGAGAACAAGGTCGCCGAAGATAATAACCAGGGTGAGTACGATCGATGAATATACTGCCCCTGCAATGATAGATACAGTGGCAAACCTGATAAGCGGAATACGGAACCACCCGCAGGCAACAAAAGTCGGGAACAACAGCCCTGGGGTTATACGGCAGAGTACCAGTACCTTAACCAGGTTGCCTTCGAGCCAGCGTCGCAGTCTTTCAACCCTGGGTCCGATGATCTTCGACCGTAGCCATTTGTTCTTTTGTGCCAGGTGTCCCAGTCCGTAAATAAGAAGATCACCCGTAATGATCCCCAGGTAAACACTCACGAAAGCCAGCCATACGGGCAGGTGAAATTCCACAGTGGAGAAAGCTGCTGCTATGATAGCCGCATCTTCATGGATAAAGGTCAAGAAGAAGATTATCACAGAGTGTTCGAGCCAGAGCAGGTGTTCCGGAGATATCATTAAATTAATATTGATAATAAGATCTTTCAAAGCCCTTTAATAAAGACCGTAAAAATAAGTGCAATTATTATAAATGATTCTTAAAGTCCGGAAAAAGTGAAGAGGGAGTGTTAAAAATAAGACTAATGGAGTTACGTTTACATAATCTGCAATGCTCCTCCTACTTTCATTGCAATGTCATCCCGAACGAAACGAAGTGGAGTGAGGGATCCCCCTAATGGTGGTAGAATGCATCTTACTCCATAAAAGGGTACTTAAAATCCGTATCAGGTAAGAATGTCTCCTTAACAGTCCTGGGACTCACCCAGCGCAGGAGGTTAAGATGACTGCCTGCCTTATCGTTGGTGCCGGATGCACGTGATCCTCCAAATGGCTGCTGACCAACAATGGCGCCTGTTGGCTTATCGTTTAGATAGAAATTCCCGGCAGCATACCGCAGAGTCTCGTACGCTTTCATCGTGGCATACTTATCTGTGCTGAAGATGGACCCTGTCAGTGCATATGGAGATGTCCCGTCACATAGCTTCAGGGTTTCCTCGTAAAGATCATCCTTGTAGACATAAATTGTCATCACCGGACCGAAGATCTCTTCTTCCATGATGAAATAATGAGGATCCTTTGTAACAATTACTGTAGGTTCTATGAAATAACCTTTTGATTTATCTCCGTTTCCTCCGGTAATTATCTCAGCCTTACCTTCCTCTTTCACCCTGTCGATATAATCCATTATCCTGTCATAGGCAGGTTCATCTATTATGGCGTTGACAAAATTACCGAAATCATCCACGTCTCCCATTTTTATTTCAGAGACCATTTTTATAATGGTATCCCGGGTATCTTTCCATATTGATTCCGGGATATAGGCTCTTGATGCTGCTGAACATTTTTGTCCCTGGTATTCAAAAGCGCCGCGTACAATAGCTGTTGCCACTGCCGGTACCTGTGCCGATTTATGGACGAAGATAAAATCTTTGCCTCCTGTTTCCCCTACTATCCTGGGATATGCCTTATATGTTGTAAGGTTATCCGATATGTTTCGCCAGAGTGTATTGAATGTCTCATTTGATCCGGTGAAATGAAATCCTGCCAGGTCGCGGTGGGTAAATACAACACTGCTTATGAGCACTCCTGACCCGGGAACAAAGTTAATTACTCCCCCCGGAAGTCCTGCCTCTTCGTAAACCTTCATAAGGTAGTAGTTGGAAAGTATTGCTGTTGTCGCAGGCTTCCATACTGTGGTATTTCCCATCAGGGCAACACTGATATTGAGATTGGCTGCAATAGCAGTGAAGTTGAAAGGAGTGATGGTAAAGATAAATCCTTCAAGCGGTCTGTACTCAATCCTGTTGAGGGTCTCCTGCCCGGTAAAAGGCTGATCAGAATAGATCTGCGAGGCAAAATAATTATTGAATCGCATGTAATCAATCGTCTCACATGCAGCATCAATCTCAGATTGCATGACATTTTTCCCCTGTCCAAGCATTGTGGCGGCATTGATAAGATCCCTGTATTTAGTCGAAAGCAATTCAGCAGCTTTTGCCATGATGGCAGCCCTTTCGATCCAGGGCATTCTTAACCATTCCTTTTTGGCAGCCATGGCAGCTTCTATTGCATGGGAAACTTCCTTCTCTGTTGCCTTGTGGTATGTGGCAAGAACATGTTTATGGTCCGATGGCATCACCACCTTTCCGGTCTGCCCGGTCCGGACCTCTTTACCCCCTATTATAAGGGGTATATCAATAACCTGGCTCTTCTGCCTGGCAAGTTCTTTCACCAGCGATAATCGTTCCGGGCTTCCCGGCCTGTATTCTAAAACTGGCTCGTTTTTAGGTTTTCTGAAAGTGTAGATCGCGTTATTCATTATAATGGAATTTATATACAATATTAAACCCTTAAATCATGACGGAAAATGACAAAAGTCTCATTTGATTATAATTCCTATAAAAAAAAGATGATTTATATCACATAAACGCTTCATTTTCAGTATTGAAATACCAAAAAAAATTAGTCAAAAACAATTAAGAACAATCCCGGATAGAGCCTCTGGCATATTTATAAATATTGCTACTATCTTTTAGAATGAAATCCATTAACCTGCTGAGCACGCAAAGTCCCGGACAATATGTAATACTTTGCAGAATAGATCATATTCTCGATTATAATAATTGGCTTATACCCCCTTTCCCTCCCGATAGTTATCAGGATCCCCAACGCCTTCGCATATCAGCTTGTGCCTCCGCTGGAGCTTCGGCGACACGCGGACGACAACACAGGGAAGGGGGAAAAGTTACAATGTGATTAAAATAAGATAACTGAGGCTGTATCAAAAGTAAAAATTTATGAACCACAAAGGGCACAAAGTACTTGATTCCAATACATTACCTTTGTGTCCTTAGTGTATCCTTAGTGTGACTTAGTGGTTAAAAATTACTTTTGAGACACCCTCTTGGGATAGGGGTTATTAAAACAGATAAGGTATACATAATAATAACTATTGAGAATACTGCTTTATAAACAGTTTTGCAAACTAATATCCTGTTGCGGTTAACCTGCTTCTGATGAAGCCAGTTCTTTGAACGGATCGGCGGTGAGTTTTGATCCCTGTGATTCACGGCTGTTGTTAAGATCGAACATCGGCAAATGTTTTTCACCGAAAGCCATTATAGCATATGAAAAGAACAGGCCTGACAGGACATCGATGCTGTAATGTCCGCGAGCGAGGAACAATGCTACAATAACAATGATCAGGCATGCAAAGATCAGCCATTTATAACCTTTATCCTTTACCAGCAGGAAGAGGAGAAAGACATTGCCTGCATGGCCTGACGGATATACGCCCAGCTCATACTTTGAAAAGCCACGGAATATCGGGTCTGAACCGTTGAACATTGGCGGGTTGCCGAATGGTGTAAGAACGATGAATACGCCCCTGACTATATAAAAAATGCCAACAAGTACAAAAAAAAGGGGTATCCTGTTGTAGTCTTTCTTATGTATAAAATAAATAAGTACAAGGACAATAGGCACAAGGCAGAAGATATCGTATATAATGGACACATTATAGTACGGGAGATTGTCAAGAATAAGATCGGACAACATTGGCAATGTTTTGCCTTCACTCATATAATTATGCAGGTAGGTCTCAGAGGCAAAGTTCAATAATGCCCCGGCTATTATGGAGAGGATACCTATATATAAATATTTACTCTTTAATACAGGGATAAGAGCGTGTATCCCATTAAGTTCTTTGTTTTTATGGTCCATCTTTTCTTTTAGTTATTAGCACCCGACGTGTAAAATCGTTTTGCAAACAGCATGGAAGCTAAGGCAAATATAAAAATTTGGTTGAAATGGCCGGCATGTTACTCTTCCTGTTTCTCAGAAAGCTCCCTGTAAATAGAGAGTATCTCTTCGGAATATTCTTCAGGAGCCTCCAGGTGGCCCCATGCCGATGGTGTCTGCCATAATCCATCGTAGACAGAATCGTGGTAGGATCGTAAAATATGCGGGATACCCTTCTCTTTTAAAACACTATCAAGCAAAAGGGCCTCAAACTCGCTGCTTATGGTAAGTATCTTAACAGGTTTGTTCATATAGATGTAAAGATACAAATATTTTCATTTGGGGTAATGAAGTATAAATATCCTGGAAATATTAAATCCGAAGCGGATATCTCCTTTTGCCCAGCTTCCGGTCGTTTCACCGATAAATCCTTTTTCTATCATGGCCTGGGAGTTGGTAAAGAAGAGTTGAAATGTATGTCCACCTGTGTAAATGTCAACACCTATTGATAAGGGATTATATACCTTCTGGCTCATGTATTTGGTAGGATTAAGAAGGTAGTAGTATTCTGCATTTAAACTTATCATACTGGTAAGTTTAATTCTGCCGCCCACACCTATTGAATAAAGGTCGTTCGGATCAAGTTCTGTGGCTACCAGGTTCCTGTGAACATAAGAAGGGGTTACCTGGAGGGAAAGGAAATCGCCGAATTTCCTTGCTATAAGTAACTGTCCTACATATGACAGGCGTGATGAGAAATAGTTTGTCCTTGAAGGATCGGTCCATTTAAGAGTACTCATGGCTGCCGAAGTCACAACAGATACTGACACCGGCATGACCCTTGCACCTTTTGATTGCCTTAAAACAGAGAACTTGGTGAATCCGTCAAAGGTCTTTTCATAGTTGCCTCTGCCCACACCTGCCATAAGCCATTTTGTTATTCCGTACTCAAGGCTCAGGTGTATATTTGACTGATCGAGGCCAAAGAAATTATATGCACCGGAATTAAGCGTACCGAAACGGTGTGAGATTCTGAAGTCAAGCTGGCCCGGATCCAGTCTTTCAATGGAATGACCGTTCAGTATCCTGGTTGACTCGAAAGTTTCTGTTGTGAATTCAATATCTTTTTTCCGGGAGTTGTTTCTGGTATTTCCCGTGTCGTCCTGTGCAAACAGGCCTGCAGTGAACATGATGAAGACTACAGGAAGTAATAAATGTTTCATAGAATTAAGGTTGAGATGATCATCAATTATTTAACATACCTTTACTTACCCAGGCATCAAACTGGGATATCTGGCAGGCTTTCAGCATACCTCCGTTTTTTGGCATAGGTGAGTAGGATCCTGTATGCTTTATTGATCCCCGGATCATTACTGCATTGGACACTACATCTGCATAGTCCTCAAGGCGGATATTGTTACCCGCGATGGCGGCTGTGGCATTTGAGTGGCATGAATAACAGTAATCGCTGAGAAGGGGAACTATCGTTCCGTTGAAAGTGACATTGGTTGTGTCACATGTCTGATTAAGTTCAGGATACAGTGCCTCTTCATTGTCGTAGTAACATGATGAAAAGAGTATGATAAAAGTAATAACCACCGATACTGACAGGATTATTCGTTTCATGGTTAAATAAATTTGATTTTACAGGTTTCTAGTTGTTAAGGGATCCGTTGGCGATCCATATCTCAAACTGGCGTATCTGGCATGCAGAAAGTGATCCTGAGGGAGGCATAACAGGTACACCGTTTCCTTTGAGTGCATTCATCAGCAATCCGCTGTTAGCGGCGGCAGCAACATCACTATATGATGCCAGTGAAACATTCCCGGATGGGGAGCTGCCACTGTGGCAACCGGT
The DNA here is from genome assembly GCA_964472085.1 of uncultured Rikenellaceae bacterium. Classification (GTDB taxonomy): domain Bacteria; phylum Bacteroidota; class Bacteroidia; order Bacteroidales; family VadinHA17; genus LD21. The sequence goes on along the minus strand of CAYYIW010000054.1, from coordinate 12,869 downwards.
GCATGCGGTCCGTATCTCCGGCCATATTACTCCGGAGAAAGTCACAGGATTTATTGTATCGCAGGTCTCCCCGCATGTTTCATTCAGGGCACCATAGCTTATCCATTTATATATCGAATCTATTTCAGCAGATGTAAGCTGGGGATTGCCGGAAGGAGGCATCTTATCCTCTCCGGAACTCAGGGTTATTACACGGTACAACCTGCTGTTATTCGGATCTCCCGGCTGCACGGCATTCATCGTAGAAGAATATGTTGTAAAATCATATCCGCTTCTGTGTGATATGGCATCATGACAACCGGTTGTCGCACATTTTGATACAAGTACGGGTTGTATGTCGCGTGTATAGCAGGCCCTGGCATTAAAGAAAGAGCCTCCGTTGCCAGGCGTTGTATCATTGGGGACAGAAGCCGAAGGACACAGTGTTTCCTGTGCTCCCTGTTCAATCCATACCCTTATCGCTGTCCTGTTATCAATGGAAAGAGGCTGCCCCGGGGGCATTTGTCCTTCACCGCTTTTGGCTATGATAGCCTGGTATATACGGCTTGCATCAGGATTTCCCGGCGAGATACCGGCCATAATCCCGGCATAAGTGTTCAGGACGAGGTGTGACTCCCCTCCACCCTGCCCGTCATGACACCCTGAAATAGCGCAGCTGTTACGGAAGACGGGAAGAACATCTCCTTCAAAGCAAACTTCAGGAAGATTTGATATATCGGCTTTATGGGTACACGACAGTACCCACCCGGCAAACGTCAGTATGCCTGTCAGTGCTAAAAGCACTCTAATTTTATGATGCTTCATAAAATAAAGGTTAGATTAACAAAATGAAATATCCGGAAGAATGGTCATGTTGGAATATACTCTATCCCAGCCGATTTATTGTACCATCTGATGTGATAAAAATCATCCTGAATTCATTTTCAAAGTTAGGAGTGAAGATCCCCTTTCCTAAATTTTCTACTATTTCAGGGAGTGACCAGAATTTTCCTTCATCAATTTCTGCAGGATCTGTAACGGGTAATAAATCCGATATGGTGTAATATGAATGCACAAGTTCTCTTTCCCGGTCCGATTCCCAGATATATGATTTCAGGAACAGGGGTGTGAAATCTTTTATACCCAGTTCTTCCCGGGTCTCCCTGAAGAGAGCCTGTTCGGCTGTTTCCCCCAGGTCAACGTGCCCTCCGACCGAGGTGTCCCACTTACCGGGCTGGATATCTTTTGTCAGTGTTCTTTTCTGAAGGTACAGCAAACCATTGCTGTTCATGAGATGAAGGTGAACAACAGGATGAAGCAGCTTACTTTTTCCATCATGACAGACAGAACGGGGGGCCTGTCCTATCCTGTTACCAAGCTCATCGACAACAGGAAAGATTTCACTTGTTTTTTCTTTTTGCATTGCAGGGGAAGTTTACCCTGCAAAGTAGTAAAGATTTTGTAAAGTATTAAGATAATGGACAATGAATTACACCAAATCATTCTCCTGTTATCTCAAACCGGCAGCTTATTGTGCTGCCTTCTTCGTCAACAGCAGTAATAGTGTGAACTCCGGAGCCAGCAAATATCTCTGCCTGGTGAATATATTGCGTGGTAATTAAATACTTTTCATCGAGATGCCAGAAGATCTTCACGGCCGGGTTCCTGTGAGCTATTTCCGCTATTATCCTGGTCCGTACTCCTGTCTGGTCGCGGGGGATGAATATCCTGACACCCTGTGTGGGATATATGAATTCCATAGATGGTATTGTCTTTTCCTCACGGCAACCCTGAGCCACCGGAGGCAACACTTTATATTCCGGGTGTTTCTGCCTGTAGAAGTATTCCATGGCAGGAGGCAGGACAAACCATGGCTTGTTTATTATTTCCTGCGGATCTGCACATTCTGTGTTCACCCTGTATGTTTCCGAACTGTTGAGATGAACCATTTTGTGGTAGGGACATACTTCGCTGCGCAGGCCATTTATACATGTTTTCACCTCTGAGATCTCCGGACAGTCAGGTCCGGCCCTGAAACCACTTTCTGCACATACAGGTATTACTGTAAGTTCCTCATCCGGTGTTTCGAACCATTTCTGACGGGGCAGCAGTCCTGCAAGATCAAACAGGATCGGGGCTGCCGCAGTAACACCGGTAAGTCCGGGTCTTCCTTCACCGCCTGCATTACCTGCCCATACCCCAATGACATATCCGGGTGTTGTCCCCACGGCCCAGGCATCCCTGAAACCGAAGCTTGTACCTGTTTTCCATGCTATATCCGGCGATGATGAAAAATACTGCCAGCCTGTTTCGCTTTCAGGCCTGTTTACCTTACGAAGAGCCTCATATGTCAGCCATATCGCTGAAGCCGACAGGGGAGGATCAGGGTCTTCAGGTGACATCTCATTTTTCCTGGTTTTCTCAACAAGGACAGGCGGATGAAAATCGTCGTGGTAATATTTCTTTTCATCCAGGAACCTGTTCAGTACTCTGGAAAGGGATGCGTATGCCCCTGTAAGGTCCCATAATGATGTCTCTCCTCCTCCCAGGATTAGTGAAAGGCCGTAATAAGCTGCAGGTTTACTGAACGATGTGAAACCTGTTTTATGGAGAAGGTCGAGAAACCTTTGAGGATTGTATTGCTGTAACATTTTGACTGCCGGTATGTTGAGCGATTGCGACAACGCTTCCGATGCGCTGACGGCACCCCTGTACCTGAGATCGAAATTCTTCGGGGAGAAGCCCGGGAATCGTGTTGGTATATCAGCTATAAGAGCATCGGGCAGTAATTCTCCGGAGTTTTGTATGGCAGCATAGAGAAATGGTTTAAGAATGCTGCCTGTGCTCCTGTTTGATCTAATGATATCAACATCCCCGTTGTGCTCTTTTGCATCGTCAAGTGTATTATTTCCTGCATAAGCCAGTACATCACCGGTCCTGACATCCATTATGAGGCATGCGGAATTATAAATAAAATTCTCTGCCAGCACCTTCTGATGGGCATTCAGGACAGACTGGGCTCTTTGTTGAAGCTGCGGATCGATGGTGGTTCGTATGAGGCTTCCCCTGTTGTGAATATAGAAGAAGTCGGTTAGATGGGGAGCATGGGAAGGCAGTTCTTCCGGTTCTCCCGGGAGGGGCTCTTCAAGGGAAAGTATCAGGGTCAGGGAATCGATATAATGTCGCCGGTATAACCTTTTAAGCAGATTATCTCGTTTATCCCTGAGGATGTCCTGGTTTTTGCCGGGGAATACCAGGGCGGGGGAGTTGGGCAGGATGGCCAGGGCAGCAGCTTCTGCCCATGTGAGATCCCCGGGCGCTTTACCTGTATACCTCCACGAGGCAGCATCCAGGCCCACGGTGTTGCCTCCGAAAGGTGCATTGGAAGCATACATGCCGAGAATATGTTTTTTCGATCTGAACAGTTCCAGCCTGAGTGCTGAAAGCATCTCAATGATCTTCTCCCCATATGTCCTGGGCCTGTTACCTCCGGCAATCCTGGCAACCTGCATGGTTATTGTACTTCCACCGCTTACGATATTTCCTGCCCTGATATTACTTATTAATGCCCTGATGACCGACACCGGGTTTATTCCCGGATGATAATAATAGTAGCGGTCTTCAAAAGTCAGAATGCATTTTTTGAATTTATCAGGTACTTCTTCATTACCGGGGAAACGCCATTGTCCGTCGTCGGCTATCCTTGCACCCAGCAGGCTGCCGTCGCGTGCTTCAACAACAGTGGAGCGGGATGTTCTGAAGGAAGGCATCGGTGAAAGCAGGACAGGTAAAAGGAGTACTCCTGCCGCAATAAGAAATATTTTCAGTTTCCTATTCAAGTTTATTCCCCGTTACTTTTACCCTGTCACCTGGATACCTCGAGTAACAGCCGGCCCTGTACATTGCCTCGCACCATACTGATGGCTGGTAGAATTCTCCTTTATATGCAGCATTCAGAACCAGTACAAATGTTTTGGTCTGACCCCGGCCCAGGCTGAAGAAAGTGTTCACCCTGTCATCCCTGAAGTCGCGGTAATCGAATGAGCTCTCTTTGATACCGTAACCGGCTTCATACATACGTGTGTTCTGTATTTCCCATCCTGAAGGAACCATCTGGGCAAGAGCAATATTATCCACACCTGTGAATGTATTATTGGTAACCCTTACTATCATCAGAAAATCTGTACCCTGCCTAAGGTTCTTCTGATCTACCGGTTTCAGGGAAAGATCAGTGTAATCGATTTTCATTGATAGTCCTTTATCCTCACGGGTGACATCACCCTGAACGGGCACTCCTTTTCTTACAAGTGTTATGTACATGGGTTTTCCTGCTGTGTTCTCCACCGATATGCTATTATTGTCCTTCATATTTATGTCTTCCGACCAGAGCTCTTTGTCAGCGATGTTATGTTCTTTTTTCTCACCGTTGATGATGACCGTAGCTGTTGAAGGATTTCCATCACCTGCAGGAAGGAGCTCTGTCCATTTCATATATGATAATAATCCCCATGCGAGAGTTTGCGTACTGAACCAGGAATCGCTGTTGAAATAGTCGCATAATTCTTTCAGCAAAGGCAATGCCAGCTCCTCATCCTTCATCATAACAAGGGTATAAAGGATTATAGCTTTATCGCGGACAGCACTTCCGTAATAATAATCCTGGTATTCTTCTTCCGTTGAAGTATTTCTCATATCCAGAAGGCTGCCTGCCACTTCCGGACGCCCTGTCATCGCATAGGCAGCAGCCAGCAGCCAGCGCGTTAACTGTGGTATTCCTTCTGTTTCCCTGAGCCTGTTCATGGCTCCCCTTTCCGGTCTGCCAGCCAGGGCAAGGGAGAAAAGCCTGTAGGCCTGGTCATTGGCTGTCTGCTTATAACGGCTGTCATATTGCCAGTTTCGTGCTGTGTTTGTCTGGTAGCTAATCCATTTTTGCCGGAAGCCGGAAGGTATGCTGTATCCTTTTCTTTCAGCTTCAGTCATAAAATGACCGGCATATGATGTCACCCAGTTATCGGCCTGTAAGGCTCCGGGCCACAGGGCAATACCACCGTTTGTCATCTGTCGCGACACGATGATCTTTATAGCTGCAGATACATTGCCGGATGCGTCCTGTGCCACAGCTCTGTTGTCCCCGGTAAGCTCGCTGATCCATAGCTGCGGAAAGGCAGCTGATGTCACCTGTTCGGTACAACCGTAAGGGTAACCCAGCAGGTAATCAAGCCTCTTCTCAAGGTTAATTGAGGGCAGGGAGGAGATCTCAAGATTTGCCGAATTGGATCCTGCAAGGCCAAAAGGCTTGAAAGATATTTCCCATTTTTTACCTTTTTCGAGGATCTTTGTTTCAGCCTTCGTAACCGGCGGATTAGGACTTCTTATTTCAAACTCCATATTGTAAGTGGCTTTTTCTCCTCCTCCTGAAGCAGTTACGGTTATTTTTGCCACACCAGTCTTCTCACCTGCCGTAAAATGAAATTCGGTGTCTCTCTCTCCGGTCTCTGTAACGGGTATGTTCATGGTCCTGTTGTCAAAGCTTATCATATCGTTACCGTCAACCTTAAGGGTGATATCCCGGATACCTTCTTTCTGAATGAAAAGAGAAACGGGAAGAAATACTTTTTCCCCCGGACTTACCGTGCGGGGTGCAGTGACCAGTACCATAAGCGGATCACGAACAAGAACAGATTTTTCAGATGAGCCGAAGGCATTCTCATTACCTGCCACTACCATCACCTTTACAGAACCCGTATACTGCGGCAGTGTTATTGTATGAATATCTGTTTTTCCCTGTCCCAGGGTGAATGGTCCCATGAACCTGACCACAGGCGGAAATCTTCTTGCCTTGCTGGCTGCTTTGTCAGTCAGAGCCTCGTCTCCACCTATGGCGAAGATCCTTTCAAGAGTACCTCCAAAGGCTCCGAGAACATAGTCGTACACATCCCATGTCTTTACTCCCAGGGCTTCCCTTGCAAAGAAATAATTCCAGGGATCAGGTGTCCGGAATCCGGTTATATCAAGAAGACCTTCGTCAACAACTGCCAGCGTATATGTCATCGGTTTACTGTCTGCTTCGCTTATCTTAACATGGAATGGCTTTTGTGATCTTACCTCGTCAGGCATATCGATAACAGGAGATAACTTTGTTGCCGGATCTTCTATCATCACAGGAACAACACCATAAAGCCTTACGGGCATATCATTAACAGTTTGTGCATGAGGCTGGATGACAGAGACATAAGCATAGACATTGGGAGCCATGCCCTGTCTGGCACGAAATTTAACCACAGTATTACCTTTCCCTGTCGGTACACGAATCTCATCTGCTATACCTGTCGCATTTTCCAGTGTAACAATGGCTCTTGCATTTTCCGGTGACGGGAAAGACAGGCTTACTTCATCACCAGGATTGTATTTTTCCTTATCCGTGCTTATGGTAAGAAGGGTGGCTCCGTCGGTACTGCCTTTCATACCGTATTCCCATGGCCAGTCAACAAGCAGTATTTTCCCGGTCGAATGTCCGGAAGGTAATGTGGCCCTTATAAGGTATCGTCCCCAGTCCTTTTTGTCAATGTTGAAGGTGAATGATCCTTCCCCTGCGCTGGTGGTAATGTTCTTTGTAATGACAGGCTTATAGGTGTTATTCGAGATATAGTATGCCAGGTTTTCCTGGTCCGACTCCCACCACCACCTGTATGATATCTTGTATATGTTAATCTCCACTTCCGATGTCACCGGATCACCATTCTTATCTACGGTCACTATTTTCACTTCATTATCTGCATCGGTGAAAAGCATCCTGCTTTTGCCCTTTAGTCCGGGCAGGTTAATGCCTGCAAAAACAGGGTATGGGGCATATTTGAAAGAGGACTGTACAATGCTTTCATCACCTCCCGGCTCAGCCACTTTTGTTGTAAAGACAGCATTTAGCATTCCGGGGGCAGTATTATTCCCTTCCGGCTTGAAGGTGAAGAAGGCATCACCGTTCCCATCGAGTGATCCGTCGAATATCCTGACTGTTTCGGAATAGAAATCCTTTACAGGATCATCAAAGTTGTACTGTCCGTATTTCTTAAATACAGTTTTTGTGTGTTTGAGCAAATAGTCGACTGTTGACTTCAGGTTTTTTGCAACAGCTCCGTTCATCCAGCTTACACTCAGTGTGCCTTTCGCGGATGGTTCAGATCCTCCAAGTATTTCTTCAGGGAAACTAACTTTGATCTTCAGGCGGTTGGGTTTAACCGTTTCTATTCTTATCCTTTTGGTGAATGTGGCACCTCCTATCTTAAAAACCGCCCTGTAGTTACCTGTGACGGCATCAACGGAAGTAGTGGTGGTAAAAACAAGAAGGTTTGATCCATTTGTTTTCTGAACCTGGTTATCAACACGCTGGTCCATGGGATTTATAAGTTCCATCTGCACAGGATGACCCCTGGGCAGGACATTGAGCATGTCTTTAATGAAAAGGGAAAGGAAGATGGTATCCCCGGGTCTCCATACATCCCTTTCACCATAGATGAATGCCTTGATTCCTTTATCGGGTTTGTTACCGTCAACATCAAAAGAGCTCAGTGAGAGAGAGGAGCCGTCATTTACCTTCAGATAATTGCGGTCCTTGTCCCTGGTAGCTATGACAAGGAAAGGTTTCCTGTCGCAATACATGACTGCTTCTCCAACCTGGTTGGTAAGTCCGGAGACAACAGGCTGCATCTGGTAGTCATAAACATCGATCTTTACCTCTTTGGCAGGAAGAGCTGATATAAGATCGTTTAACATTACATGGAGCATTTTATCTTCTCCTTCCTTGGCTATTAAACCAAAATTGGAGGCCAGTATGTTTCTTACCACTTTCCTGTCGGGGCTGTAATAAGCAGCTTTGCACGGGTTATTGCGGTCTCTCCAGTTGAAGCCGAAGGAATAATATATTTCCCAGTCGATGTCTTCATAATAATTATCCGGATCCTCCCACAGACGGCGACTGTTTTCTTCAGCCTGCTGTAAAGCTTCCTCATAATTGCTGTCATCTTCTGTTTCCGTGCATGGGTAAAGAGAATAGGATTTTCTCATTCCCAGCGATACCTGGTACAGGACCCCCGGTTCAACATCAATATAATCTGCCAGGTCGACAGTGTAAAGATTCCAGCCTGTAGCATTCATTGATGAACCACTTGTCAGGTCGACCCTCCCGGAATATACAGGACGTCCAAACCTCTTGACAGAGTTCTCCCCGTTTATGTTGTTTTCCTGGAGAAAATAGGGCAGGTTGTTTTCAAATATCCTTACTATTCTCAGGTCAACTGCCTTTAGATTTACGGCTTTGAATGGAAACAACAGGTTCTTTGAAGAGGGTACAATGACCCCTTTTCCTACAGCTTCTATGGCGGGAGCCATCGAGGTGAAGTCAAGCTCTTTTTTAAAGCCGGAAGCCAGTCGGGCATCTTTAAAGTTTCTGAGAGAGGGTTCAATGCTTATTGTCACTTTGCCCTGGAGCCTGGTGGCAGGGAGTATACTGATTATATTTGAGTTCACATTGAAGGTAAGTGCCGTTGACGGCGTCAGATGTATCAGGCCTGTAATCTCCATGGAAGCATCGACCGGATCCGAAAAGACAACATCTATCTTTTGAGTCTCTCCGGGAACGGGTCTTATGTCGATGACACTGAATGTTCCAGCCGGAGGTATTATGAACACTGAAGAGCCTTTTTGTTTTGCCCCGGCTGAAGGTCCCGACCAGCTTAGAGTGAGCTCCTGTTGCCTGTCGTTCCTGACTATGCCGCCGATAGTGAAATTATATACCAGATCTGCTGTGTGATCCCATTCTATTTTCATTTTTTTTCTACCCAGCCTGGCTGACAGGTAATTCTCAGCTTCGGAGGGGTCTATATAGTCGGATGTGGTAAGCTCACCCGCAAGCACATAACTGCTGCCGTCAGATGATTCACATCTGAGTGGTCCCGTTGTTACACGGAAATCCTTTTGAAGAGTCTGTATCCTCATCGGAAACATGGTAAGTCTTTTCTTCACCTCACCCAGCTTTCCCAGGTTGAGGGTCCCGGTATATGTTTTTCCGGCATCCAGTGGTTTGGAGGGGGTAAAGACAAGTGTAAGGGAATCTTTCCATTCAGTTTTCCCCTTAATATTGGGCTGAAACATGAACAATCCTGATGCCGATCTGTCTGCTCTTTTTGCAAAATCGGGGGTAAATCTTACCTCAATTGATGATTTGGCGGGAATAATACCCGATGTGTAGCTTTCGATGTATTCGCTGTATCCCCTGTCAACCGGAATATTGACAGGTATGGCATTTTGTTTCAGTTGTCCTGGAAGCCGGAATGATCTGTTATCATTTCTGGTGCATGAACCGGCAATTATCAGGGCCAGTAATAGTGCCGGCAGTCTTACGGTTTTCATGGTCAGGTGTATTATTATCAGGGATATCAGGTTGCCGGACCTAAGTTACGAAAAACAGCTTAATATACAGCCTGACCGGTAGAGGATACTTTGTTAGAAAACAGGTGTCTTGATTAATTAATTATTTTTATCAGTGCTTAAACGACCTCAGGGTGTTACCATCTCCTGCCGTAGATCTGCTATATAGCTGCGGATCCTGTTAAGTGTGGCGACAGTGATTGTTATTTCACTGCCCGAAGCAATAAATACCTGCCTGGCAGTGTCTATTTCGAGGTCTCCCTTGTGGAAATATATCTCGAAAGAATCAAAATAGTTCTTCAGAAATTTTAGTTTTTTTGTATAGTACACCACTACGGGATCGTCATAATAGTTTTTCTCGAAGCTTAAAAGTGAATTAAGGGTGTATTTCTGCTCGGCAATTTTCTGTACGACCACCGGATCGGGTTTTTGGGGATCATAAGCCACCTGGGTGGCAATATACATGGCTTCTACCCAGCCTCCGAGCACTATGAGTCCGGCTGTGCTTTCCCTGCCGTTTTCACGGAGGTTTTTCCCGATCCGGGTATATACCCTGTTCATAAGGGCAATAATGGTATCAGGCTCCGACATGTCATCCTGCATGCTCTTAAAGGTTGATGAGATATAATCACCGGGAATGCCAAGCTCATCTGCCAGGTCCTTAATGGTGATCATATAATCGATCATCTCCTGGCCAACGCCGAACATTTTAAGATATCCGAAATCGGCGCCATAGATACCTTCGTTAACAGCTGCTTTGGCACTGCTGAGGTAAAGTTTGCAGTTCGACACCGGATTAAGGACAGCTATGTCAAAGCGGATACCAGGCCTGTCAAAAATCTCACATACTTCTACAGGCGTGAGAACTCCGTAATGTATTTCGTAACGTGATCCGGGTATAGCTGTTCCGGTGGAATCGGTTTTATAGGTTGAAAAAACAGGGACGAACCTCTCTTTATCCTCCTTACAGGAATAAACAAAAAATATAAGCAGGATGATAAGTAATGAGGCAAGCCTGTTCATAGTGCCGTTTTAATTGATCAAAATTAAAAATAAAAAAGGAGAGAAGCTCAGTTATGTGACATTTTAGTAGTCCGGCCGCCGGTAAACGGTTACCGGCGGCCGCATGACCGCCCACCTTTGCCAAGGCTACGGTGGACAAAGCACGACTGAATGACCTTAATGCCTTATAATAAAATTCTGTTTCCCAGTTTTTCGGAGATCATCTTCAGGGCTGTACCCAGCAATGCATATCTTTTCTGGAGGGCGATAATATTTTCAGTGTCATTGTTTTTAACGGCTTCCTCAAGCTGCGACATTATCTCTTTTCTCTTTGTCTTTATCTTGTCGCTCTTGAACTTAAGCACTACATCACTCACAATCTCTTTCAATTTCATCTCCTCAGTCTCAACATAGGTCTGCTTCTCTCTCCATATCCTGCTTAGCTCATGCGAATCGGCAAGCAGGTCGGCTGAAAGATGCGATATATCAGGGTCTTCATGCTTGACAAACTGTTTCTCCCCTGGTATTAATCCCTGTTCCACATTAAAGCGGAATTCGGAGAAGATGCTCTGGCATATATTATTATCGAACGAGAGTTCATCAGATGTAATTTCCGTAACGATATAATCGGCAACAGTACGTATTTCTTCCTTACCGCTTATCCTGTCCGATATTTTTTCAAATTCTGCGGCTCCGAATCTCAACAGGAGTCTTATTATTTCTTTCTCGGAATAATATGCTGTTTCATTTCCTGTTCCCTGTACCTGTTTTTGCATCACAGGAGGAGGTACCGGGAGATCTTCCGGACCCGGGTATTTATTCCTGTCCTGAAATGTTTTCTGCTGTCTTATTTTATTGACTTCCTGGTAAAGGATAGGTTCCGCCACTTCCATCAGGGTACTGCACTCCTTAATATAGACTGTCCGTGTTATCGCTTCAGGAATGACAGCTATTGATTTGACAACATCCTTTATGAGGCCTGCTTTTTTCACAGGATCATTACTGGCTTCCTCAAGAAGGAGCTGTGTCTTGAAACGTATAAAATCCGTTTCCTGTTCCCTGATATATCCTGTGAATTCTTCGTTGCTGATCTTTTTTGAGTAAGAATCGGGATCTTCACCATCAGGCAAAAGGACGATCTTCACATTCATACCCTCCTCGAGCACCAGGTCTATCCCTCTCAGGGAAGCTTTTATACCTGCAGCATCACCATCATACAGGATGGTAATATTCGGGGTGAATCTTTTTATAAGTCTGACCTGCTCCTGAGTGAGGGACGTCCCCGAAGAGGCTACAACATTTTCAATACCGGTTTCATGTAACGACATTACATCTGTATAGCCTTCAACAAGATAGCACTTGTCTTCCCGGGTTATCATCTTCCTTGCCTGGTAGATACCGTACAGTATACGGCTCTTATGATAAATCTCAGACTCGGGAGAGTTAAGATATTTGGCCGTCTTTGCATCCGACTTAAGTATTCGTCCCCCGAAGCCCAGGACCTGTCCCGATAATGAATGAATAGGGAACATCACCCTCCCGCTGAACCTGTCGAAGACACGGTCATCATGCTGAATTGAAAGGCCCGTTTTTACAAGGAAATCCTGTTTATATCCGTCCTCTATTGCTTTACTTGTGAATGCATCACGTTTATCCTTACTGTATCCCACCTCAAATTTCTTAAGGGTATCCTGGCGGAAGCCTCTTTCCCTGAAGTAGGAAAGCCCTATTGAGACCCCTTCGTCGGTATGGAAGAGGTTTTCTGAGAAACGGCGTGCGGCATAGGCGGTAACCACAAGAAGGCTTTCCCTTTCATTCTGCTTGTCGAGCTCTTCCTGGCTGAGTTCTTTCTCCACCACCTCGATGTGATATTTCCTGGCAAGGTATTTAAGTGCCTCGGGATAAGACAGATGCTCATGTTCCATTATGAAATTGACAGAGTTACCGACCTTTCCGCATCCGAAACATTTGAATATCTCTTTTGAAGGAGATACGGTGAAAGATGGTGTTTTTTCATTATGGAATGGGCAGAGACCAAGGTAGTTGACCCCTCTCTTCTTCAGGGGAACAAACTCCTGTATCACATCCACTATCTGAGCAGCATCGAGAATACGTTCTATGGTAGCCCGGTCAATCACACACCAAAGATATCAGGAAATCGGGGAAAATGATTAGTATAACAGGAATTTTGTGAACGTTTTAGCAGCCTTTGTCAGCGGACCTGGTTAGTAAAATATATTGACAATTTAACCCCGCTTTAGAGGGCAGGGGGGTTGTAGGAACCTGTAAAATTCATCTTTTTGCAGCATCATCAGGGTTTGCATGAAGTAAAATCCCCCTGAAATACTCAATCGTCTTAAGCAGCCCCTCTTCAGGACCGACTGCCGGCTCCCAATCCAGTTTTTCCCTTGCAAGGGAAATATCGGGCTGTCGTTGTTTGGGATCATCCTGTGGCAGTGGTTTGT
>CAYYIW010000053.1:9175-25393 GCA_964472085.1 uncultured Rikenellaceae bacterium | reverse complement strand
TGGTAAAAATTTGCATAGTCGATGGTTTTTTTTAAACATGTTAGTTAAATAGGGTTCTTATAGTAAAGCAAGCATACGCTTGGCTTATACCAAAGATAGCAAAGAATATTTCAAAAAAACAAGCAGAATTTTGATTTTTTTATATAAAAATTTAATAAAAAGTTAATATATTTATTTAGATCATTGGTAATCTGTATTTTACATAATATAAACATGTTAATAAAGTCTTAAAGAATTTAGCCCGGAAATGCCAATGTTAAAGCGTTTCAGAGATTTTTAGCAATTATCAGCATTATAAGCTTACCTAATTAAAAGAAAATTTAACAGGAAATGCAAGGCAGCCTTGTTCCACCCTGCCGTATTTCTTCGTAGCATTATCCTAAAAGCTTTAAAAAAGATGGATGGCATACAGCAAGTACGAGAGATCCTTCCCTGTCGTTCAGGATGACAGGTTAATTAATGGAGTGAAGTGAGGGATTCTACAAATGGTGGCAAGATGTCAATAATTATTTACTCAGTCTTTGGTAGCGGAGTACAACATAGTGAGGAGTACCCTCGATGATGGCAGTATCTGCTTTACTATATAAATATAAAGTTGTAAAATTATGTTTTATACCACATTCCTGACCAGGTTAACAAAAAGTTAAATTTCATATCCCAAAAGTTAAATTAATATTAACGCTATATATACATCCTTATATCAGTATTTAGTTATTTTTGAATCTCAAATAATGTCATTATTTCTTAATCACATCCCTATTTAATTGTATTTATGTTGATTATGGAAGAAGCCTGTACAATTATGGAATGCATGAAATTATTTCCCGGAGATAAAAATGAATGTTAAAACTATCCGGTTGCCTTCTGCATTGAGGAGATCACGTTTTTTTTTGATATCAAAACATGTATATTTACAACAGCAAATTCACCCCCTAAACCATGAATAGACCTTTAAAAAAGAGGAATACATTTAGTGAACGCAGGTTCATAATCAGCCTGATGATAAGTTTAACCATCGTCACCGGATGCAAGTCAGGCAACACTGATTCCAATAGTTCAAAAAACAGCACAGCAGTCTCCGTTCCGGCGCCTGACAACGATTATTTTCAGGAAATAGGAAAGCAGATCGGCATTGACTTCGTCAATACCATCGGGGAAGAACATGTAAAAAACATTGTGGAATCAAGCGGTGGGGGTACGGCTTTTCTCGATTATGACCAGGACGGTTATATCGACCTGTATACCACGACCGGCACGTGGAAAGAAGGAGTTACAAAGACTGATAAGCCTGATGTGATGCCACACAATCACCTTTATCATAATCTTGGCAATGGGACATTTGAGGACGTAACGGAGAAAGCACGGCTTGATGATCCGTATTACACTATGGGAATAACTGTAGGGGATTTCAATAATGACGGTTATCCGGATATATATTTAAGCAATTACGGTACAAATGTACTATACAGGAATAATAAAAACGGAACATTTACGGATGTTACCAAACGGTCGGGCACAGGCGGCGGGGACCATGACTTCAGTGTTGGTTCCACATGGCTCGACTATGATAATGATGGTTACCTCGATTTGTATGTAGGTAATTACCTGAACTTTGATCCGGACTATAAATATTATTATGCTCCGGACGGTTTCCCGGGACCTTTGGCTTATGATGCACAACCTGATATTTTATATCATAATAATGGTGACGGCACCTTTGAAAATGCAACAGAAAAGATGGGTATAAAAGATGTTGACGGAAGAGCAATGGGTGTTGGTGCTGCCGATTATGATGATGACGGATTCGTGGATATTTATGTAGCCAATGACCACACAGTAAATTACCTGTGGCATAATGACGGAGGAATAGGATTCACTGACAGAGGCACTATGTCGGGTACAGGTTTCAGCCAGGCGGGTGAGGCAACAGTAAGTATGTCTGTTGATTTTGCCGATTTCAATAATGATGGCCTGCTGGACATCTTCCTGTCCGATGATAAATATTGTTCCCTTTATGAAAATCTCGGGAATGGTGTTTTCAGTGACAAATCCTATACATCAGGAATTTCAATGCCTGCCGGACAATATGTAGGCTGGTCAACCGGATTCGTCGATTATGATAATGATGGCGATGTTGATATTTTTAAGATAAACGGAGAGCTGAAACACCTGTACGGACAGGAAGATCAGTTATTTGAAAACGAGGGGAACGGATTATTTAAAGATGTTTCAGCTGACCGCGGAGCGTATTTTCATCAGGAACTGGTAGGTCGCGGAGCATGCTTCGGTGACTATGATAATGACGGTGATATAGACGTTTATGTTGAGAACCTTAATAATTACGGATCTTTCCTCAGGAACAACAAGGGAAACCAGGACAACTGGCTTGAGATAAAGCTTGTTGGCACAAGCAGCAACGCCGATGGTCTCGGGGCCAGGGTCCGGATCACATCAGGAGGTAAATCACAATATGCCCAGAAAAAATGCACTACAGGATACCTGTCACAAAGCGACCCCAGGATGCATTTCGGGCTTGCAAAAAATGATAATGCAGACAGTATAGAAATTAAATGGCCATCTGGAAAAACACAGAAACTTGAGAATATAAAAGCCAACCAGATTATTACTATTACGGAACCTAAAAACTGATCCCGGATGAATAAACTAAAAACTGGCGTTACCTTTCTGGCGGTAGCTTTAACATGTTCGTCTGCCCTTTTCCTGACCTCTTGCAGTAAAAAGCCACATGAAGGGTTTATTATAATTACGCAGGTCAGCAAAATGCAGAATGATCTGAATTATATTAACGGTGATTCATGGAGATATGTTCCACAGAGCCGCATTTCGGAATTTGATCCTGCCAACCCGGATGGTTCACTGAAGGTTCTGACTTCCGGCTTTTATTCTGCCCATTCTCCTGAAGTATCGTCAGATGGTAAAAGTATGTTGTTTGCTGGTCAGAAAAAAGAAAATGATCCCTGGGAGATATATGAGATGGATCTTGACAGCAGGGGTGTCAGGCAAATAACTTCCATGCCAAACAACTGTACCGATCCTGCCTATATGCCACTGGGTGGTGTGGTATTCAGTGAAAACCTGCCTGGCGATTCAATAAAATCCGGCCACTCACTTTACACGGGGATGCTGGACGGATCCGATTTTAACCGTATCACCTTTAATCCTCATACATATTTTGCATCAACTGTCCTGAGCGACGGTCGCATACTTTCAATAAGCCGAAGAGTTTTTCCAAAAAACGGAAGAACAAAACTTATGGTGATGAGACCTGATGGCACTAAATGTGAACTTTTTTATAACGGACCTGATGGGACCATGATCACCAGCAGAGCATGGGAAACAGATAATAATGACATTGTCTTTGTTGAAGCTCCGGAAAGCGGAAGCGGGAACGGAAGAATAATCAGCGTGGAATATAATAATCCGTACGAAACAAGGAAGGTATTATCCGCTGACATTGATGGCAGTTTTCAAACTGTTTTCCCTGAACCTGAGGGAAAACTCCTGGTAACTTATAAAAAGCCCGGAGATAATAAATATTCAGTATATGAATTTGAACCGGCTACAGGAAAGCTGGGGAAACAGATGATGAATAACAATGATTTTGATATCCTGGAAGCTGTGGAGGTAAATGTACATCCAAGGGCAAGGAAACTACCAAGCGAGGTACACATGGATATCAAAACCGGGCTTATTGTCTGCCAGGATGCTCATCTTCTTGATCCCAAGGCAGCTGCTAAAAAGCCAGCGTTCCCACGTGCTGACCTGATGGAGGTAATAGGAATTGATTCTTCACTGGGTGATTTCGTGCCTGAGCCTGACGGATCATTTTACCTGAGAATAAAAGCTGATGAACCATTCAGTATAAGGTCATTGGATAGCAATGGCAATGTGATCCAAAGCTGTGACTGGCTCTGGTTACGTCCCAATGAACGCAGGGGATGCGTTGGTTGCCATGAAAATCCTGAACTTTCACCGGCAAACAGGATTCCGATGGCAGTTAAAAAAGATCCTATAGGCATTCCGATACATGTCAGTAAGATCAAGGAAATATTCATTGATACAGAATAGCGATGAAAAGACCAACCAAAGTATTTTTATACCTGGGAATTATAATAGCATTAGGATTACTGGTTTATTTTCCGGGAAGGAAAGCAGCCAGGGCACATGTGGACTATATCACAGCCACTAATGATCATCCTCTCCTTTGTACCAGCTGTCACCTGTACACGCAGAAAACAGGCATACTTGCAAGGATGATCAATGCTGATTACCTGTCACCATTCAACCTGGCAGTCTCAGCCGACGGGAGACACCTGTATGTGGTTGCACAGGAAGCCAATGCATTACTGGTCGTAGATGCAGGTTCGCGCAAAATCCTTAACAGAATAAATGTTGAAAAGATGCCACATTCTGTTGTCCTTAGCAAGGACGGCAACAAAGCTTTTGTAAGCAATGAATGGGCGGATGATATTTCGGTGATCGATCTCGGCTCTGATAAAGTGATTGATACACTGGAAACAGGTGATGGTCCTGCAGGGCTCGCCCTGAGTGCCGACGGGAACTACCTGTATGTCGTAAACTCCTATACATCTGATGTTTCTGTAATTAACCTGGAAACCGGCAAAGAGATAAAAAGACTTCCCGCGGGAGACAACCCCACAGGCATAAGACTGTCGCCTGATGGAAAAGTCCTGTTTGTCACAAGCCGGCGTGCCAATCTTGTTCCTTATGGAGATCCTGTTGTTACTGAACTCACCATTATTAATGACAGCACACAGAGGGTTGAAGAGTACAGGGATATGAATTCGGCATATATGATGGAAAATGTAGCCTTCTCCCCTTCCGGGGATCTTGGGTTTGTGACCCTCATCAGGCCAAAGAACCTGATGCCGGCCATACAGGTGGAACAGGGGTGGATGATGACTCATGGCTTTGGTGTAATAGACAGGAAACACAATAATAAGGTTTATCAGTTTTTAACTGATGAGCCTAATGCATATTATTCTGATCCTTTTGGTATTGCTGTTACACCTGATGGAAAAAAGGCATTTATTTCAAGTTCAGGCTCGGACAGGATCGCAGTTATAGCCATTGACTCAGTAAGAAGCCTCATTGCCAGGGCTACTCCCGAGATGCTGAAATATTATCCTGATAATATGGGTTTAAGCAGACACTATGTAATAAAACGGATAAAGACAGGTTCCAATCCCAAGGGAATCACACTGTCACCTGACGGAAAGAAGTTGTACGTGGCAGAAACGCTCGAAGATAAAATAGGCGTTATTAACACTGAAACACTGGAAAAGGAAGATCCCATCGATCTTGGCGGTCCTAAAAGAATTACTGTTGCCAGGGCCGGGAGAAGACTTTTCAACAATGCAGGGCGTACATTCCAGAACCAGTATTGCTGTTACACCTGTCACCCAGATATGCATGAGGATGGCCTTGTGTACAACATGTCAGGGAAGGATATGGGAAGAAATGTAACAAACACAGAATCATTACGTGACATAAGCGAAACGGCTCCGTTTAAATGGACGGGTACCAACCAGAGCGTGTATAAGCAGGATGGTATGAGATTTTCCACATTTCTTACAAGGACAGAAGCCTTCAGCTACAAGCAGCTTGATGAACTTGTTGCGTATATCATTACGGGCATACCATATCCGCCAAACCTCCTTTACAATCCCAATGGTGTGCTTACCGATGCCCAGAAAAGAGGCAAGGCGTTATTTGAAAGAACAGAAGATAACTTCGGTAACGAAATTCCTGAAAACAACAGGTGTATAACCTGTCACCCGCCACCATATTATACAAACCGCAAGCTGGAGTATGTGCAAACACTGTCAAAGACAGACGACTCTATCCTCTTCGATACACCACATCTGACAAACATATATGCGTCTGCGCCCTACCTGCATGATGGACGTGCAGCCACACTTGAGGAGATATGGACAGTATACGGTAAAGGTGACAAGCACGGTTATGTTAATGATATGACAAAAAACCAGTTAAATGACCTTGTTGACTATCTGAAATCATTAAGAGATCCTGAATACGATCACAAAAAAACAAAGTTTCACCAGGCATCTGTAAAACCTCACTAAGACTATAAGACTAAAAACTATGAAAAAAGCCGACCAATTTAAACATCTTAGATTTGCTGCTCTTACAGCATTTTTGGCTGGAATACTGTCAGTAGGTGCGATCCGTGCAGATGGTCCTGCATCGAATAAGACAGGTCATGGGACCACACGGAAAGGTGATATTATAGTACCTGCCGGTAATTTGCCAGGAACTGGTGCAGGGCAGGCTGATGATGCCCTGCCTGTTTACGGTAACTGGAAGACTTTCACCACTAAAGACGGTTTGCCTTCAGATCATACCTATGCAGTTAGGATTGACGGCGACCGGGTCTGGGTTGGAACTCATGATGGTCTAGCATTATATGAAAACGGTAAATGGCGTACTTATACCACTGAGGATGGACTTCCGCATAATGGAGTTACTGCCATTGATATCAACGAGGAAACAGGTGATTTATGGATAGGAACATTCGGAGGATTAAGCCGTTTATCAGCCGGTAAGTTTGAAAATTTCACACAGCTTAATAGCGGACTGGCTAATGATCTGATCTATAGCGTCGTATGTGACGGCAAAGATGTATGGGTTGCCACCGGAGGTGGTGCCGGGCATTATGATACATACACAAAACAATGGGAGATCTTTACTGAACAGAATGCACCCATGCATGAACCCTGGACCTATGGTGTATGTGCAGGAGGAGGCAAGATCTTTATAGCTGCCTGGGGAGGTGGCGTAATTGAATATAAGAAAGATAAAAAGGAATTCAGGGATTATATCGATCCAGATCATGAAATGGAAATTGACCTTCTTCCCGATGACGGACCCGTACATGACATTACAACGGGCGTTTCCTGGTCCGACGGGATCCTGTGGGTAGCTACCTATTTTGGTCTCAGCCGTTACGACGGGTTGCACTGGAAAGGCTATTTTGATGATGACAGTGGCCTCGCCAGTAACTTCATAAATTTTGTGAAAGCAGCAGGACCTGTTGCATACCTGTGTACAGACAAAGGTCTGAGCTGTACTGACGGGGACAAATGGATCACATATAAAAGAAACAGTTTTGAAAGCAGCAAAGGAATGCGGATTTATACAAATTACGGCAGAAAAAGCGACAGCACTGCCAATAAAACAAGCAAAGAGGTGCCAATAGCCCAATCGATTGCGCATAATTTTGTTTTGGGAGTTGATGTAAGCCAGGGAGTTATCTGGATTGCCACGGAACATGGCGTAAGTCGTGGCGAACTAATTAAATAATTGAAGGGAAAATCTTCAGGCTAAGAAAAATGATTTAACCGGAAATATAAATTTGTCGATATCCTTAATCTGAAATTAACTACACTATCATGAAAATGAACCATAAAATACTGATAATCCTGGTCGCTTTGTTTATCCTGCCATTGCCCTTTTTAAATGGTCAGGATGAAAAAGTCAACTATGGAAAGGCTCCCGATGAGATCTTCCCGTTTGATAAGTTTACCAAAGCACATGAATACTTCTTCCTGGAACCTATAGAATTTTACGGTGCCGGGAGGGAAATTCCTCCACCTAAAAACCTGAAAGAAGTGAGGATCGGATTCCTGGGTCCGCTTGAAGGTTCGATGATAATAGACCTTGGCACTCAGATGTTACACGGAGCTGAAATGGCTATTGACGAAGCTAATGCCAAAGGAGGCTATAACGGAATCCCCTTTAAACTTATGGTACATAATGATGTGGGTCTGTGGGGTGCCGCCGCAAATGAAATAGTCAAAATGGATGACGAGGGAGTCTGGGCATGGCTGGGCTCAATTGACGATATTGTGTCACATGTTGCCCTTCGTGCAACACTCAAACTGGAAATACCTGAGGTATGCACAGGCGATCCTGATCCGACCTTCACTGAGACCCAAATTCCATGGATGATACGTGTTATAAGTGACGATCGACAAAGCTGCTACGCCCTGGCTCACCAGATATTTACTATGGATAACCATTCCAGGGTGGCTGTTATAAGGACAGGAAGCCGTTATGGCAGGGTTGCTGTTAAGATATTCTCTGAAACGGCAGTCAGGCTGGGTCATCCTATGATAATTGAGGAGAGATTTGCAGACGGGGAGTCTGATTTTAAACCTCAGCTTGAAAGGATTAAAAAAGTTGATCCCGATGCAATACTGATATGGGGAAATGCCAGGGAATCTGCTCTTATACTCAACCAGATAAGGGATCTTGGAATGACACAGCCTGTTTATGGGTCAGACAGAATGGTATCAGCCAGGTTTTTAAAAATGGCCGGAAAAAATGCTGAAGGGATTGTTACCACCTGCCAGTATAACCCTGATGCAGATAATCCAAAACTTAAAGCGTTCCAGGCCAATTATCTTAAGAAATACGGCGAAAAGCCTGAAGTCTTTGCTGCCCATGCGTATGACGGAATGAACATTATTATAGAAGCTATCCGGAAAGCCGGACTTAACAGGGTTCTGATACGCGATGTGATTATGGACCTTAAAACCTTCCAGGGATACCAGGGGATTACCGGTAAATTAGTCATTGACGGATCATGGAATGATATTGGTGATATATACCTGGCAAAGTTCAAAAACGGTAAATTTATGTTTACCCTGGCTCCTCCACCAAGTGAGATTGAGCAACATACCAGTTCCACAGCAGGTTACTAATATTTAGAGATTAAAGAAGATGGATACTATTTCATGCAATATTCCTATAAATGCTGAATTTACAGTTCCTTCAAGGGTAAGCCGGAAAATAAATCCTGAGAATACCATTGTAAATGTCAGTGGTGTTGAATTCGGGGGACCCGGCGTAGTTATTATCGCCGGTCCGTGTGCCGTTGAAAGCGAGGAGCAACTGTTTGAGACAGGCAGGGCTGTTAAGAAATCAGGCGCAAGGATACTGAGAGGAGGTGCTTTCAAACCTCGCTCTTCTCCATATAGTTTCCAGGGACTTGGCGAAGAAGGCCTGAAACTGCTGGGTGAAATAAGGAAGGAAACCGGGATGCCTGTAGTCACCGAGGTAATGGATACCAGGCAAATAGAACTGGTTTCGGGATATGCCGACATGGTGCAGATCGGATCACGTAACATGCATAACTATCCGTTACTGAAGGAAGCCGGTATGTGCGGTAAGCCTGTCCTGCTTAAAAGAGGAATGATGGCCACTATTGAGGAATTTCTTCTCGCTGCAGAGTACATTCTCCATCACGGTAACGACCAGGTCATCTTATGTGAACGAGGAATCCGCACCTTCGAAACATCAACGCGAAATACTCTGGATCTTAGTGCAGTGCCGATGCTGAAACATCTCAGTCATCTGCCTGTTATTGTTGACCCAAGCCACGGTACAGGGTTAAGATGGATGGTACCATTCATGGCAAAAGCGGCTGTCGCAGCCGGGGCAGACGGACTGATCATTGAAGTACATTATAATCCTGAAAAAGCTCTGTGCGACGGACATCAGTCACTGAGCCTGGACGAATTTGCCGGTTTGATGACTGACCTTGATAAAATAGCACTTGCTATTGGAAGGTGAAATACTGAACGGTAACTAACCTGCTTGAAAGGTGCAATTGTCGGGTGCATGAGACTATCAACAATATTTATAAAGACCTGCCTGCTGGTTGCATTCGGAGCAACCATGGTTCGTGGAGATGTTTACGCAGGAAGCAGGAATACAAATGATACAATAAAGATCGGTCTCCTGGTAACAGATGATAATGCCCGTTCAGCTGTAAACGGAGCTCATCTGGCGCTGGATAAGATAAATCAACATGAAACAGCAGACGGGCACCATTACACTGTTGTTGTCCGTTCGATGGAAGGAACCTGGGGAACAGGATCAATTCAGACAGTCAACCTTATATACAAGGATAAAATATGGGCAGTTCTGGGTTCCCATGATGGTAGAAATGCTCACCTTGTTGAACAGGTCATAGCCAAACAGCATTACGTATTTCTGTCCGCCTGGGCGACGGATCCTTCCCTCTCCCAGGCCTTTGTGCCCTGGTACTTCAATTGCGTCTATAACGACCTGCAACAGGCTTCATCACTGGTTGATGAAATTTACAATATCAGGAAATATAACAGGATTGGCGTAGTCTCTGATGAAGGATATGACTCTAAACTGGGTATGTCATGTTTTGAGAAGATAGCAAAATCAGAAGGGAAACCAGCTCCCGTTGAATTTTTCTATAATTCTGAAAAAGATATTCCGGATATAACTGATAAAATAAATAAAGCGGGACTTTCCTGCGTTATATTGTTCGGACAGTCTCAGGCTTCGGTCAATATCATCAGGCAGATGAAGGATAAAAATATAAAGATCCCGGTTTACGGAACCTTGTCGGTTATGGGTGATGGATTAAGCCAGGAGCAGGAAAATAATGACTACCAGGATGTATCGGTTGTAACATCAGGAGGATGGCTTTCTCCTGCAGGAGCAGAATTCCGTAAAGAGTACACGAAAGCATTCGGATATCCTCCGGATGCTGTGGCTGCTTATGTATTTGATGGCATGAATGTTCTGGTAACAGCAATTAAAAACAGCAATTTCGATATTGATATTTTAAAGGATGCAATGATGAAGGTACATTATCCGGGTATCACAGGAGATATATCTTTTGACGAGAGAGGCAACAGGAGCGGAAAACCAGAAATAATGGAATTGCAAAACGGGATTCCGGTAACAGTATACCACTAGATCTGTCCTTAAATACTTTTTATTTCTTAATTTTGATGACATGAAATCCACATGATTTAAAATCATAAAAAAGTATGAAAATATTAATACATGTGGGTCCTGTGTGACCTGTAAAATCAGTATTATTTACACATGAAAAAAACACCTATTTTATTATTATTGATGACAGGATTTATCCTGTTCTTCCTATTCAGCTGCAGGGAAAGTCCTGAAAAAATCAAACAAAAAGCCGAGGAACTGGCATCTACCAGGACACTCGGCCTGGCATATCTTGAAGAATTCAAGCTTGATGATGCCGAAAAGGAATTCCAGAAATTCATTAAACTTTCCCCGAAGGACAAGTTCGGCTATGCCAACCTGGGACTTACCTATTTAAGGATGGCAAAATATCCTGAAGCAGAAAAGGAACTCCTGCATGCCATCAAAATTGATCCAAAGGACCCGGATATAATGCTCATCCTGGCTACCGTATACCAGATGAGCGACCAGCGCGGAAAAGCCATTACGGTCCTTAAAGACGCTCTTAAGTTTGCCCCGGATCATATTAAGGTTATCTACGACCTGTCTGAACTGTACTCAACAGGTACTGATGAACAGTCACAAAAAGACCGGCAGGATTGCTTAATTAAACTTGTCGAGAAAGCTCCGGGAAATCTCGTTCCCTATCTTAATCTTACCGATATGTATATCAAGGAGGATAGCACTGACAACGCAATACATTTGCTTGAAACAGTACAGAAACAATTCCCGGAATTCCCGAAAGAAGCTGTTGATTACTTCAATAAAACCATATCACTCCTCAGGAAAGATGACAACAAGGATGCTCTTGTACAATTCACTGTCTTTCATAATTATATGAAAGTTACATCACCATACCAGGCGGGAATCATGGATCTTAAAGGACCTGGAGGTTCTCTTATCGGATTCCCGGTTATTACATTCGATCAGCAGAGCTCACCCCTTCTCGAAGACCATAAAGCCCAGATGGAAGCTATAAAATTTACCAATGTGACATCCACTGTAGGTCTTGGTATAATCCCGACCTTCAATGAAGGCGGGCATGATGATCAAAGAATGTCTTCACATGCAGAGGTATCGGATTATGACGGCGATGGTGACGGTGATATTTATGTCGGAAGTTTTGATCCTTCCTCATCATCATATAAACACTTTCTTATGAATAATGAACTCGGCAGTTTCAGGGATGTATCTGCCGAAGCAGGCATTGACCATACCGGGACTGAAACCTCTGCAGCCTTTGGCGATTATGATAATGACGGATTCATGGATCTTTACATTTTAAGGGATGAAGGTGATATTTTATACAGGAATAATGGCAAGGGAAGATTTGTGAATGTTACATTAAAAGCAAAAGTCGGAAGCAGGACAGGCGGAAACAAAGCATTATTTGTAGATCTCGATCATGACGGGGATCTTGATATCTTTGAAGCCCGTAACGGGAAAAACCTTGTTTTCCGGAATAATGCTGACGGAACATTCGAGGAAGAGGGTGAAAAGATGGGTCTGTCCGGGAGAGATCTCAACACATATGATGCTGCCTTTGGAGACTTCGACGATGATGATGATATAGACCTGTTCGTGGTCAATGATAACGGCAGCAATGCTCTCTATTCAAACCAGCGACAGGGACTCTTCCGGGATATAACTGAAAGAGCAGGGCTCAAAAGCAGTGGGGGATCCAGTTCAGTGGCTGTTGCCGATTACAACAACGATGGATTTCTTGATATTTTCGTAACGTCTTTCGACGGAAGCGGATCTGTTCTTTACCGGAACAAAGGGGATGCTGTTTTTGAGGTTGATAAGAACACCAGGAATATAGCAGAGGCTCTTAAAGATATAAAAGTATACGATTCAAGGTTCTTCGATTTCGACGATGATGGTCACCAGGATCTAATCGTTGCCGGGGAATCCAGGGAGAGCGGAGGAAAAGGAATAGTACTTTTCAGAAATGACGGGCAGGGTAATTTAAACCTGACCAGTGATATCCTGCCTGAAGATCCCAGATCAGGTAAGGAGCTGTCTGTTTTTGATTACAACGAAGATGGTGATCTTGATGTAGTTGTTGCAGGAATAAACGGAGGAGTTTACCTGTTGAGAAATGACGGGGGAAATAACAATCACTTTATAAGGATGCAACTCTTCGGGCTTCGTGCAGGAAGTGCAAAAAATAATCATTTCGGCATAGGGGCTAAAATAGAAATGAGAGCTGGTGATCTTTACCAGACCATGGTGGTAACATATCCGGAAATAGTTCTTGGACTTGGTTCCAGACCACAGGCTGATGTGATCAGGATAACATGGACCAACGGAGTGCCACAGAATATATTCTTCCCCGAAACAGATCAATCACTCATTGAAGCCCAGACCCTTAAAGGATCATGTCCATTTCTTTACACCTGGGACGGGAACAAATATACATTCGCAAAAGACATTCTCTGGAGAAGTGCTCTTGGCATGCCTCTCGGTATAATGGGAGGAACAACTGCCTATGCCTTCGCCGATGCATCAGATGACTACATCAAAATACCGGGATCACTGCTAAAATCCAAAGATGGCAGGTACAATATCCGGGTTACATCTGAACTCTGGGAGACCATTTATTTTGACAAGCTTCAGATGGTTGCTGTTGATCACCCCGATTCAATTGATATTTATGTTCCCGAACAATTCACTCCTCCCCCGTTCCCTGGAATGAAAATTTACAGGGTTGGCACAAAACATTTCCCGGTATCAGCTATTGATGGTGAAGGCAATGATGTCCTTTCGTACATAACAAAAACTGACGATCACTACCTGGCAGATTTCAACCAGGGTAAGTACCAGGGGATTACCGAAATCCATGATCTCATACTTGATCCGGGTAAATTAGCGGATAACGGCAAGTTATGGATATTCCTGTATGGGTGGATATTCCCAACGGATGCAAGTATAAATGTTGCTCTTTCACAATCGCATGATCTTAAGGCTATCCAGCCATATATCCAGGTCAGGGATAAAAGTGGTAATTGGGTGACAGTAGTTGATAACATGGGATTCCCGATGGGAAAAGACAAAATGGTCATCGCCGATCTGTCAGGAAAATTCCTGTCTGCCGATCACCATATCAGAATCAGGACCAACATGCAAATATACTGGGACCAGGTATTCTTTGCCGACAGGCTGTCTGCCACCCCGGTTACCACAACAGTAATGGACCCTGTATCAGCTGACATCCACTACCGGGGATTCTCAGCCGAATACAGAAAAGGCGGACGTTATGGCCCTCACTGGTTCGACTACTCCAGGGTGGATAAAAACAGGAAATGGATTGACCTTCAGGGTAACTATACCCGTTATGGTGATGTACTGCCTCTGTTGAAGGAATCCGATAATATGTATATCATATCAAACGCCGGGGATGAGACATCAGTATCTTTTAACGCCGGTGACCTCCCACAACTCAAAAAGGGCTGGACACGTGATTTTCTTATTCACAGTGTCGGATGGGTTAAGGATGGTGATATTAACACTGCGAAAAGCCAGACAGTAACTCCATTGCCATATCATGGCATGAAGAGTTACCCTCCTTCTCCTTCCGACTCTTACCCTGACGATCCGAAACTTAAAAAATATCTCCGTGAATACAATACCCGGATCGTTACTAATGATTACTATCTTAACGCATTAAAAATTAAATAATTGAAGCAAGGAATAACAAAAAACAGAAAGGATGCAGACAGGAAAAAAGGATTGTGACAGGTTGGAAAAGAAGGTAATAATTGTTTCTGTTTCATTTCTGTTGCTGACATTATTTACTACTGGTATATCAGCCCAGGAGAACAATGTAATATTTACAGATGTGACGCGTAAAGCAGGTATTGACTTCCTGTATAATTTCGGGGATTATTCCTATGTAAACATATTGGAAAGCAGCGGTTCTGGTGTTACAGTGTTTGATTACAACAACGACAACCTGATGGATCTATACATGATGAACGGTACCTACCTTAAGGGTATTTCGGATCCTGACGGAAAGGTTTTTAAGGATACTCCTAATAAGCTGTACAGGAATAACGGCGACGGAACATTCACTGAAGTAGCAGAACAGGCAGGCCTTGACGACAGGCACTGGAGCATGGCTGCAGGGGCTATAGATATTGACAATGATGGTGATGAGGATCTTTACCTGCTCAACTTCGGTCCGAACAGGTTTTTTCGCAATAATGGTAACGGAACCTTTACCGATATAACAAAACAGGTTGGTCTTGAAGGGCCGGATACTCTGAACGGATTCACAAAATGGAGCATTGGAGTATCATTCTGGGATTATAACAACGACGGGAGGCTGGATGCAATGGTAGGTAACTTCCTTGCATTCGATCCGGAATATGTATCACCTTCCACCCCCGATCTGATGCCAAGTCCCTCGGAATACAAGGGGCAGGCTTCAATGTTATACGAACAGCAACCCGACGGAAGGTTTGTTGATGTGACAAAGGAAAACGGGCTGTATTATCCCGATTCAAAATGCATGGGTCTTACCGTTTATGACTATGATGATGATGGAGATATAGATATTTTCCAGGCAAACGATCACCAGTTGAACTTCCTTTTCAGGAATGATAACGGTAAATACAGGGATGTGGCTGTTCAAAGCGGCGTTGCTGCCAATAGTGAAGGTGTGGGGACAGGATCTATGCATGCTTCTATTGGTGATATAGACGGAGACGGCCTGATAGATATTCTTGTAAGTGATCTCGACTATGGCGCCCTGTATAAAAATATTGGTAATGGTATCTTTATTGATGTGACATCATCAAGCGGCGTCAGCAGTGCAATGAATGGCAAAGGATGCTGGGCCGCCCAGCTTTTTGACTATGATAATGACGGTGATATGGATATAATTTCAGCCGATGGTACAGCAGAGGAGCTGATACTTCAGTACCCCCTGCTTCTTGAAAATGACGGTAAAGGTCATTTCAGGAATGTCGGGCAGGAACATGGTTCATACTTTTCAACAAAAAGGTCGGGAAGAGGCCTGGCTGTATGGGATTATGACAATGACGGAGATATGGATGTTATTGTCTCACATGTCGATATGAAAGCAACTCCTGCTCTTCTCCGTAATGACGGGGGAAACAGGAATCACTGGCTTGGAATAACCCTGAAAGGGGAAAAGGGTCCTGCCGCAGCCGTTTCTGCAAGAGTAACGATAACAGCAGGGGGGAAAAAGCAAGTACTTATTAACCAGTGGGCTACCTGCTACCTGTCAAACAACGATCCCAGGCTGCATGTCGGCCTTGGCCAGAATAAAATGATTGAAAAGATAGAGATTGACTGGACTGACGGCAAAAAAGAAGTGTATAAGAATATCCATGCCGACAGGTATATCACAATAATGGAGGGCAGAGG
>CAYYIW010000053.1:0-9075 GCA_964472085.1 uncultured Rikenellaceae bacterium | reverse complement strand
AGTACTTCAAGTTGGAAGTACTTCGGGTACTTAGAGTACTTAGAGTACTTCGAGTTGGAAGTACTTCAAGTTGGAAGTACTTCGAGTTGGAGAAGTTTTTGTTGGAGAAGATTGAGCTGGAAGAATCTGAAAAGTGCATGTAAAATAAAATATAAATATGTAATAAACGCTAAATAAACAGACTAACAACTTTAAGTACTTTAAGTACTCAAGGCACTTTAAGTACTGTTAAAATATACTTTTATAACTATAAATATTCAAAAAATGGACAGTCAGTATGTAAGCAAAGTTGTGGATTTAACAAATCCGGAAAAGAATATCATTTATAACATGAGTCAGGAAGAAGCTGTAGAACTTATAAAATCAGGTGATCTGGAAGCAGTACGGCGTATAGACGGACAGTTTGCCCTGATCTCTGTTGATGGCAAAACTATCAGGATGGCCAGGTCTATCGGGCGTCCCCTCCGATATTTTATTGCGAAAAGAGCCGTCGGTCCGCAGCTGGTGGTTGCCGAGAGAATTGATGTGATATATGATTACCTGAAAAAGGAAGGGATGGATGACCAGTTCCACCCGTCATATACAAGGATGGTCCCGGCTCACTACGTAACCAAGATCGAACTCCTTGGATGCCCTGATCCGAATCCTGTATACAGCAGGTTCTTCAGGCCTGAAAGAAACAAATACAATCCCGGCAACCCTGAACAGATCGGGCAGGAATATATAGGAGTTGTTTATAATGAAATAAAGAAATGGCTAAGATTTAGAGCTACTACAGGTCCGGTAGGAGTCAGCTTTTCAGCCGGCATCGACAGTGGTTCCGTATTCCTTCTCACCTATCATGCCCTGAGGGAGCTTGGCGAAAGCCCTTCACGGCTTAAAGCTTTTACCCTTTCAGTAGATGGTGACGGAGCGGATCTTGTTCAGGCCAGGAAATTCCTTGAGTCTCTGGGCCTTGAGATGTTCCTTGAACCGGTGGAAGTTGATTATTCGTCCCTTAACTGGAAAGAAGCTGTCAAAGTCGTAGAGGATTATAAACCGCTTGACATCCAGTCTGCCACTATGAGCCTGGCGCTTTTACATGGAATAAGGCAACGCTACCCTGACTGGAAATATGTCGTTGATGGTGACGGTGGGGATGAGAACCTCAAGGATTATCCTATTGAGGAAAATCCTGAACTGACTATCAGGAGTGTACTTAACAACCTCATGTTGTACCATGAAGGATGGGGTGTTGAATCAATAAAGCATTCACTCACATATTCCGGAGGATTAAGCAGGGGATATATGAGGACCTTCTCAACATCCGATATTCTTGGTTTCGAAGGTTTCAGCCCGTATACCCTGCCTAATGTAATTGAAATATCCGAGGGTATCCCTTTTATAGCACTTACCGACTGGGATCACGAGAAGCTGTACGAGCTTAAAGGAAAAATTGTTTCAGCAGGTGTAAAAGCAGTAACAGGTATGGATATGCCGGTTTTTTCAAAAAGACGTTTCCAGCATGGAGCAGCATCCGAGGTTGACTTCAGAAAACAGTTTCCGGAAAAAGAAATAACCTACAGGAAAGAGTTTCTTTCTATTTATGAATAAGTTAAACCAGCCTGTCATTAATGACAACTGGATAATATCCGGCCGGGGAAGTAAAAACAGTGTTGTTCATGACATGCCCTATGCATGGCTTGTTGAAAAGGAACGTACAATAACAGGTGAAACAGAAGATACTGCGATCATCTTCCTTACCAACAGGGAATGTCCTTTTCATTGCTTGATGTGCGACCTCTGGAAAAACACAACAGATAGTGCCTCCCCGGCCGGTTCCATTCCGGCACAGATTGAATACGCTCTCAGCAGGCTGCCCTCCGCCAGGCATCTGAAACTATATAACAGCGGAAGTTTCTTCGATGAAAGAGCCATCCCGGAAGCAGATTATAAAAAAATTGCATCCATGATCAGTCACTTCGATACAGTGCTGGTGGAGAGTCATCCCGGATTTGTAAATGACAGGGCACTTCGTTTCAGGGACATGTTAGTTCCTTCGCTGCAGGTGGCAATCGGACTTGAAACAATACACCCGGATGTGCTCAGGAAACTTAATAAGAAAATGACGGTGGAGGATTTCAGGAACGCTGTTGTATTTCTTGTCAGAAATAATATTCCGACAAGAGCTTTTATCTTACTTAAACCTCCTTTCCTTTCTGAAGATGAAGGAATAATCTGGGCAGAACGCTCCATAGAATATGCATTTGATTCAGGAACTGAATGTTGCTCGGTGATACCGGTCAGACCCGGTAATGGTGCAATGGACATTCTGCAATCACAGGGATTGTTCTCTCCTCCCCTGTTAAAGTCGCTGGAAAAAGTACTCGAATTTGGTATAAGGACAGGTAAAGGCAGGGTTTTTGCAGATATTTGGGACCTTGAAACGTTTTCTTCCTGCGAAAAATGTTTCAAGAAAAGAAGAGACAGACTCGGGTATATGAACCTGAATCAGAATATACCTCCGGAGATTAAATGTTCATGTAACAACAATTAAAGATATTATACTGACCGCTTTTCCCCAGTCGTTATAAATGAACATAGAGACTTGCACGACTGTTTGATATAAGGCGGACAGAAATGTATAACGGCATACGGTATATTTGTATTGAAGTTTAAGTAATATTATCAAATGAAAAGGAAATATATGAATCCCTACCTTGCAGGCACATTACTCGGGCTTGTACTGCTTCTTGCAATGTTCCTTGCCGGCAGGGGACTTGGTGCCAGCGGGGGATTTAAGTATTGTGTTGTATCACTGGTGGGAACCATTGATCATCACCATGCAGAAAACTCTGTCTATTACAGCAAATTTTTCGAAGGAGGCAATAATCCTCTTAAAAACTGGCTCACATTTGAGGTACTTGGACTGCTGATAGGCGGATTCATATCCGGTGCAGTATCAGGAAGACTAAAGCTCAGGATTGAGAAGTCACCACGAATTTCCTCTTCAAGAAGGCTGCTTTTTGCATTCCTGGGAGGATTGTTCTTTGTATACGGGGCACAGCTTGCAAGGGGATGTACAAGTGGTGCCGCTCTTTCAGGTATGGCTGTCCTTTCCGTGGCTGGTTTTGTAACAATGATAGCTATTTTCGGATCGGCTTACCTGTTTGCCTGGTTCTTCAGGAAGAACTGGGTGTGAGGAAGGTGGCAGGTGACAGGGATTAACGATCGAACAACTTAACGATCGAACATTATAACAAATATTAATATGGGACCATTATCCTCATTAACTTCAATTCCTTCATGGCTGCAGTTTTTAATAGCAGTACTCATCGGAATCGGATTTGGATTTTCGCTTGAACAGGCTGGCTTCTCTTCGAGCCGCAAACTGGCAGGCATGTTCTATGGTTATGATACCACTGTATTAAAGGTCTTTTTCACAGCTGCCATTATTGCGCTTGCAGGTTCCCAGTTCCTGAGTTATTTCGGACTGCTCAACCTGAATATGGTATATGTTAATGAATTTTACGTTAATGCATCAATCGCCGGCGGCATTATAATGGGAGCTGGCTTTGTCATGGGTGGATTTTGTCCGGGCACCGGATTGTGCGCAGTTTCAATAGGTAAAATTGATGCAATGTTTTTTCTTCTTGGAGGACTGGCAGGAGCTTATATTTTTGCCGAAACCTATCCTTTTATACAGAACCTGGCAAACAGCAACTACAAAGGTCCTGTTAAAATAAACGAAGTGTTTGGTATGTCACCGGGTCTTTTTACATTCCTTCTCATAGTAGCAGCTGTGATAATGTTCTGGCTGGCTGAAAAAGCAGAGAAGAGATTTGCCAGACCTGATATAACAAATGAACTTTAAAGCAGTCCGCTATGAATACAAGAGTAAAATATTCAGTAGTCCTTCTGAGCCTGGGCCTTATACTGGCATTCCTTCCATTATCGTCGTACAGGTCATTTTCTGTAAAACCGGAAAGACTTCTGTCTGCGGTAGTTAATGATACTTCATTTTTTACAGTTGACCAGGTTGCAAAATTTATTGTAAATGAAGACAGTTCTGTCAGACTTGTCGATCTTCGTACTCCTGAAGAGTTCAGGAAGAACAGCCTCCCCGGTGCTGTTAACATACCATATACTCATTTCCTCGACACAGATCCCCAGAATTATTTCAGTGACAAAAAGATAAAGAATATTTTCTATTCCGGAGACGATTTGGATGCAAACTATGCATGGGTTATAGCAAGGGGCTTCGGTTACAGCAATGTTTACGTCATGAAAGGAGGCCTCAGGGAATGGTATAAAACAATAATGAACAGCAATTTTACAGGTGAACGGATAACAGCAAGACAAAATGCTGTTTTTGAAATCCGGTTCAGGGCAAGAAGACTTTTTACAGAAATGAACAGCCTGCCCGACAGCTTGAAGGTGAAATATTTGCTTTTAAGGAAAGTGGAAAAAAAGAAGCTCGACGGCGGATGTTAACAAACAACCCGATAATATGGGTGCTATATTTATCCGCAATCATATTTAGTTTATAAGCATACTAATTTTATGAAAAAATACAGATCAATAATACTGACCATTATTCCGGTCCTCATCCTGGTATTTTACTGGCAATTCGGTCGGGATCATTTCAGATCGGATGCAAGACGACTGGCAGAACCTTCAATGACAGGGGCAAACATTATTGATGAAAACCAGTTTTCATCCCTTAGTGGTAACAAACTGCTTGTACTGCTTGATTCGTGTAAAGCAGAACCGGATGTGCAACACCTGTCTGTCATGGAGATCAATGCAGGAAAAATCCTCTCAGAAAGTAATCTAAAGCTTATCAGGGACAATAACGGTCCGGTCCTCCTGTTCTCATGCGAAAAGTCCCTTTCTGCCAGGATCTGGATGATACTAAGCCAGATGGGCATAAGGGACCTTTATATTCTGTCTGAAAAATCTGATAGTACAGAATAATAACACAGGAAGAATATTATTTCACAACCTTGAAATCGTTCACTTCAGCTGTTGTAAAGGGCAGCCAGGAAAGAGTTGTCCTTTCTTTTTCCATCTTCCCGTACATAAAGCTGTTATTTCCGCATTTAAGAGTTCTGGCATCATATCCAAGCAACCTGAGGTACGCTGTGGCAAAAGCCGAATTATGTCCTGTTGAACAATAGACTACTACAGGTCTGTCAACAGGTATTGAAGCCATTTCATTAACATACCCGAGCGTGGTTGATGGTTTATATCGAACTGCTCCAGGGATATGCCCGTCCTCATACTTATCCTTTCTTTCTAAGTTTATAATGTAATATTTATGAGGATTGCTGAAAACCTGATCAGCAGTTATTAACAAACTGTCTGTACCTTCGCTGAACAGGTCCCTGAACCTGGCAGAAGCTATGTCTTCCCCTGTAGTCTTGCCTGTTTTGAGTTCGGGCATGGCAGTTGCTTCCGGTCTTGGATTTTCAGTGGTCTCCAGGTCCGATTCATATTTACCGGATACATCTTTAAGCCATCCTTCGTCGGCATATTTTTTATTCCAGGCACTCATCCCCCACCTCATGGCATAGACATTTCCATATCCCATAAGCCTCAGAAGAGATGTAGCATAGCATGCAAGCTGTCCTTCATCACTGACAAGAATGATACGATCATATTTAAAAGGCTTTATTCCTGTTTCAAAATATTCCGGAAGATTGTCAAACTTCCTGTTGACCGCCCCTTTTATATGGCCTTCAGAATACCGGGCGGGTGAGCGAAGGTCAATAATAAGCTGGTTGGTACCAAGACTGTCATTGACGATAGATGCCTTGATTATGGAAGGGTATTCCTTGCTTCTGACATAATCACCGTTGTCGGCAAGATATTTCATCAGGAGCTTTGTCTCCTCTCCTACCACCACAGGCTTTGTCGCAGTACCTGAAGCCTCAGCCTGTTGTTCATTATTTGCCTTTTTGGTCCCATTGCTTCCTGAACATCCTGACAATAATGCAGCAACCACCAGGGAGGCTGCCAGGTTGATATAAATATATCTTCTCATGTGAATATTTTTTGATTTTACAGATCACATTGAACCAACATGAATCAAAGACTTTTATCCTGGATAGGTTTATTAATTCATGCTGATTCGTTGTGTTACCTGCTAAAATTTATTGTGTTACCTCATTATGGTCCTTGTCATACCTGAGAGTCTCAGTCCTGTGCCCCAGATCATCATATTTATAGTCGGTAATGGCCACTCCGTTTGCCGGATTATTGATAAGGTTCCCGTTTTCATCGAGACTTTTAACCTCGGTAACAGCTCCATGGTCATCGTAAGTATATTCTGTAACCGGCACCAGTTTCCCGCCTACATACTCATCATCCTGGTCAAAATATGTGACCTTGACCGGATAACCGTTTTCGTTGTACTGAGTAACTCTTTTGGACCATCCCCAGTAGAGGTTGGACATCTGTCCGATCACATTGAAAACTGCGAAAGTATCTATATCACCGGCCTGGTCAGGATAAAATTTGAAATAGGAAACCCCTATATCACCACAATTTTCTGCAGTGCAATTATATAAAGTGTCTGCCCTGTAGTTTTCCATCTTTATCGGGTAACCTTTATCATTATATGAGAATCTTAATTCATAAAACGGACAGAATGGGTTCATCACTGTCTCTTCTCCTTTAAGGTTGTACCTCAGTTCCTTCACCTTTCCATTAGGAAGAACTGACCATGTGTAGGAATGTATCTTATTATTGTTCTCCACCATTGAACCATCTTTTCCGAGGAACATTGATCCCGTTCGCTGGCCTTTGTCATTAAGCATGTATTGCACAGCAAATACGCCATTATGTTCAATTGGCTGGTCATCCTTGTCAAAATAATGTTCTGTCTGCTTATTACCCTGGTAGTCATACGTAATCTTTGCCGTACCACCACCCATTGAAGAATATCCAAGGAGAACATTATTCCTGCAGTATTCAACTGATGCCAGACGACCTGAATCATCATAAGTAAATTTATATGCATTAATAGTCTTGGCTTCCTCAGGTGTAATAGGATGAGTCCCTCTCTGAATATCATACGGAGTTTCGCTGAAAAGAAGGTCTCTGTAATACTTAATACCCGAATTGGCTTGTAGCTGCGACTTCTTATTTCCTGTACATGATGCCACAATAAGCCCCAGCACCAGAATGAAGATAACCGGAACAATCAATTTTTGAAGTTTCTTACTCATTTCTGTTTTGGTTTAAATTAATAATTTATTATTATTTTTATTTCCAATATGAAGACCGGATTATAAATGGTTTCCAGACATTAATACGTTAACTCCATATCATACTTCATTTTAACAAGTAAAATCAACAAAAGTTTAAAATCTGATTAAACCTTTTTCAGTTTATTTTATCAAAGAGATAGAATTAACGAAAAGAAAAATTAGACTGTTATGAATAGAATAAGTTCAAAAATCGTTTTAATCCTTCTGGGAATTTTCCTTGCAACCGGGTACATCTCAGCTCAACAGGGTAATGAGAATGCGGCTAAAGCAACAACTGCTTCCGAAGGCTTAACTGCCAGGCAAATAGAAGCCATTAAAGCAATAAGAGAAGAACGGGCAGCATTCCGAAACGCTTTCAGGGAAACACTTACGGGTAATCAACTTGATATACTTACAAAACCAGGATTGTCGCGCCAGGAAAGGCTGAGATATTTTGGGGCATCATTGACTGCTGATCAGTTAAGGATGATAAAAGCAAACAGAAGACAAATGAGGCTCCAGAATAATACAATCAGGGCAACAGTAGCCGAAAAGCAACAGATGCGAATAAGAAGAATGGCAAATATGAGGAATCAGCAAAACAGGACTCTTTTTCAAAGGATCAGGATGAAAAATAGACATTTCGGCATGTAAAACAAAATTTTAAATGAGTGTCCTTCGTTAGTATTAAGATGCAGACTTTCAACATAATAACATATTGACCAAACGTCTTAACAACCTAAACCACACATGGATATGAGTTACCATGTTTATATTACAAGACAATTAATGAAGAAAATTAAGATTATTTTATTAATACTCTCAGTAACTATGGCTCTTCCGGCTGCGGCCCAGGAAGGAGAGGTCAATTTGTTGCTTGATGAATTTCTATATGGTAAAAATTCAAGAGATTCTGTACTCGAAGCTGCAGTATTGAATGAAGCCGACCTGAATGAACTTATAAGTGCTCTTTCAAGCAACAGGTTCATCTATGCCAGGAGTGAATTTGAGAACAGGACATATTTTATGGGACAGGATCTTGGAATTAAGCAATACAATATATCAACCCAGTTATTGTATTCCGGGCCCAAAGGACTGAATATTATAGTGTCCGGTTTATTATACAGTGGCTTCCAGCCTCAATACAATACTACCATAGCTACAATAGGATATAACAATTCTCCCGGAAAGCTAAAAGATCTCAGGGTCAGAGCAAGTTACAGCCGATTTTTCTTTGCCCAAAATGATTCTATTCCTGAAAGCGATTTCAACAACTCGTTTAACATTGGAGCTACCTACCTTAGGAAATTTATAGGAACTTCTATTGACATTTCATTACTTACCGGCAACCGGTCATCTGTTCAGGCATCATGGGATGTTTTCACTGATTTTACCATTGCACGATTTGGACTGTTCAGCAAGCTGCGTTTTAATCCTGAAGCTTCCTTCTATTTTGGGAACGAGATTGTTGTTACAAGCCAGTACATCTCTACCCGCAAACAAACCATAGAGATGACTTCAGAGAATAATAGCTTCGGTCTGCTTAATACAATGATAAGGGTTCCTTTCAGTTTTACCTACAGGAACTTTGATCTTATTGCCGGCTATAATTTCAACTTTCCCAGGTCGCCGGGAACCGATATCAAACCTTCCAATACCTCATTTTTCAATATCTCCCTGGGATATATATTGAATTTTTAAGGGTGCCGGATAAAAGGTACCAGGGACCAGGGACTGCCCGCCCGAACGGCTGACATCATTCAGTCGGACGGGTGGCCTGAATTCTATATTCCTCTGCTTACTGCTTACTGCTTACTGCTTACTACTTACTGCTTACTACTTA
>CAYYIW010000052.1:0-25913 GCA_964472085.1 uncultured Rikenellaceae bacterium | reverse complement strand
CCATAGAAGATGTCCGGCACGTCGAATTTGATTTTGAATGGTTTTCCTATTGCCTCCTCAGGGGTCCAGCCCAGTTCCCTGACAGCCGATTCGTTGAGTATATAATCTTCTCCTTTCCTTTCAGGGTTATAGGGTGAAAAATCTCTTCCGGCAACAAGCGGGATGTTAAAGAAATTAAGGAAATTATCTTCAACTGAAAGTACAAACAGTTTCTTGCCATCATCGTCCTTAATAAAACCGGAGGATTCAACCGGCAGGGCATCTACTGTCTCTCCGGAAGGTTCTTCCATAGAAGCCGAAACACTTACAACAAAAGGATCCCTGAGGGCTTTTTCACGAAACTCCCTGTATTTGCCCCGTATCTCCCAGTTTTGTTTTTTAAATGCCAGTATATCGTATTTACTGTCGTTGAGGCTATGCGACAGCATGAAACTGTTTTGCCTGTTAATGGTGACTGTAGTTATTATCAGTGCAATGGCAAGGCAGAACTGTATTGTCATTAATATCCCATAGGAAGAAAGACCCGCTTTGGTTCTCTCTGGCATCAGCCTGAAGGAATTCAGTGACCCATAGCGCGAAATAACGTACAAAATTACAGGAAGGCTTCCTGCTATAGCAGATATAAGCAGTACTATTGCAATTACAGGCCACACTCCGGTTAAATCGCTTATTCCTCCTGGTAACAGGTTTGCATTAAAAATGGTACGGACCGGATTTAAGGAAATATTAAGAATAAGAACTGCCGCTGCGAATGAAATGAGTACGTTAATACCTGCCTCTGCCATTGCCTGGAGGATTATGCTTACACTACCGGATCCGGTTATTTTCTGTACATAAATCTGTTTCTGTAAATTATAGAGTCTGGCTCTGTTAAGGTTAAAATTGTTCACCCAGGAAACAAGAAGTATAATTAAAGCGATAAGGATGAACAGATAAACACTTGTAATACTTCCGTTTGGTTCAGCCTCCCTGTCTTTATGAGAATAGAGATGAATATCCGTTATTTTCTGAAGGAATGGTTTATACTTATCCTGGTCCTCTTCCGGTATAACCTTCTTTATGAAGGCCGGAAAGCCGTTCATAATGTCTGCAGACCTGGTTCCCTTTTTTAGCAGAATATATACATATGCCCAATCGGGAGATTCGGAAGGGTTCTCAAAAGATGTCAGGATATCGAAATGAATATGAGACGCTGTGGGAGAATCTTTCATCACACCTCTTACGGTATATGGAACCATTTTTGTATCATATTCTCCTGATAGCATTATGGTATGACCAACAGGATTGATCTTACCAAAGCATTTATTTGCCGTTGATTCGGATATTACTGCAGTATGTGGCCTGATCAGTGCTTTTTCCGGATCACCATAATCCATGCTGATATTAAAGACTTTAAAAAAATTGGAATCGGTGGCAAAGACACGGTCAGTATAAAACCTGTTCTCCCCTGCCTTGATCGCTGTATGCCTTAATGGCCGGAGTCTTACCATTTCTTCAATCTGTGGAAATACCGAAGGCATTTGCCATATCCATTTTTCATAGCACCGTGCAAAATGAAGATGGCTACCTGAAAATGATGTCTCGAAGGTAAGTCTGTATATCCTGTTTGCATCAGGCAGTTCCCTGTCATAACTTAGTTCCCTGGCTGTCCATACCGCAACGGCAATAACACACGATAATGCTATTGCCAGGCCTGTTATGTTGAGGATGGTATAACTTTTTATCCTTGTCAGGTTTCTGAAAATGATCTTGCGGTTTATCATATCAGCATTTCATAGCAACTAAGATAGATATTATGTGTTTGCGCGGATGTGTAATCCGCGCTATAACTTTTACTATCAACTTTTATCCTTTTATCTTCCTACTCATATCTAAGAGCTTCCACCGGGTTTCTTGTAGAGGCTCTCCATGTCTGCCAGCTTACTGTAAGGAAAGCTATTAACAGTTCTGCTATGATAGCACCTGCAAAAATCCACCATTCGATCCTGATATGAAACGCAAAACTGCCAAGCCATTTTTTTGCAATGATCCATGCTACAGGACATGCTATAATTCCTGCAATAAGTATCCAAACAGAGAATTGCTTTGACAGCATAAGAAGCATACCTGAAGGTTTGGCACCAAGCACTTTTCTTATTCCGACTTCCTTGATCCTCTTGCTTACAATGAAAGAGGAGAAGCCGAACAGTCCGAGACAGGAAATAAATATGGCCAGGACGGTAAATACGGTAAGCAACCTTCCACTCTTTTGTTCGGTTCCGTAAAGGGCGTTATATGCATCATCCAGGTGCCTGTAAATCAGAGGTGTTCCCGGTAATACAGAATTCCATACATCTTTGGCATATGAAAGTGTTGCATCCACATTATCATGGCGGATCTTCATGACGATGGTGATGTACATGTCGGGATTTATATAAATAATTACCGGGGAGATCTTTTCATGGAATGACTTTACATGGAAGTCTTTTACCACGCCAATTACCGTTACCCCGTCCTTGTAG
Source organism: uncultured Rikenellaceae bacterium (assembly GCA_964472085.1). Classification (GTDB taxonomy): domain Bacteria; phylum Bacteroidota; class Bacteroidia; order Bacteroidales; family VadinHA17; genus LD21. The sequence goes on along the minus strand of CAYYIW010000052.1, from coordinate 23,412 downwards.
TTATCGCCGGGTATAACCAGTTTCGAACCGACGGGTTGTTTGAGACCAAGTGCTTTTACGGCTGATTGATTAATTAATATGCTGCCCGACGGGTCTGTAGAGTAATCCTTTGAAAAGTCTCTTCCTTTCACAATCTCGAGACCCATCGACTTTACAAATCCGAAATCAGCCGGTAAAGCCTGAATAATGACTGATTTTTCAGCAGCTTCTCCGGCCTGGCTCACACTTATATTCATCTGGCTGTTTATCCCCGGAACGGTATAGGCTCCGGAAACATAACGGATATTGCTGTTTTTCAGGAGCTCGTCCCTCAATACATCATATTTTCCTTTAACTTTAGTATCCTGACCCGGAAAATTCAGAAGTACAACATCTTCTTTTGAGAATCCCAGATCGGAATTCTTAACATAGTTTAGTTGTCTGAAAATTATTGCTGTCCCTGTGAGAAGAATGATAGCAATGGCAAATTGAGTCATAACCAGTACTTTTCTTACTGAAAGGCTGCCACCGGTTCTCAGGGGTTCTTTCCTGAATATTTTAACTGGTATTAGCCTTGATATATAAAGTGCAGGGTATATACCGGCGGTTAAACCGACAACTACTACAATAAGGAACACTAAACCTGCAAGGGTGATGAAATGATTACCGGTAATGGTATCGATGTTGCCAAGGTAAGAATAAAGGCTATAATATAATTGTTCAAAAAGAAATATGCCTGCCACTGCCGAGATGACAACAATAACCATTGTTTCGGTCAGGAACTGAAAGACAAGTTGTTTGCGTCTTGCGCCGGCTGTTTTACGGATTGCAACTTCAGTTACTCTTCCAAGGTATCGTGATATAGACAGGTTCAGAAAGTTAAAACAGGCTATCAGAAGGATGAAGATAGCAGCTGACAGGAAAATATAGACATAAGTTTTATTTCCTTTAGGACCTATGTCACCTCTTGTGGTGTTATCCCAGTGTATCTGGTTAAGAGGCTGCATCTCAAATTTCATTTTCGACGAAAGCCATTCCCCGGTATTTTTATTGAGTATATCATCCAGTTTTGGGATAAGAGCATTAGCCTTAACATTATCGGCAAGTAGTACATAAGTAAGATCATCACCCCACTGGTTCCAGGGATATTCCGGTGCCTGGCCGAGTGCCTTGAGTGTGGAATAAGAGATAAGAAGATCGCAATGAAGGTGAGTGTTTTCCGGCACATCTTTCATTATCCCGGTCACTTTCATTGGAGTATCATTATACGACATCTCCTGGCCCAGAGCGTCAGTTTCGCCGAAATATTTTTTTGCCGTTGTCTCTGAGATGACTACTGAGAAAGGATCAGTAAGTGCACTATTTTGATCTCCTTCAATAAGAGGGAAAGTAAATACCGTGAATACACCTTGGTCGGCATAATAAGTATCCGGCTCATTAATCTCCTGGTTTTCGCTGCTTTTAAAAGTTGCATCATAATCTTTTTTAATCCTGACAGCAGCTTTAACCTCCGGTAATTGTGAATCGACAGCAAGAGCAAGGGCAGGCATTGAACCGGCAAATTTCATTGTATTGCCATCTGTTCCCCATTCAAGAGTTATCCTGTAGATATTCTTCCTGTTCTTATGAAAGCCTTCATAACTTAACTCACTCACAACGTACATGAGAATAAGCAGGCTGACAGTCATACCCAGCGTGAGGCCTATGATATTTATAAAGGAAAATCCTTTGTTCTGACGAATTGTGTTAATGGCAGTTTTAATATAATTCCTGAACATATTTGAGGTGGTTAAAATATTTATTTCCTGTTGTCGCTTGAGATCAGTCCGTCGGATAAACGGATAATCCTGTTGCCGTATTTTGCAAATTCTTCGTTATGTGTAACCTGTATGAGTGTAATGCCTTCGCTGTTAAGGGTTTTAAGCAGGTCCATTATCTGTCTCCCCTGGTCAGTATGCAGGTTCCCTGTTGGCTCATCTGCCAGCAGTAGCTTAGGTTTTCCCACTATTGCCCTTGCTATGCCGACAAGTTGCTGCTGACCTCCTGATAGCTGGGCAGGGAAAAGGTCTCTCTTCGCAACTATGTTAAACCTGTCGAGCATATCTGCTATCATTCCCTTCCTGTCGCTTTTCTTTACGCCTTTATATATTAAAGGTGTTTCGATGTTTTCATATACTGTAAGTTCATCAATTAGGTGAAATGCCTGGAAAATAAAACCAATAAAGTTCCTGTGATAATGACTTTTCTTTTTCTCGTTTAATGTCTGAACGGGTTCTTCCATAAAATAGTATTCTCCCTCACTTGGTTCATCCAGAAGGCCTATTATATTTAGAAGAGTAGATTTACCGGCCCCGCTGGGGCCCATTACAGTCACAAATTCACCTTCCTCTATCTCCAGATCAATATCCTTCAGTACGAAAGTTCTCTGGAACTTGGAATCATAGTATTTGTAGACGTTTTTTAGTTTGATCATATTATTTTGTTTTTGATGTTAGTAATATTAAATAGTCATGCGGTCATGCAGTCATTCTATATGTTTGCGCGGATTTGCAATCCGTGCATAATTTTTCACCAAGTCCCCCAATTGGGGGATTTAGGGGGTAAAAACTACTCATACCTCAAAGCTTCAACAGGGTTTCTTCTGGCTGCCTTCCAGCTCTGCCAGCTTATTGTAATCATAGCAATGCCAAGAGCGAGTAAGCCGGCAAATGCAAATATCCACCAGTTTAGTTCAGTCCTGTATGCGAAGTTCATCAGCCATTTATGCAATATAAACAGGGCAATAGGGGAGGAAATCACAAAAGCAACAGTAACCCATTTTATAAAATCTTTGTTAAGTAAACCCATCACATCAGATATCGTGGCCCCGTTTATCTTCCTTATGCCTATTTCTTTGGTTTTTTCAACTGTTGTGTTCAGTACTGTTCCCAATAAACCAAAGCATGTGATAAGAATGGCTATCAGACTGAAAATACTTACAGTAAGTTCCAGTCTTTTTTCGTTTTCATAAAGTAGTTTCAATTTATCTTCAAGGAATGAGTAATCGAGATAAACATTCCCCGATATTTGTCCCCAGGTTTGTCTTATCTCATTGATTAATTTGTTTCTGTCAGATGTTGTCCCTTTTATCTCAATATAGCGCCACCAGTCACCATCTTTCAGATTATATAATACCAGAGGCATAATCTTGTGATGAAGTGATTGAAAATTAAAATCTTTGACAACACCTATCACATGATATTTAGTGGTTGGAGAAAGTGTTTCGAAAAATTCTTCATTGACCGGATCTTTCATGCCCATTACTTTAGCAGCTTCTTCATTGAGGATAATTGAATTATCTCCATTATTATATTTATCTGTAAACCACTGACCGTCAATCAATTTAAAATTGAATACATTCTGAAAGCCAGTGTCAACTTTGAAATATTGAAAAGGGAATGGCGTTTTATCATCAGAATTGGCACGGGTGAGGGTATTGGTTGACATCCAGTTGAAAGGGTAGGAATTTGAACATGCAATCCCTTTTATTAACATTGATTTTCTTAGTTCGTTTTTGAACGCAGAATAATGAACACCTATTTTATGGCCATTTTCAATAATAATAATGTTTTTAGTGTTTATACCCAAATCATAAAAAGAGAAATATCGGAGTTGTTTAAAAATCCCGGTTATACAGATAATAAGTACGATTGATGAAACTAACTGTGTAATGATTAATGTACGATTAAGCCAGAGGTTAGAATATGAAACAGAATTATCAGGATTTATTTTGAGGCTTTTCCCGATAAAATATATTCCGGCAAAAATACCCGAGACAATAGCAATTAACAGAGCCAGCAAAAAGAGCAAATTGACAGGTAAAATGAATTCGGATAATGGGATCGAATTCAGGTAAGTTAAAATCAAAGGATTAAAATTCCAGAGCTCAAAGCTGGCAACCAATGCTGCACCAAAGGCAAATGTTGTAATAATTACATTTTCAATTATGAAGGTAATAATGAGTTTTATTTTTGGCGCTCCAATGCTATGCTTTATTACAATCTGTTGCTTAAGTCTCTTCCCTCTGGAAAAAGTAAATCCTATCAGGTTAAAGTAAGCTATAAACAAGAGCACAAAAACAATGGTCAGATTAATTGTTATTACTGAAGTATTACTTGCATTTTCAAAACTTGATACAAAAGAGCCATGTAAATGAATATCCCTGACCGGAATGAGCCTGAGTTTAATAGAGTTTTCATTATTAAATACGTAATCAAGGTTATGAGCTGATTTCAACCATGGTATCCAGTATTCAGTAATAAATTCCTGTAATTTATTTTGAAATTTTACAATATCCGTTCCTTTCTTTAGCCTTATATATGTTAGAAATTCAAAACTGTCCCATTCATAGTTATTTTCTTTTGGTATACGAATTTTCAAAGGCATCAGAATTGAGAACTTAAGATGGGAATTGCCCGGATAATCTTTGAAAATACCGGAAATAGTATAGTTTTTTCCATCAACTATAATATTTTTTCCTAATGAGTTAATATTTCCGAAAATTTTCACTGAAAGGGATGATGAAATATAAATTTCATCGGGGTTGATCAGGAAGTTAGTTCTGTCCCCTGCCAGAATATTAAGGTAGAATATATCTTTAAAGGAAGGATCCACCCAAAGCACATCCTCTTTCCATGCCTGGGTATTATCAAGTGATACCAATACACCTGATTGATCTTTGGTACGAACCATCCCTTCAACTTCGGGGAACAATTCCTGGATCTTCTCTCCAAACGCAAGAGGTAATTCTCCGTATATGTCTCTTGTTCCATGATATACTTCATTAATATAAACATTGTATATCCTGTTATCATCAGGATGGAAACTATCGAATGATCTGTGAAATTTGATATTGCAAACCAATGGAATAGTCACACAAAAAGCCAGGAATAATCCCGCCAATGATAAAAAGGACATTTTTTTATCATTTCGTATTCTTCTTAATATTGTCTTTATAACCTGTAACATTTTTGCTTCATTATCCTTTCAACCTTTTCTCCCTATGTGTTTGCGCGGATTTGTAATCCGCGCTACAACCTTTACTATCAACTTTATCTTTATCCTTTTATCTTTTATCTTTCAACTTTCATCTTACTACTCATACCTCAAAGCTTCCACCGGATTCTTTCTCGCTGCCCTCCAGCTCTGCCAGCTTACTGTAAGCAGGGCAAGGGAAATAACGATAATACCTGATAAGGCAAAGACCCACCAGCTCAGTTGTGTTTTATAGGCAAAGTGATTAAGCCACCTGTTTGTTGAGTACCAGGAAACAGGGAAGCCGATCACACAGGCTATGATCACAAGGTCCAGGAAATCCTTGTTAAACATTGCAACAACCTGCTTAGCTTTAGCACCGTTTATCCTGCGTATGCCTATCTCCTTTATCCTCCTGTCGGCAGCCAGCCTGCTTAATGCGAATATCCCCAATAACGAAAGGAATATTGCGAGCATGGAAAAGACACCCGTTATCCTTGACAACCTTATTTCATCGCCATAAAAACTCATATATTTTGCATCGACATCCTCAAAACTGAAAGGAACACCTGAAAAGAGTCCTGCCCACTGAGATTTTATGAAATCAATAGTCTCTTTTTTTCTGGCGGGATCAATTCTTAAAGTTACATATCCGGGGTAGTTATGATGCCTTCCAAACTGGTATATCATTGGCTGTACCGGGTACTGGAGCGATTTTACATTTATATCGTTTATAACCCCTATAACATGCTTGCGGTTTTCCTTCCAGATAAGACCTGCACTCTTGTTTTCAAGGGAATCCCATCCAAGTTTCTTCCATGCGGTCTCGTTAATAACAATCGCGTCAGCATCCGTTGGAAACTCTTTCGAAAAGAAACGACCCCTGATGATTTTCATTCCAAAGACCTCAGGGAAATTCTGATCCACATCACACGATAGCAGCTCCATGCCATTTTCAAAACCCGGACCGTCGGGATAAATCTTGAACAAATTCCTGAACCCGAAACCAGGGACAAACTCTGTTATGGTCGGTATTCCGTAGCCGTATTGTGACTGGTATTTCTCAAGTTCCTGTACAAAAAGGTTGGTGTTCTTCATCCTTTCTTCTCCTGCATTGCCAACTGACCTTACCGGGATCGTGATCAGGTTGTTCCTGCTAAATCCCGTATCGTGATTTTTCATAAAGCCTATCTGCTTAATAATGAAAACCTGGACTATAGCAAGAATGACCGTAAGCGTGAACTGAAGAATTACAAAACTCTTCCTGAAAGTAAGCCTGTGCCTTTCATCTGTCCTTTTTTGCAATAATACCTTTACCGGCGAAGGTCTCGACAATTTTACAGACGGATATAATCCGGCAATACAAACCGTCAAAATACCGAAACATGTAATTCCTGTCCAGAGGACAGGATCAGAGAGGTTAACGGTAATGTCTTTTTCAATAAGCCTGTCAAATAGTGGCATTAACAGGTAAACACCAAGGAATGATATCAGCAGGCTTATGAAGACCAGAAATGATATCTCTGCCATCAGGTCACCGACCAGCATGCCGGGGGAGGCACCGCTTACCTTCTTAATGGCAGTTTCAACACTCCTTCTTGATGCATCTGCGGTTGATATGTTCATAAAATTCAGGCATGCTATCACCAGTATTCCCAGAGCAATTGCTGACAACAACCAGAGATATAACGGGTTAACAGGGGGTATTTCATTATCTGCCACTGTGGCATCAAGGTGGCTGCCCTTGAATGGCTTTATAATATATTTATTCCTGCCTTTCATAAAATCGGGATAATATGTGGCTTCTATGCTCTTCAGTTTCTGTTCGAAACCTGCCGGTTCCTTTCCTGCCTTGAAAGTCACATAAGTCCTCAGTCCAAAATGATACCACCTGTCCTTTAAATCAGGGAAAGCTAAATACCTGTATGTATCTGAAAGGAAATAGTCGTAATTCAAAGTCGAGTTGGAAGGTATTGTATTGATGACTCCTGTTATTTTGAATACTGAATTATCCATCTCGAATGTCTTTCCAAGTACATCAGTCGTGCCATACATTTTCTCAGCCGTCTTTTTTGTGACAACAGCTTCATACGGACTATTAAAAAGTTCTGCCAGGTTGCCGCTGATAAGAGGAAAGCCAAAGAGACTGAAGAACTCTTTCTCAACGATTGCTCCTTTCATATTGTCAAATCTTTCCTGTCCGATCTTCAGGTCGAAGTATGAGCCCATAAGTGATACTACCTTGTCCAGTTCAGGATAATCCTTCTTAAGGACATCTGATAATGCCAGTGGTGTAATGGCACTGACCGTCCCGTCCTGCAGATTTCCTGTTAATACTCTGTATATGTTTCCTGTATTGGTATTAAAACTGTCAAAAGAGGTCTCGTACCTTACATACATAAGAATAAGAAGACTTATGGTCACACCGACTGATAACCCGATAATATTTATCCAGGTGAATTTCTTGTTAGTGAACAGGTTCCTGATATTTACTTTTATAAAGAATATGAGTTTACCCATATTTCGGATACTATTTTTAAATTTCCGACTCCTGCCTTCTGACTTCCAACTTCCGTCTATTCTTCAAACCTTACATTGACATTACCACCACTTGAATGCATATAGACAGGGATTCCGCCACCATTCATTGTTCCTTTCACACGGTCTTTTTCAATTTTACCTGAAAAATTATGTAGCTCAATATTAACCTTGTCTGCACTCAGGTCAAGGTCCATTCCGGGCTTATCGCCGTTTTTTAAAGTAGCGTCAATGCCACCGCCGCTTGACTGCAGGTATATTTCCCTGCTTAATCCCGAAATATTGACCCTTACCGGTCCGCCACTCGATGTAGCGCGCACTTCCGCGGCTTCACCGGTAACGCCAACACCTCCACCGCTGCTGCCCGCATTCACATCACCGTGTATATTGTTAAGATGGACGCCGCCTCCGGAACTTCGGGCATAAACATCACCGTAGGCATCATCAAGTGTTACCCCACCACCACTGGAAGTCATATGAATATCTCCATTCTGGTTTGTGGCTGTTACCCTGCCTCCTGACGAGCTGGCCTTGGTTGTGCCGGTTATGTTCTCGAGATGAACGCCTCCTCCGCTGCTCGAAAAACTGTGTGTGCCTTTCACACCTGAAGCACTTACACCACCGCCACTGGAAGATACATCGCACGACATTTCACGGGGGACAATTATATTCAGGGAAATGCCGCTGTGATTCCATCCATGGAAGCGTGACTTCTGTTCTATGATCGCTGTAATTGCAGATCCGTTTTGCTCAATATCCAGGTTATAGTTGTCGAGCACATCATTTATTTCAGGATCAGATGGCGCTAACAGCCTGCCGTTTTTCCTTATAAAGAGCTGTACTATAACCTCGTTTTTATCGTGTGTCATTACCTTGACTCCTCCTCCGGAAGACCTGGCATCAAGAGTTCCGGGCTGATCCACAGTAAAGGTCTTTACCATTGAGGGAGTCCTGGTTTCCTGGGTAAAACCATTGCATGAAAGCAAGGTAACCAGCATTAAAATCAGAGTATACGTTTTTACTTTTTTAGGGTTTTTCATGATATGATTTGACATTAAAAAAATTATATAATTATGTTTCTCATTCAAATTTAGCTCTTTATCCCTTAAATGGTAAACATTTCCCGGGGATTATGAGTATGGATCCGGGTCGTGCAGTCATGCTTTGTCCACCGTAGCCATGGCGAAGGTGGGCAGTTGTGCAGTTGTGCAGTCTTGCGGTCTTGCAGTCCGTTTGCGCGGATTTGCAATCCCTGCATTGCATTTTCATTCATATCGAAGCGCTTCAACCGGGTTTCTGTTTGCCGCTCTCCAGCTCTGCCAGGATACAGTTAACAATACAATTCCCATGGCAATTACTCCTGCCAATGTAAAAACCCACCAATCCAATGCCGTTCTGTAAGCAAAGTTCCGGAGCCATTTATTCATTAAAAAAATAGATGCAGGGCATGCAAAAATATATGCAATTACAAACCATTTAATATATTTTAGATTAAGTAAATAGATTAATTCCGGAATTTTTGCGCCAACAACTTTTCTTATCCCGATCTCCTTGGTTCTGCTATTAACAGACAGCATAACCAAAGAAAGGAGTCCCAGGCTGGAAAGGAATATGGCTATTACTGTAAGCATTAAAGCGAGTTGACCTGTTTTTCGTTCATTTTTATACCAGAAATTAAAATCATCATTTAAAAAATTGAAACGGATATCACGGTCAGGAACCATCTTTGACCACAATTTATTAACACTCTTCATTAATCCGGGAACCTGATCTGAATTGAACTTAATTAAAATCCTGCTTCCATCGTTTGGAGGTTCAAGGAAGAATCCCTGCGGTATTATCTGGTGATGAAACGATTCAAAATAGATGTCCTTTACTACCCCGATAACTGTAAAAGTATCATCCAACCTGTATCGTTTCCCCAAAGGATTATTCTCCCAACCCAGGGTTTTGATAGCAGTTTCATTCATAACAACCGCGCGGTTATCCGTTGAAAATCCAGGATCAAAAAATCGTCCCCTGGTAAGTTGCATACCAAGTGTGGACAAATAATCATAATCGCAGTAGAATACAGCAAGGTGAGTATCAAAAGCAGCCGAATCAACCGGAAGTCCCCAATGTGAATAGTCGGATAATCCCGGTATCTCATCGCAATAGGATACATTTCCTATTCCATTGATTTTCTTCAATTCAGATTTAAAAACTTCACGTTTGAGTCCGAGTTTATCTGCATTATTTATTACCAGTACATTATCACTGTCAAGTGATTTTCTGATTGTTGAATTGATAAAATTGAGTTGTTTGAAGATCACAAATGATCCTGTTATTAGTAAAATACAGATAGCAAATTGTGATACCTGGAAAATCCGCTGGATACTGTTTTCTTTTACTGATGAATCTGTTTTGTATTTTAGATGATCCACTAAATTCTTTGAAGAATAAAGATAAGCAGGGTATATACCATTAATTACCCCGATTAATAATGCAAATATCAAAGAACCGGCTATCAGGTAAACATCGTTGTAAAGCTTCAGATTGAGATCGCGTTCAACAAATGCCTTAAACAGCGGACTTATAATATCCAGAACAAAAAACGAAACAACTATTGCAACAAAAGTCAGAATTAAAGATTCAAGAATGTAAATTCTGAAAAAATAGAATTTCCCGGCGCCTGATATTTTATTGATTCCGAAAGCTTTATTTCGTGAAGCTGATTCTGAAACAGTCAGGTTGACAAAATTGAACGAAGCGATAAGTATTATTAATAGGGCGAGAGCAGGAAAAATATATATACTAGAATAACTTCCCTTTGCAGTTTCATATTGATTATAATTTACAGTGGTATTTAAGTGGATATCAGTGATGGGTTGTAAAAGATATGTTGATCTCGCATAATCGAAATATTCTTTCCCATAAAACGATTCCATAAATTCCGGTAATTTTTGTTCAATTGTTTTTTCATTTTTAGGGTTTTTTAACCGGAGATATGTCATCAACATATGATTCGTAACATTTGAGTTACGGCTTGTAATAAAGGAATTAAGTGAAAGAAGAAAATCACCTTTCAAATGGCAATTTGAAACAAAGTCCTTAAAGACTCCTTTTACTATAAATGTTTTATTCCTGTCAGAAAATGCATACCCTTCAAACTCAATGATTTTTCCTATCGGATCAGTGTGGCCATATAAATTTTCAGCCATGGTTTTACTTATGACAACAGATCCCGGATTATCGAGAGCAGTCTTAGGATCACCGCTGAGTAGCTCCATCCCGAATGTGTTAAAAAACGAGGAATCGACGGCAAGTATTACCTCTTCATTGTATGCCAGATCCCCAACCAGGATATCCTGGCCATACAAAGGCCAAACACGTGTCCCTGTTTCAACCTCCGGGAAGTTACGGGTCAGGGCAGGTAATAGTGGAACTGAAGTATATACGCCATACTGTTTATCCTCCTGCCAGTTCCGTATTACCCTGAAGATTTTTTCGTAACCCGGAAATTGCCTGTCATAGCCTGATTCATAATTAACGAATGACCAGATTAATAATCCTGAGCTAAAAGCCAGAGTTATCCCCAGCACCTTGATAAGACTGTTAAATCTTTTGTTTTTGATGCCTCTGAGTATTTGTCTGATATAATAAAAGTCCATAGTAAATAAGTATTATTCATTAAGCAGAATCAAACTTTCAAATGCCGGATCTTATTACTGTTTCTTTTATTCTACCGGTTTTTCAATTTTTCAAATTATACTTATCTAAATTCCCTGACAGAATTTATTGTGTTGTTCTTCGGCTATGCCCCATTCAAATACCTCATTTTGGAGGCCTGTAAAATCATTCATACCGTAGTGCCTCAACAGGATTCCTTGTAGCCGCTCTCCAACTGGTCCAGCTAACTGAAATGAAAGCAATAATCAGTGCAAGTATGGCAGACAGCATGAAGATCCATATATTTATATCAGTTCTGTATGCAAAATTCATCAGCCACTTTTGCATAGCATACCATGACAGCGGAAAAGCAACTATAAAAGCCATAACCACCATCTTAAGAAAGTTCTTGTTTAACAATTTAAGAATTTCATATTCTCTTGCCCCGTTTACTCTTCTTATTCCAATTTCCTTTGTTCGTTGTCCTGTGGAAAAGGTTGATAAACCAAAGAGCCCTATGCCGGCTATGAAAATGGCAATTATTGTGAATACAAAGAGGAGGTTTTCAAATCTTTTTTCCGATTTGTACTGAAGATCATATGTCTGGTCGAGGAATGAATATTCGAAGGCAAATGCCGGGCACACTTCATCCCACACTGTTTTTATGTCCTTTAGAGATTCTGCCGTTTTGGCCGGGTCGATACGTATATTAACATATCTTAAATGATTATCGGTATAAAATAGCAAAAGAGGTGTTTGTGCATAGTTAAGTCCCCTGTAATGGAAGTCTTTAATTATTCCTATAATGGTTCCTTTAATACCGTTTCCTGGAAGTATAACATGGCCTATCGGATCTTTTAGATTATATTGTTTTATGGCGGTCTCATTAATGAGATATGTTGTTTTTAATTCAGACAGATTTTCCCTTGAAAATGACTTACCCTCTTTTAGTTTAATTCCCATTGTCTCCAGGTAATCAGCATCAACGTAGTTGTTGAAATACTTGTTCTCCTTGCCTTCGATGTTTACGCAACACCACGATCCCCAGTAACTCCCCATGATCCTGCTTGAATAAGATACATTTTCTATAGTGGGATATTTCATCAGTCTTTCCTTTAAGAGATCAAGGTGATCCTCCATCTGTGAATTAATATTAAGATTAACTATATCCCTTTTATTGAAACCCAGATCTGCCTTTCTCATGTAATTGAATTGTTTAAAGGCAATGAGAGTACAGCATATTAGAGTGACAGCAACTATATTCTGGAATAATACGAGTCCGTTTCTGATCCTGACATGTGACGATCTGCCGGCAGATATGATCTTTGAGGAATTAATAGTGTATGCACTCAGATGGTATGCCGGGTACATGCCGGTTAAAAGCACAAAAATGAATAATGCAATAGTTCCTGTAATTATATTATTGCCGCTTATCAGGTTTCCCGCCTGTACTGACATTCCTGCAACAGAATAGAGTACAGGATTGAAAAACCAAATGATGAAAAATGCTATAATGAGGGATGAAATAATATAGAATATTGTCTCAATCATAAACTGTGAGACAAGGTGAATCTTTGATGCACCCTGTATCTTTTTCATGCTCACTTCTTTGGATCTCGATATTGAATCTGCAATTGTCAGATTTACAAAGTTAATTGCCGCCAGAAGAAGGATAAAAATGGATATAGATATCAGAATTTTATTATACAGAATACTGCCATGTTTTGTATTACTTTCATTCTCAATTTCAGGTGAGTAGTAGATATCATTAAAAGGTTTGAAGTTAAAGTCTTCTGTATATTCTGATTTTTTTATAAGATCGAGAACTTCTTTTTTTGAAATTTCTGCGGGAACATCTTCTGGTAACATGATATAAGTTGGATACATCCAGCCGTCGTATTCCTTTAATACACCTTTATACCTGATTTGCTCCATACTGCTTAAGGATGCAATCACGCCTGTTTTGAAATGAAGATAAGGTCTGTCCTTCATTATACCGGTTACAGTAAAATCATATTGATTCTCAAGTCTTATGATTTTGCCTAAAGGATCTGAATCTCCAAACAATCGCTTTGCATTACTTTCCGAAAGTATAATTGAAAATGGTCTGGCCAGTGCCTCCCGGGGGTCACCTTCGATAAGGTTGAACTTAAAAACCTTAAAGAATGTACTGTCCGCAAAAACCATTTCTTTCAGGTTATATGGAATATTGTTTACCTGGATACCTGCATCTGTCAGGAAATTTAACCTGGTTGACAACACATGTCCGTAAAGGCTCTGGTTGATTATATGTCCCAGGAAAGCTGGCATGCTTCCCCACTGTGCATCCAGACGATATATCCTTTCGCTGTCCGGTACATTTTTATCATACTTGTTTTCATTTATGATGTAAGCCCAGATAACAATAACAGCTGATATACTTAAAGCCAGTCCAAATACTTTTATCAATGATGATATCAGGTTTTTCCTGAAGTTTCTGAAAGTGATATTTAAAATTCCTCCAAACAGCATTTTATGTATTTATTAGTAAAAAATAAGTACCTCGGACATGCGGTAAGAAATCCTTACCAACAGGTCTTTTCTGTTCTTAACTCTTCATCCCGTATACCGTGCACCGCATACCCTGTACCGTCTGACAAAATCTTCCGTTTGTGCGGATTTGTAATCCGCGCTATAGCTTTTATCTTCCTATTCATACCTTAAAGTTTCCATCCCGACGCTTCGGTCGGGATTTCGTCACTCATATCTGAGTGCCTCAACAGGGTTCTTTGTAGCGGCTCTCCAACTCTGCCAGCTTGTAGTCAGTAGCGCAATTACAAGTGCCAGCAAACCAGCCAATACGAATATCCACAAGCTTAATCTTGTTTTATAAGTAAAGTTTTCAAGCCATATGTTCATGGCGATATAGGCAACAGGGCATGCCATAACAAAAGCGATGACTACCCATCTCACAAAATTTCTATTTAGCATGGCTAATATTTCTGAGATTCTGGCACCGTTTACTTTACGGATACCAATTTCCTTTACTCGATTTTCTGTACTGAACTTACTTAATCCAAACAAACCAAGACAGGAGATAAGTATTGCAATCATAGCAACTATGCCAAAGAAAGATCCGACACGTTTATCATTATCATACAGATGAGCATAAGTCGCATCCAAAAAATGAAAATCAAATGGAGTTTCGGGATAAGTTTCTTTAACAGTTGCCTGTATTTGCTTTATTAGACTATTGACAGCAATAGGTAATTGGGCATTATATCTCACAAAAATATACTGTGGTGTATATGTATAAGTATAAAACTCCGGCCTGACAATTTCGTTTACCGACTTAAAATGGGTTTGGTCAATAACACCAATGATATTGTATTTTCTGCCCCAAAAGTTCAACGTCTTTCCAATAGGATTTCCTACTCCAAGCAGTTCCTTTGCCTGCTGATTAATAATCACGGAATTGTCCCATTTGCTTTTCAGGTTTTTCGAGAAATTATTACCATCGGTAAAATTTACTTTTAATAGTGAAAGGAAATCTTCATCAATGGAATTTTGCGAAAAAGTTATTCCTGGCCCGCTACCTGGCCAACTGACACTAGAAGTATAATAAATAGTCGAGGAATAATAGTCCTTTCCCCCTACCTCCTCAATGCCAGGTATTTTCAACAATCGATCTTTTAATGTCTGATAGTCATTCTTTCCTGGTTTTATTCTAAAATAGCACACATTCTCTTTGTCAAATCCCAGGTTTATTTGCCTCATATAATCAAGTTGTTTGAAACTAACTAAAGTAGCTATGATCAAAATTATGGAAAGGGAAAACTGGAAAACAACAATTCCTTTCCTGTGCCACTGAGAAATGGTTGCCTTTGGGCTTTTCACGACAACAGGAGAAGAGGCAGCCAGAAAAAAAGCAGGATAAAGTCCGGAAAACGCCCCTGCAAACAGTAAGACTGCAATAATTAATATAATATGCAGAGGACTTGTTAAAGTAAATTCAAGTGATTTTTGCGAATTGTTATTAATAAAAGGAAGTGCCAGATATACAAGTTCGACTGCTATAATAGTCGCTATCGTTGTAGTAAGTAACGATTTAAGAAGGGATTTACTTATTAAACTGGATTTGCTGGCTCCAAGTATTTTTCGGATCCCATTTTCTTTTAACTCCTTCTCAGAGGCAGCAGTTGAAAGATTAATATAGTTAATGCAAGCCAATACCAGGATAAAGAACCCCATCATTGAGAAGACATAAACATACTTTTTATCTCCAAGGTAGGTATAGTCTTCATCAGCAAAACCTTCTTGAAAATGGATATCCTTCAATGGCTGAAGTGCTAATTTCATGTGATTATCCGGGTTAATATTTTTTGCCAGAAAATCAGAAATCTTTGAAGCTATAACCCGGGGATTTGTACCTGAATAAGGCATTATATACGTATATAAACTTTGATTGTCCCATCTTGTTCCGGGTCCACCGAAAAAAGCTTCAGGGACCGCCAGGTCAAATCGAATATGGGAGTTGTAAGTAATGTTTTTAAAGACAGCCACTACTTTTACCGGCGTCTTTTTTATTTCAATAATCTGTCCAACAGCTTCACCGTCGTTAAAATATTTTTTTGCCAGCTTTTCTGACAATGCGATTGAAAACTTATCAGTCTTCATGGGTTGTGGGTCCCCCTCTGAAAACGGAAATGAGAATATATCGAAGAAGTCTTTGCTAACCACTGCCATCCCTTCCTCGTTGTAATAGTTCTCATTTACTTTGACAATAATTGGCCAGTCCATCTCAAAACTGGCAGCTTTTTCAATTTCAGGTATTTTTACCTTTAAAGCCTCAGCCAAAGGAGACATGGTCATGGCTGAATATGGATGTCCGGTTCCATTTTCCTCAGCAATGACACGGTATATACTATTTGCATTCTTGTTGAATGTATCAAATTTCATTTCGTCCTCCACCCATAGCATAATAGACAGGACACAGGCTATGCCAACAGAAAGCCCTGCAACGTTCAGCCATTTATAGCCTTTCAGGTTTATTATTTTAAACGGTTTCATAAAAAAACGTTCTCTTTATTCTAACTAAACTGTCGTGCGGTCTTGCATTGTCAACCGTAGCTTTAGCGAAGGTTGGTGGTCATGCAGTCGAGTTATGTTTTTGCGTGTATTTGTAATCCGCGCTACAGTTTTTATCTTTTTACTTTTATTCCCGCAAAGCGGGATTTCGTCACGTTGTTCCTCAACTTTTATCTTTTATCTTCCTATTCATATCTCAAAATGTCTACCGGATTCCTTGAAGCTGTACCCCAGCTTCTCCAGATAATGGTCAAAAAAGCAATAAGGAAGGCAACAACACCTGCAAGGAGGAAGATCCATAAGCTAAGTTCCACTTTGTAAGCAAAATCCTTCAGGTATGCTTTCATAACCAGGTAGGATACCGGTATGGCTATTAAATAAGCAACTGTAATCCATTTCAGAACAGACCAGTTAAGTATACTTACTATATCACGTATTTTCGCACCATGTATTTTACGAATTCCAAGTTCCTTTATCTTTTGACGGGATAGAAAATGTATGATGCCAAATGTTCCCAGGCAGCACAGGATTATTGAAAAAACAGTGAAGATCCTGAGTATATATGCATTATGAATTTCAGATTTATATAATGTATCGAGCCATTCATCATAGAAATTTAAATTCAGCAGTACATCAGGACAGATCTCCTTCCAGGTTTTCTTTATATGATCAATTGTTCCATTGTAATTGCCAGGCAATAAGCGGCAGGTTAAGTAACCTGCACCGAAATGGTCCGAGCATTCAAATACAGTGGGAGCAACAGGCTGATTAAGCGTTTCAACGTTTATATCCTTTATTACCCCAACAACTTTGAGAGAGTTGTTTTCGTAATCTGATTTTGACCCTGTGAAAGCTTGTTCGGGGGTGGGGATCCCTTTGAGATATTTTCCTTCAATTGATGACCAGCCTGTCAACTTGAATGCTTTTTCATTTATTACCACCGATTTTTCCCAGTCGCTTTTTTCAAAACCTCTTCCTAAGATGAATTTAGCATCATAAACGCTGAAGAAGTCCTCATCAGTTGTAAAATAGGGCAGGGGACCAGTATATCCGTATTTACTGCTTGCCTCTTCCCACATGCCCCATAATGAAACTTTTCCGGGAATTCCCTGGGAAACCGAACAGGATTCAATATAGGGATCCTCAAGTAACCTGGATTTAATAACGGGTAATTTGTCTTTAATTTCCCAGGGTATATTAATATAAATAAGTTGTGCTTTGGTAAAACCAAGATCTTTGTTAGTTAAAAGATGATTTTGTCTTGTCATAACAACAAGGGATATAATCATTACGATAGATATTAAATACTGTAAAACAGATAATCCGTTTTTCATCTTTAACTTGCCGGTTATAGTATTATTCCCGAATATTGCTTTCGGTTTAAACCTCGAAATGATAACCGCAGGATAAAATCCGGCTAAAAATCCGATTAAAGTGACAATCAATAAGACAGCAAGGATATTTGGGAAATATAATGCAATAATACCCGGGATTTCTTTTTGAACCAGGGATGAGAATACCGGCTTTATTATTATTGCCAAATAAATTCCTATTCCAAATGATATAAAGGTGATTAAAAGAGCCTCCAGGATAAACTGCCGGAAGATATCTTTCTTCCCGGCTCCGTTAACCTTTTTAATTCCAATTTCTTTTAATCTGCCCAGATGGGTCGAAGTAAAGAGGATAATGAAATTCAGTATCGAAATAGCAAAGATAAGTACTGCAATAATACTAAAAAGCCTCATGGTCTTCAGATCTGCATGCAGCGTCTTTGCCTCTTTACCAGCTGTCAGGGGGCTCATATATGATTTCCTGAAGGGCAGCAGCAAAAATGGTTGCTTCTTATAGTGTTCAGCTGAATATTCCGCTGTAAGCTCGTTCTCTAATTTAACCGGATCACTTTTTCCGTTGATTAAAAAGAACAACCTGGAGTAGAATATTCCTTTTCTCCACTCACCTCCAAGATCATTAACATTGTCCCACGTAATTATTACATCTGCCTTAATGCTTGATTTATCAGGGAGATTGTTAAACACCGATGTTACTATAAAATTTTTCCGGTGTTGAACCTTAATTGATTTTCCAAGAGGATCAGAATTGCCAAATAATAAAACCGCACAAGACTGACTGATTGCAATGCTATTATTATCGGGAACAGGATCTTCCTTATTCCCCTTTATTATTTTAACGGAAAATATTGAAAAGAAACTGCTGTCTGTCTTAACCAGGTTATTAATCATGTAAGGAGAATTCCGACAGGTAACTTCAGCATTATCGTTGTCATACCTGCAAATCTCATCGATTCCAGGATATTTACCTTTAAGTTCAGATGTCAGGTCCCCCCGGAAGGTGGTAATACCTTCATTGGTACATAATCTGTATATCCTGTTTATTTCAGGGAAAGATCCGTCGTAATTATTTTCGTTGAAAACATAGGAAGCCAGGAGTAATCCAAGAGCCATACTCAAAGAAAAACCTGCAATGATTACGAATCCGGCTACAGGGTTCCTGATAAGAATTCTGACTATTACTTTTAAAAGGTTCTTCATCTTGCAACGGTTAGCATCTGTTTTGTTTCAGGTCCTCCTGAAGATTGCCCGGAATGTTATATTACCATTTCTATGCCAATTTTTTAATGTACTGAAAAACAACACTATACCATTAGAATATAAAAATAGGGGTTAAGAAATTTTACAATAGAGCGTAAAATATTTTTACACCTGCTGGGATATTATACTTTTTAGGAATATTTTTACTTAATAATGGGATCATTTCAATCACTGACCTTATTTTTGAATCCCTCCTAATAATAACTGATAAATAAAGATGAATGATACAAGCAGGAAAAGGTAACATTCTTATTGTAGATGACAACAGGAGTATTCTCAGTGCACTGGAAATACTTCTTACGCCTGAATTCGGGCTGATAACGACTTTATTGAATCCGAACCTGTTACAGGGAGAACTGGATAAACACGACTACAACCTGGTAATCCTCGATATGAATTTCAATGCGGGTGTTAATACCGGCAATGAAGGAATATACTGGCTGAACAAGATAAAGAAATCTCACCCTGAGATATCTGTGGTTATGATAACTGCCTTTGGCGATGTCAACCTGGCTGTGAAGGCTTTAAAGGATGGTGCGTCAGATTTTGTACTTAAGCCCTGGGATAATGAAAAACTACTCGCGACACTTAAGCTGGCACTGCAACTGAACCTTTCGAAAAAGGAGGTAAGCAAACTTAAAGAACGCGAGACAGAGCTTAAAAATGAGATAAATCGCGAACAGAAGATGATTATTGGTTCATCACCTCAACTTATGAGGGTAATGGATATGGTCAGGAAGGTTGCGGGTACCGATGCCAATGTTCTGATAACAGGTGAGAACGGAACCGGAAAGGATATGATAGCCCAGGAGATCCACCGACTTTCTGCCAGATCGGGAGAGGTTATGGTAACTGTAGATATTGGATCATTATCTGAAACTCTTTTTGAAAGCGAATTATTCGGGCATGTCAAGGGATCTTTTACCGATGCGCGGGAAAACAGAAAGGGAAAATTTGAAATAGCGGATAAGGGAACATTGTTCCTGGACGAAATAGGAAACCTATCATTTCACCTCCAGTCAAAGTTGCTGACGGCCATTGAAAGCCGCCAGATAACACGGCTGGGATCAAACGAGGTAATACCAACAGACATCAGGCTTATTTGCGCTACCAATAAAAACCCCGAAAAGATGGTAATTGATGGTCTCTTCAGGGAAGATCTTCTTTACCGTATAAACACTATACAGATTGAGCTTCCCCCTCTAAGGGAGAGAGGCACTGATATAATTCTGATAGGTGATTTCTTTCTTAAAAAATTCTCGGATAAATACGACAAGCACGGACTGAAGTTTACCAGGCAGGCCTATGATAAGCTTGTAAGCTATAAATGGCCCGGAAACATAAGGGAGCTGAGGCACACCGTTGAAAAAGCTGTAATATTGAGTGAGTCGGATACCATAAAATCCGAAGACCTGTATCTTAAACATCCCGGGACAGCAATTTCAAATGATAGTCCCATGACCCTTGAAGACATGGAAAAATTAATGATCACGAAGGCACTGGAATTGAATAATGGAAATTTTACAGCAGCAGCGGAGCAATTGGGGATTACCCGCCAGACCCTTTATAACAGATTTAAAAAGTCAAATCAATGATAAGCAGGAATTTATATTTGAATATTGTTATCAGAGTTACTCTGGTTGTTATCTTCTCCGTTCTTCTTGGCTACCTGCTTGTCAGGGACGATTCTTTCAGGTACTCCCTGATCTGTATCATTGCTGTTATTGCTGTTACGGTCAGCCTTATAAGTTATCTTAATTCCACCAACAGGAAGATCCGTTTTTTCTTCGATTCCGTGAGAAATGAAGATTCCAGTCTTTCATTTCCTACAGATGCCCGTAACAGAACATTCAGGGAGCTCAATAAAAGTATGAACGCTGTTAACCGTCAGATACAGCAACTCAAGATTGACAACAGGAACCAGGAACAGTATTTCCAGATCCTTATAGAGCATCTGGCCACCGGCATTATTACCTACGACAGCAAAGGGTATGTCATAAATACCAATTCTGCAGCAAAAAAACTATTATCTGTTGAGGTTCTGAATCATATCCACCAGATTGAAAGAATAGATGATAAGCTCTATCAGGCGGTGAAAAACATTAAGCCGAATGAAAGGAAACTTGTTTCCTTCCACATTGACAGGGATGAGGTACAGTTATCGCTCAAAGCCACTTCATTCAGGTTGCAGGATAAAGAGATGGTAATATTATCAGTTCAGGATATTAAGAATGAACTTGATGAGAAGGAGCTGGAATCGTGGATGAAGCTTATCAGGGTTCTTATGCACGAGATCATGAATTCCATAGCTCCCATTACCTCCCTGTCAGAGAGTCTTTCACGGATATACCTCTCCAATGGAAAACCTGTTAGTCCTGAGCATGTTACAGTAAAGACAATTTCCACAACACTGCAGGGGCTTAATGTTATAAAGGATCAGGGCAGGGGACTGATGTCGTTTGTCGAATCATTCCGTCAGCTTACCCGCGTACCGGAACCTGTGCGCAATAACTTTAAAGTTGCCGATCTTGTCAGCAGGATACAAATTCTGTACAGCTCCCTCGACAACAGCGATAAGGTTTCCCTTTCAGTCAGTTACCAGGATACGGAGCAGGAGATATTTGCCGATCAGAACCTTATATCCCAGGTTCTGCTGAACCTGGTAAAAAATGCACTTGAGGCAAACGAAAATAATCCGGGAGGTGAGATAAGGATCATTGCCGGCACAGATTCAAACGAAAGGCCTGAGATTTGTGTTGCGGATAATGGTCCGGGAATTCCGGAGGAAAACCTTGATGAGATCTTTGTCCCCTTCTTTACCACAAGGAAAACAGGCTCCGGTATCGGCCTTAGTATCTCCAGGCAGATAATGAGGGTACATGGAGGAAACCTGAAGGTGCGGTCAGCTCCCGGGAGGGGCACGGTGTTTTGTATGACTTTTTAATCATATCTTATTGCCTTCACAGGTGTGATGCGGCTGATGAGCTGCGACGGCACCAGCAGCATGATTATGATGACAGCCATTGTACCGGCATTAAGGAGTATGATATGAACAGGATCGAGATTGACCGGCACAGTCTTAATATAATAAGAAGAGGGATCAAGTGTTATCAGTCCTGTCTTAAGTTGCAGCAATGCCAATCCGATACCAGCCAGGTTTCCCCATAGCAATCCCTTTCCTATGAGATAGGCAGCCTGGTAAAGGAAAACTCTCCTTATTGTCCTGTCATCAGAGCCCAGGGCTTTCAGGACACCTATCATATTCGTCTTTTCAAGTATCAGTATCAGCAGGCCCGATATCATATTGAACCCGGCAACCACGAGCATCAGTATGATTATTATTATGACGTTCATGTCCTGGAAGTTAAGCCAGTCAAAGATCTGGGGATAACGCGACCTGATATTTACGACCTTGAATTCGGGTGTATCCCCGGTCATTTTATAACCTATTATGTCCCTTACCTCAGATGTCATCTGGTCAAGCTTGTCAAAATCGTCAATATAGATCTCCAGTCCGCTTACCTGGTCGGGTCGCCAGCCGTTTAGACGCTGGATCTGCCCGATGTCACAGAAGACATATATCTTGTCAAACTCCTCAAGGCTGGTCTCATATATGCCGCTTATAACAAATTTCCTTACACGGGGGGGATCCTGAATAAAATGCATCAAAAACGCATCACCGGTCTTCAGCATGAGCATATCTGCGATCTTTTTTGAAATGATAACCTTGTTGGTACGTACCGAGTCGTTAACCTTAAACACTGTACCCGCAACCATGTTACTGCTGAAATATTTCCAGTCAAAATCGCTTCCCACCCCTTTAAGGACAACACCCTGTATGGCCTTTTCAGTTTGTATTATACCTGCTTTGGTGGCAAATACTTCAACATGCTTTATCCCAGGCAGTGCTTTTATCTTTGGAACAAAATCCTGTTTATCACTTATCGGAGCTGTCTCAAAGGAAATATTGGAATCGAAGTTTACAATCTGGATGTTCGAACCGAATCCCACAACCTTATCCCTTATCTGCTGCTTAAAGCCTGTCAGTATCTCAACTGCAAGTATCATCACAGCCAGTCCCATGGCAATTGCTATGATAGCAATGACGTTTATAGGACGTGAAAAAGAAGTGTCTTCACGTCTTCCCTTGATAAGTCTCCCGGCTATGAAATATGGAAAGTTCATTTTTTTTCTGAAGCCTCAAATTTAAGAAATTAAAATAAAATGTGCAGGAAGACATTTCTGTTTGTATTTGACTATTTTGACGGCTCTAATGAAAAAAAAGAATATAACCCGGGGGACATAATAATTTCCTGATAAAATCATATATTTTTTAATCATCATTTTAGACAGGTACTATCCAGGATTTTCAGGGTATAAAACCTGGCGCCGTAATCATACCAGCCTGTATAATCACTATTGATATTTAATATTTTATGTTGAGCCTGGGGCAATTTTTTATACAATGTCGTATTCACTGGCAAAATCGCGGAGCGATTTCACCATTGATAGCCAATGCATGGAATAAGCGATGAACCACGGAGTGGTTCCATTATGT
>CAYYIW010000051.1:21276-26488 GCA_964472085.1 uncultured Rikenellaceae bacterium | reverse complement strand
TGCAAACTTTGATATTTTATAGACTCAGTACCAGGATTAGGACTATAATTATCTGAAACTAAAGGCTAATTGGCCAGGTTATATGACTGATGGAGATATAAAACCTGTAATATATTTTGCAGAAAATGAACCAATTTTGAATTCAAGGATAAAAACCAAGAAAAAAGTATTGGATTCAGTCCGTAATAGTAAATCTTAAAACACTATATATTGTTGTCAACTGATCATAAAGTTTCCTCAGGTAATACTCCAGTATTCCCAGATTGCTTTCCCTGTGACTGTCAAATCGTGACATTTCTATGACATTCTTGTTTATATAGTAAGGGTATAACTCAGCGTATGTATTTTCAAATATTTCCTTAAGTGTTTCATTTGAAATTATCATCAAGACAGAATGCAACTCCCCCAAATACTTCTTATAGAGATATGGATCCGAAGCGATTTTTACATCAAGAAGATCTTCGGAAGAAAAGATAAGCTTATTCCCAAGCACCTTTTTACTTTTTTCCGAACCCTCATGAGGCATAGGTAAAAAGAGGTCATCATAATCCCATGGCATTATTCTGAATTTTTTAGTCTCCGGATCGATATAGAAAAAGACCTCATCTGTATAATCCCCATTCTTTACCAGGTAATTAAAAGCCATCCATCTCATGTATTCATCAATATCGATCCATTCCGACAGTTTTTTATATAGTTCTTCCCCTTCATATTTCTTCAGGGACTTGTAGATAAGCTTATAATATTCAACATACTTTTTGTTTTCTGTCTTGTTCCCTGCCTTTTTGTATGAAATTTTATCCATGCTTTCATTATATCCCCGACGGATCATCAAGGGAGAATTCATTTTCTTTAACGCCCAATCCTCCGGCCTTTCAATTATCATACATATCCCCTGGCTTTTGCCATTGATATTTATTTCGCCAAATGAATAAAACAGGTGCATCAAATTTATTTTCTCCATCATTTCAAAAGCTAACCTGTTAGAGCAGTAGTTTTGATCCATGGAAAGGCTCAGGGCATAGAATTTATTCATTTTCGATTTTTTCTCCCCATGCCGGAAATGAGCATCCTTTTCCAGATTGAAAGCAAGGCTTTTTCTTTTGAACAGCAGGGACGATCTTCCTCTCGTTTTTATTTCTTCACAGGGTAATGTATCATGGTTTATTACCACTACGGCGTCTGACAACTTTACTTTCTCCCCGTCGATAATATTAATCTTCGAAAGATCATTATTTGTAACATAGATGTCAATTGAATTCTCTATCGGGTAGCCCCTATGAACCAATGATAACGCTGTGGAATCCTCCGGTACAGTAAATTTTCCAAATAAATTAAAAGTTGCCAGAAGTAATAATGCCGATGAAATGATTATTTTATTCAATTGTAACTTTAAGATAAGAGGATGGAAATAATTACATAAGTACAAAGTTATTAATCAGTTGTACCAAAGTCAAGTAATGAGTTTAATGAATTTTACACGATTTTAAATCTGTACATATTGGTCTGGCGGATAACAAACCCCAGTTTTTTGTACAGATTATTTGCCTCCACCCTGGAGGGTCTTGATGTCAGTTCAACTGATTTGGCTCCCATCGATCTTGAATATTCAATTGCATAAAGAACAAGATCCCGCCCTACTCCTTTACCCCTCAGACTTTTATCAACAACAACATCTTCTATCCAGAACTTCTTCCCTGTGGGAATATCATAGGTACCCAGGGTAAGAATGCCTGCAATTTGCTTATTGTCAAGCTCAGCCACAAGAAAATGACTGTTACAGGATCTGAGTATTCCTCTGAAATATTCTTCTGTGGGTGCTTCGATACTGCTGTCAAGTTGTGGCAACAAGTGTAATACACTTTCAAATATCCTGTAACTGAATCTTTTAACCTCCCTGATATTCATTTGCGACATATAAATAGTACGTGATTATCCGATAGGTTATTTAAAATCTAAACTTCAGGCCAATCCCTCCTGCGTACAGATCATCGCCTGTCTTAAAGACTCCAGCTTCTATTTTAAGATTTCTTTCTTTTGTACGTCCCATTGTGAGAACAGGTATACCAACTGCCATACAACCAAGGCCCCCAAACATTATAGTCCGTGCCGTATCGGCTTTCTTTTGCGAAACGGATTCACTGCCCACATCGTTATATACTTTATGGTATAGAAGATTGCCTGCGAATAATGTCAGTCCGCCTACAACAGTCAGAACAGTGCCAGCCTTCTCCAGCCTTGCTGTTTTCTTCAAGGCATTACCGTATACAAGGGAACTTTGTTGTTGCGCTCGTAGTGATAATGACATTATTACCAGTAATATAACTATGATGACCGTTTTCATGGTTTAATCATTGTTTAACAGGAAAGTGATCAAAACACATATTATCCTTCAGATTTATAATAATAACATATAAAATGCACATATCACTGATCATTTATGTAAAAAATATGTTATTATATGTAAAGGTAAAAAATTTCTGGTTTTGGCATTGTATTTGATGCTTACAATAACGGGCCCTATTTATTTAAATATATGATACTTACAAAAATACTAATATAAACACCGTGCCAGAATTTGCCACTGTAATTTGTAATTTTTTTTTAGGAGGGCTATTTTTGTAATTGTGTCAGGCCAGGGATCAATAAAAAGATTTGTCATGAAAAGAAATATGAAAAGAATATTAACTATTGGCGGCGTTTTAGTTGCGATTACCGGGCTAATAATTTTTAACAGAATTGCTTCCGTAAAAAGGATTTCTTCCACTTATGCGGAGGCTGAGGAAGGTACATTCAAAGTAACAGTCACCCAGGCAGGAGAGCTTGTTGCCGGTAAATCGACCGATATCAACGGGCCAACATTGCAGCCAAGCACTACCAGGGGGCGCGGTCACCATAGCAGGATACACGTCAGAAATATAAAAATAACTGATATGGTACCTGAAGGTACAATGGTAAAAAAAGGAGATTTCATTGCTCAGCTCGACAGGACTAATTTTGATAACACACTTAAGGACGAGCAGGATAATCTTAAAGATATGGAGAATAATCTTCATATGAAAGTACTGGATACCGCTGTGGTACTGACAGATCTGAGGGACGAGATCAAGAACCAGTTTTTTACAGTTGAGGAAGCCGGCATAACTCTCGACCAGGATAAATATGAACCACCAGCCACCATACGTAAGGATGAAGGTGACCTGGACAAGGAACAGAGGAAGCTGAATCAGATGAAGAAGATGTACAGGCTCCAGTCAGTTCAGCAGTTAAAGGAAATTAGCACAATCAAGGTCAACATTGACATTCAGAAACGTCTTGTGGAGGATCTCCAAAATTATCTCTCAGGATTTACGATTGTTGCTCCGGCCCCCGGTATGGTGGTGTATAAAAAAAACAGGGACGGTACTAAAAGAAAAGCCGGGTCATCGCTAAACCCATGGGACATGGTTGTGGCTACTTTGCCTGACCTGTCCACACTTATGTCAAAAACATATATAAGTGAAGTGGATGTCAGCAAGGTAAAGGCTGGCCAGGAAGTAAACATAAAGGTGGATGCATTTCCCAAGAGGGCTTTCACGGGGAAAGTGATAAGTATTGCAAAGGTAGGAGAAGAACTACCTAACTCAGATACAAAGATGTTCGAGGTGCTTTGCTCAATAAACGGGGTGAATCCTGACTTAAGGCCATCGATGACTACGAATAATGAAATCATAATCAAATCGTTTGATAAGGCAATTTATGTACCTCTTGAATGTGTTCATGCCGGCAAGGATGGCATACCGTTTGTGTATACAAAGCATAAAACAAAACAGATAGTTATTCTTGGAGCCTCAAACGACAAGAACGTCATTATCAAACAGGGAATCGAACCGGGAACATCCATTTATCTTTATACACCTTCCGATCCCAGCAGGTTTACAGTTGAAGGGAAGAATCTTATCACAGGTATAGATAATCCGACTCCCGCCGACAAACCAATGAAAGAATAATAAATACCAGTCTGCAACTGTTAATTTAACATTTCCCGGTATACGCGCATATAATCCACGTAACCGGTGCCAGGAAATGATGTCATGGTATTTGGTAACATCACAGGGTG
This sequence comes from uncultured Rikenellaceae bacterium, assembly GCA_964472085.1. Lineage (GTDB taxonomy): Bacteria > Bacteroidota > Bacteroidia > Bacteroidales > VadinHA17 > LD21. Next base: position 22,389 of record CAYYIW010000051.1, on the reverse strand, counting down.
TTGTACCTCCTGAAGATACATGCTTACCATTATACCAGTGCAGGGTACCATGAAGAAGATTTTCATATCTCTGTTTCCCGGGCACCTGCCTTTCAGTCTGGTCCGTCACAAGATTTAATCCTGTTAAGATACATGGATATAATATAACTTCTCTCATCATCTTTTCCGGCTTTTGTACCTTCTGTCCTTTTATAAGTCATGTTTGTCCAGACCTGCCGCCACATTTTTCTGCTGGCTGTCTCTGTTTCTCCAAAAGTCTGTATACGTCCTGTACTGTCACCAAAAAGGAACTGGCAGGAAAATGAATACACAGAATCACCAGTCGGTGGTTCTAGATAAAAGAGGCCGGGTGAAGGCTTTCTTACTTCAGCATTGTTTTTCCATAGAAGGATCCTGTAAGGAGCTTTCTCTTTATTTGCAGTAATAATAGCTACATTATTCGAATCAGATGTCAGGACGAAAGTATCACCTGGCGTAGCTGTTTTATTTCCTGGTGATAAAGAAAGCTTTATTTTGAGCTGTTGTGACGGAACAAGGTCCGATATTATTTTAACGGAGATCATATTGTAGCTGGGATGGCACAGGGTAATTACACGAACCTGTTTATCAAATACCCGGAACCTGCTGTCTGCAATACCTTTTGACAGTTCAAGTTTCTGGGTAGTTTCCTTTATATCCGTCAGCATAATCTCTTTTTTATTTGTACCTGATATTCCCAGTCCAATAAAACCTGTGTTGATACAACCTTCCTTCGTTTTTATCTGAGTCTTCAGCGGGATACCCTGGGAATACTGTACAGGGAATGTCTGTAACCCGGTTATATCAAATGAAAAATAAAGGGTGCCGTTACCTTCTGATAAAGGATTAAGAATATCAGCTGAATCATTGCAAATATTAACCAGCTCAGCAGCGCTGTACAGTCCTGTCCCGGATTGTTTCCGCAAACATGAAACTGACAGTACCAGTATTATCAGGGTAACAAATGTAAAATACTTCCGCATCCGGTCTTTCGATAAAACATAATTATAAAGGTAAGATACGGCAGGCAGAATATGAAATTTTTAAAATTTACATTCATTAATCAGTCAAACACCCCTGGCAGGTCATAACACC
>CAYYIW010000051.1:15367-21176 GCA_964472085.1 uncultured Rikenellaceae bacterium | reverse complement strand
AACACCCCTGGCAGGTCATAACACCTACTGACAATATCCTGAATACCTGACAGATGCTTTTCAAAATCATGTATCCTATTGTAGTACCCGGCACCCCTTGGTTACTATGATTGCAGGGACTACTACAACTGGCAAGAAAGTGCTTTTCGAATTATGTTAACAGTGAAAGGCCTGCCATGACCGGGGAATATCTCTTTTGCTCCCTTGCTGATAAGCAATTTCCAGCTTTCCATGACTTTTTCACTATTCATGGCATATATCGGCAGTCCGGGATTAACTCTGAAGGGGAAGCCATTATGGGCCTGGCATCCAACAAACGCTTCTCCCGTATTGAGTACCAGGCTTATTGATCCCGGTGTATGACCCGGAGTGTGTACGACAGTACCTTCGAAGCCGAGTTCTTTCAGAGAATACTCCGAACCTTCGATGACTATATCCACAGCGGGTTTATCGAATTTAATCCTTCTGAAGACTGGGAAAAAAAGTGCCCTTGTAATCTTACCCCACCAGCCTACACCGTAAGGCATGGCAAAACGTTCTTCATCAAAAAAAACCTTTTCGTCCGAGTGCATGATTATTTTTGCACCGGTAAAATCCTTTATGGCTTTTGCTGAACCGGCATGATCAAAATGTGAATGAGTAAGTAAAATGAGTTTAATATCTTCAGGCTGAACATACATTCTTGCCAGCTTCCTTTTAAAAGATCTTAATTTATTGGGAGTACCTGCATCAATCAATATAATGCCATTATTTCCTCTTACCAGGTATGAACTGGTAATGCCAAGTTTCAGGGTGTATATATCCGTAGCCATAACAAGGAAGATATAAGGTATGCAAAATAATATTACAGAAAAAGCCCGCAGGCTGTGAAAACATCAAAGAACATAAGATAGTACCTGTAAGAACATAACATTCAAAACAAATTTACGAATTAAAAACTGTGAGATATATAATTGGGAAGGTGAAATTTAAGGAAGTTTATTTTGCTTTGCTTCTTAGGATATCCTGCAAAGCAGACACCTCATCCCTGAACCTTGCAGCTTCTATGAAATCCAGTTCCGCTGCTGCCTTTTCCATATTTTTTCTGGCTTTCTCAATTGCTTTCTCAAGAGCTTCTCCCGACATATACCGTACAACAGGATCAGCTGCCACGTCGGGTTTATCAGGCTCTACATAGGCTTTTATATTAATCCCTTTCTTGCCGAGGCCAGCAAGAATTGATCCGGTTTTTTTAATGATCTGGGCCGGGGTGATCCCCATCTCTTCGTTATACTTAAGCTGTTTCGTCCTCCGGCGGTTAGTCTCATCTATTGTTTGCTGCATGCTCCCGGTTATTGTGTCGGCATACATGATAACCTTACCGTTCAGATTACGGGCAGCTCGTCCGGCCGTCTGGGTGAGGGATCGGGATGAACGAAGGAAGCCTTCTTTATCTGCGTCCAGTATTGCTACGAGTGAAACCTCAGGCAGATCAAGTCCCTCCCTTAACAGGTTAACACCTACAAGCACATCAATGGTACCTGTCCTGAGTCCTTCCATTATCTCAATCCTTTCAAGTGTATCAATATCGGAATGAATATATCCACACCTGATATTATAGCGTATAAGATAAGAGGACAGTTCTTCTGCCATTCTTTTCGTAATAGTTGTCACGAGAGTTCTTTCGCCCTTTTCAGCTCTCTGTCGTATTTCGGCCATAAGATCATCAATCTGGTTAAGGCTTGGACGTACTTCGATCGGTGGATCAAGCAAACCTGTGGGCCTGATCACCTGGTCAACAAAAACACCTTCGCTTTTCTCCAGTTCATAATCAGCCGGAGTGGCACTTACATAAATAGTCTGGCCCGTGAGCGATTCAAACTCTTCGATACGCATGGGCCTGTTATCCAGGGCTGCCGGCAAACGAAATCCGTATTCAACGAGGGTCTGCTTTCTTGAATGATCCCCTCCGAACATGGCCCTTATCTGGGGAATACTGACATGACTCTCATCAATGATTGTAATAAAATTACCGGGGAAATAATCAAGGAGGCAGAATGGACGGGTTCCGGGTCTTCGACCATCAAAATACCTGGAATAATTCTCAATGCCGCTGCAATAACCAAGTTCCTTGATCATTTCGAGATCATAGAGTACTCTTTGCTCAAGACGTTTCGCTTCTTCTTTTTTCCCGATCTCATTGAAATAAGCTACCTGGCGAACCATATCATCCTGTATTTCACGAATTGCCAGATTTATCCTTTCCCTGGTAGTTACAAATATATTTGCAGGATAAATAACATATTCGTCAAGCGCTTCTATCCTGTCACCATTTACAGGATCGAAGCTGTTGATCTCCTCTATCTCATCACCAAAGAAGACAACCCTGACCGCAATATCCGCATAAGCAGGAAAAATATCGACCGTATCTCCCCTGACCCTGAAGGTACCATGCTTGAATTCAAGTTCGTTACGGGAATAAAGACTATCAACAAGTTTCCTGAGAAACACATTCCTTCCGATGGTCTGACCGGTTCTTATATGAACAGTATTAGAATGAAAATCATCCGGGTTACCAATTCCGTAAATGCATGATACAGATGAAACCACTATTACATCAGTTCTCCCTGACAGCAGTGAAGATGTTGCGCTTAACCTGAGTTTTTCTATTTCCTCATTTATGGAGAGATCTTTCTCAATATAGGTATCAGATACAGGAAGATAGGCTTCCGGCTGATAATAATCGTAATATGATACAAAATATTCAACCCTGTTCTCCGGGAAAAACTGCTTGAATTCACCGTACAGCTGTGCTGCCAGTGTTTTATTATGGCTAAGTACAAGAACAGGCCTGTTGACCTTTTCAATCACATTGGCTATGGTAAAGGTTTTCCCCGAACCAGTAACACCCAGTAATGTCTGAAATGGGACACCATTATTAAGACCTTCCACCAGCTGCCTAATGGCTTCCGGTTGATCCCCTGTAGGCTGAAAATCTGATATTAACTTAAAATCCATTTTACAGGCCTGTCATTTTCTTCCGGCTAAAATTATAGAGAGAATATCATGTTCACAACTATTTGACCAAACAAAAAATGAGAAATCATTATGCTGTAACAAAAATAAAGGCGATCCAAATCAGAACGCCTTTATTTTTTTTCAGGACAAATATTTTAACCCAGATAGCCTTTAAGAAGCCGGCTTCTGGAAGTATGTCTTAATCTTCTTATTGCTTTTTCTTTTATCTGGCGTACTCTTTCACGGGTAAGTCCGAATTTCTCGCCTATTTCCTCAAGTGTCATCTCCTGGCATCCTATACCAAAGAAAAACCTTATAATATCTCTTTCTCTTTCTGTAAGGGTGGCAAGAGCCCTGTAGATCTCCCGGGACAATGACTCATCCATCAGGAGTTTGTCAGCCACAGGTGAATCTGTGTTTGTAAGGACATCCAGCAGGCTGTTATCTTCTCCTTCAATAAAAGGAGCATCAACAGATACATGTCTGCCGGAAACCTTCAGAGTATCAGTTACCTTTTCCTTGGGCAGTTCAAGAACATCGGCCAGCTCTTCCGGAGAAGGAGTCCGTTCGTTTTCCTGTTCAAATTTTGAAAATGCCTTATTAATTTTATTTAACGAACCAACCTGGTTTAATGGTAACCTTACTATTCTTGATTGCTCAGCAAGAGCCTGAAGGATAGATTGCCTGATCCACCAAACTGCATACGAGATAAACTTGAAACCACGTGTTTCATCAAATTTTTCTGCAGCTTTTATCAGTCCCAGATTTCCTTCATTAATCAGATCTGGAAGACTCAGTCCCTGGTTCTGGTATTGTTTTGCTACAGATACCACAAATCGCAAGTTTGCTTTGGTGAGTTTTTCAAGAGCAGCTCTGTCGCCTTTCTTTATACGCTGGGCCAATTCAACTTCCTCTTCCACTGATATCAACTCCTCCTTACCAATCTCCTGTAAATATTTATCGAGTGATGCACTTTCGCGGTTGGTTATGGATTTGGTAATTTTTAGCTGTCTCATTAATGCCTCCGAAAAAATTTCCGCAAAGATATTGCTTTATTGTTGTAATAACAAAAATTATTCATTATTGTTGCGTAAAGGGGATTTATTTTTATAAATCCCCTAATACACAACTCATTATATATTAAGATGTTTTTAGTTCCCGAACTGGTAATTCAGGATGGAACCATCAGGCTGTACACCACCTATAGATTTCAAAGTTTTTTCATTATCTGTATATTTCCTGACATCTGCAGCAGTTTTAACTTTTTTACCGTTTACAGACAGGATGATATAACCCGGTAACATCCCGATAGCTTTGAATTTGCCATCTTTCAGATCAGTGACTTTTACACCATAGTCAATATTCATTGATTCCATCTCATCCGGACTAAGCGGGACAAGGGTGGCACCAAATACAGTATTATCAGTCATGGCTGCAGTTACTATACCTGTTGTACCGGCCTGATTTTTCAGGGTGACCTGTACGGTATTTTCTTTACCGCTTCTCATGTAAGTCACATCTGCTTTGTCACCAGGACGACATTTTCCAACCTGTACCTGTAGATCAGCCACAGTATTTGTCGGAGTTCCATTGAATTTTACAATAACATCATTCTCTTTCAGACCGGCTGCTTTTGCAGCTCCGTCATCTGTAACTCCTGTTATGAGGACACCATTTATAGATTTAAGATCAAGCTTGTCTGCATCCTGCTGATCAACATTCTTGATATTAACACCTAAAAGTGCTCGTTGAACGTGGCCATACTTCATAAGATCATCAACAACCTTTTTTACTATGCTTACAGGTATAGCGAATGAGTTACCTGCATAAGCGCCGTTTGGTGATAAAATGGCCGAAGTGATACCAACAAGCAAACCTTTGGTATCGACCAGGGCACCACCACTGTTTCCAACATTAAGGGCAGCATCTGTCTGAATAAACGACTCGATATGATATGTGCCTTCATTAAGTCCAAGGCTCCTGCCCAATGCACTGACAATACCGGCTGTAACAGTAGATGTCAGGTTGAAAGGATTTCCAACTGCCAGAACCCACTGTCCGATCTTCAGATTGTCGGAATTTCCGAACTTAATATACGGAAGATTCTTGGCATCAATTTTCAGCAAAGCAATATCACTATCGGGGTCACGTCCAACTACCTTGGCAGTAAACACCCGCTTATCATTCAATGTAACATCAACCGATTCCGCATCTTCAATTACATGGTTATTTGTTACTATATAGCCGTCACTTGTAATAATCACACCTGAACCGTAACCATTGGCAACTCTGGGTTTGTTTTGACGATCGCCGTAAAAGAACTGCATTATTGGGTTATCCGGTTGGTTACCCATAACTGTCTTTGTATGTACGTGCACAACTGCATGAACAGTCTGTTCTGCGGCGTAAGTAAAATCAACAGGACTTTCCTGCATCTCCATGGATGTCAGGTAAGGTTGAGCCGCAGCAGTTGTAATGCCCGAACTATCCCTTTCTGAAATAACTGAGGGTCTATTGACAATTTTTGTATAGGTAAACAGCGCAATAGCTGCTCCTAAAAAGGCTGTCAAAATTCCTCCTAATAAGTACTTTCCTTTCATGATATATCGTTTTTAAATTAAACTTGTCTTTTGCTTGTGCTTGTATCTCAATTTTTATGCCTTAACAAAAGAATGATATCTTTACAACCAAAATATTGTATTTTTGTTTATCAAAGATCATGCATTTCAAAGATGATCTTCAATATTTTACAAAGATTTAACTTCAATTTAACAATGGCCATACTGCAATTTAACAAATACCAGGGAGTCGG
>CAYYIW010000051.1:0-15267 GCA_964472085.1 uncultured Rikenellaceae bacterium | reverse complement strand
GGAAAAATCAATAATAATTATTTTATAAACACAGGATCACCGCATTACATAATTTTCAGGGACGATGTCATGAAAACAGATGTAGATAATGAAGGAAAGGAGATCAGGTGGTCTGAGGAATTCGCACCCGGCGGCACCAATGTTAACTTCGTGGAGAAACAGGAAACCGGTATCTATGTCAGGACATTCGAGAGAGGTGTGGAAGCAGAGACTCTGTCATGCGGCACCGGGGTAACTGCATCTGCCATTGCTGCAGTCATTTCAGGACAATTTGACACGGACACTGTCAATGTCAGGACCAGGGGCGGGGATTTATCTGTATCAATGAAGGTGTCGGGTAGGAACATCAATGACATATGGCTGTCAGGTCCGGCTACTTTTGTATTTAAAGGTGAGATAGAAGTTTGAAAACACAGGCTGTAGGCTGTGGGCTGTGGACAGAGGAAATTGTGAAGGGTTTGGTCTGAAGGATAATAAATTATTGCATGCCAAAAGAAAAACTGTTTGGAAAGACATTAAATGAACTGATAACAGTAACAAAGCGACTCAACCTGCCGGGTTATACGGCCAGGCAGATAGCTGACTGGATTTACAGCAAGGACATCATTTCTGTTGATGGAATGACTAACCTGTCAAAAAAGACCAGGGATGTTCTGAAAGAAGAATATGAATTCGGACTTGAGAAACCGGTAAGTGTAGCTGAGAGTACTGACGGAACAAAGAAATACCTGTACAGGGTACTGAATAACAAGTTCATAGAGACAGCTTATATCCCTGAATCAAATCGTGCCACAATATGTGTTTCTTCACAGTCAGGCTGCAAGATGGGATGTGTGTTCTGTATGACAGGCAAACAGGGTTTCCAGGGCAACCTGTCATCCAATGAAATACTTAACCAGTTCAAAAGTCTCCCTGAATTCAATAAACTGACAAACATTGTTTATATGGGAATGGGGGAACCCCTGGATAATCTGACAGAGGTGCTTAAGAGTCTCGAAATCCTGACATCTGTATGGGGATACGGATGGAGTCCCACACGCATTACGGTCAGCACGGTAGGACTGCTTAACGGGATCAGGGAGTTTCTTGAAAAAAGCCGTTGCCATCTTGCAGTAAGTCTTCATTCCCCGTTCGATGAGGAACGGCGCCAACTGATGCCTGTCCAGGACACCAATACTGTCAGGGAGGTTCTTGATATAATAAGGAACTTTGATTTCAACAGCCAGCGAAGGGTATCATTCGAATATATATTGTTCAAGGGTATCAACGATACTTCCGCGCATGTAAAGGAGCTGGCACGAATCCTGAACGGGATTAAATGCAGGATCAATATCATACGATTCCATCCTATACCAGGATCAGACTTTATCAGTCCTGATGCAGTGGAAACGAATGAATTCAAAGAGGCTCTCAACGCAAAAGGGATATTAACTACAATCAGGGCAAGCAGGGGGATCGATATAAATGCTGCATGCGGTCTGCTGTCGACAATGGAACAGAATAAAAATATTTAAAAATGCGGAAATTCATATTATCGTTGCTATTAATATTATCCAGTATACCTTCCTTCACCCAGGGGAAAGTCTTCAATGAATTTCTTGCAGATTCGTCCATGCAGAATGCTTCCGTCTCATTCTGTGCTGCGGATGCCATCACAGGCAAAATTATTTCAGAATATAATCCTGAAAAAAGTCTAGCTCCCGCATCAGTTATGAAACTGATTACCACAGCCGCTGCACTCGTGATACTCGGACCGGGCTATTCTTTTTCCACCACCCTGGGCTATACAGGTGATCTTAACAGAAATTCAGGTAAACTGAACGGAGATATTGTGATAAGGGGTGGAGGCGATCCATCACTGGGTTCACCGTATTTCCCTGATTATTATGATAATTTTCTTGATACATGGGTCGGAGAAATAAAAAAAGCCGGCATAAAGAAGATCAACGGAAAGATCATTGCTGACGATTCATACTACGATTACCTTCCGGTACCTTCCGGTTGGATATGGGAAGACATAGGAAATTATTACGGTGCCGGGGTGTATGGTATCTCAGTTTTTGACAACACCTACAGGATATATTTTCGGACCGGAGCCGACAGTTCTGATATTGAAATAACCGCCATAACACCACCTCAATGTGGGGAACATTATACCGACAGGCTTGTGGCAAGCGGATCTACCGATGAAGGTTATGTCTTTTCTGCCCCCTACAATACTTATTCATGGTATTCAGGGTCCATCCCTGCCAACAGGGAAGAGTTTATTCTGAAGGCTTCTGTCACCGATCCTCCACTCCTGCTGGCTCAAATACTTACGGAAAGGCTGCAAAATGCAAGGGTACCTGTAGCGAAGGACCCTACTACACTTAGGCTGAGCCAAAACAGCATGACTGACAACCTGAATGTAATTACAGTAACTGTATCACCCCCATTAAAAGATATCATTAAGGTGCTCAACCACGAAAGTGTAAATCTTTATGCCGAACACCTGCTTAAGGAACTTGGCAGGGAAGAAATGCACAAAGGATCTGTGTCTGCAGGTATCGGTGTAGTAAAAGGTTTCCTCGACTCAGCCGGAATCAACAGCAAAGGTATGTTCATTGAGGATGGCAGTGGATTATCCCCATCTAATTCAATCAATTCCGGTGGGCTGGTAAAGCTCCTGGTGTTTATAAGAAACAACGTGAAATATTTCCCGGATTATTTTACTTCTCTTCCTGCAGCTGGTACCGAGGGTACCCTCAAAAACTACTTCCATGAGGAAGTATTCAATGGCAGGATGAGGGCTAAAAGCGGATCCATGACGAGAGTGAGAAGTTATGCCGGGTACCTGAAAACCTACGCCGGCAGGGATGTGGCATTCACTATCATTGTCAATGATTTTTCAGGCACATCAGCCCACATTGTGGCCGGCATTGAAAAAGTGCTTGAGGAGACGATAAAGAATAACTGATACTGCTTATGAACAATAAAATATCGGTAAGGGGATGTGCGGAATATGATGTCCATGAAGTTTATAACATCATAAACGAGATCTATGACAAAACGGGTGGTCCTGATGTTAAAGCCAGGAAAGTCCTGGTCAAGCCGAACATCCTGACAGATGATGATCCTTCGAAATGTATTAGTACTCACCCGGTAGTCGTTGAAGCCATGATCCGTTTTCTGCAATCCAGGGGTGCTTCAGTTATGGTGGGTGACTCACCGGCTGTGCACAACAAGCGGTTCAGGGGAGAAAAATCAGGGATAGCCAGGGTTTGTGAGGTCACCGGGGCCGACTGGGTTGACTTTACAGATAATCCTGCCGAGATAAAACTTGATAAGGGGAAGATAAAAATAGCCGCTGCAGCCCTGGATGCTGATCTGATAATCTCCCTGCCTAAATTCAAAAACCACGAACTGGTGTATCTTACCGGAGCAGTAAAGAACACCCTGGGACTGGTTCCGGGCTTCAATAAGGCAAAACAGCATGCCCTGCACCAGGACAGGAATGAGTTTGGAGACTTTCTAGTAAGCCTTTGTGAAGCAATTACTCCCGATTATTTCCTTATGGATGCGATAACAGGCATGGAAGGTCCTGGACCCGGAAGAGGCTTCCCTGTTGATATCGGCCTGTTGCTTGGCAGTACCAATCCACTTGCACTGGATATTACTGCCAGCAGGGTTGCAGGATATGACCCTATGATAGTTCCGACATCAAGAATAGCTTTATTCCGCAGGAAATGGCTGACATCAACAGAAGATATTGAATATGACGGACCTGAGATAAATGATATCATTAAAGAGAACTTCATAAAGATTCCAATATCGGTAACCAACAATATTTCATTGCAGTTTCTCATTAAAAGGATCAGGTTTCTCAGGAAGCTGGAAAGGAGGCCCGTATTTATTCATTCCAACTGCACCGGATGCCAGAAGTGTGTCAATATATGTCCTGTTAATGCTATCCGTCCTTTGCCCGGGAATAAGACTCATATCGTTCTTACAGACAGTGATTGTATAAGGTGTTACTGTTGCAGTGAGGTCTGTAATGATAATGCAGTTGAGATCAGAAGGAAGGTCTTTGGTATATAGAACCAGGCATCATTATCAAAAAAGGACCATTATCAATACAATAAATACTCTTTGCACTTATATTTTTCAGACATCAATTTTTGCATATTTGGCATGAGTTTCAATGAATTCCCTTCTTGGAGGCACCTCATCGCCCATCAGCATTGAAAATATATGGTCAGCTTCAGCAGCACTTTCAATAGTAACCTGTCTTAAAGTACGTGTTTCAGGGTCCATGGTGGTATGCCACAGCTGTTCAGCATTCATCTCACCAAGGCCTTTATAGCGCTGCATGCTAACTGCAGACTCTTTCCCCTGACCCATCTCGTCAATGGCAGTAATCCTCTCCTCTTCAGTCCAGCAATACCGTTCCTGTTTGCCCTTTTTAATAAGGTAAAGAGGAGGAGTGGCTATAAACAGGTTACCGCCCCTGATAAGATCCTGCATATACCTGAAAAAGAAAGTCATTATAAGGGTGGTTATATGAGATCCGTCAACATCTGCATCGGTCATTATTATTATCTTATGATAACGCAGTCCTTCCAGGTTAAGGGCTTTACTGTCATCATCGGTCCCAATATTGACACCCAGGGCCGTAAAAATATTTTTTATTTCTTCGCTTTCATATATCCTGTGCTGCATTGCTTTCTCAACATTCAGTATTTTACCCCTGAGAGGCAAAATAGCCTGGAAGCGTCTGTCACGTCCCTGTTTGGCAGTGCCACCAGCCGAGTCACCCTCCACAAGATATATCTCACAATTCTCCGGATCACGGTCGGCACAGTCAGCCAGTTTACCCGGCAATCCTGATCCTGACAGGACGTTTTTTCTCTGAACAAGTTCTCTTGCTTTTCTTGCGGCATGTCTTGCCGTAGCAGCCAGAATAACTTTCTGGACTATTGTCTTGGCATCTTTGGGATTCTCCTCAAGATAATTAGTAAGCATCTGGCTTACTGCCTGGTCAACTGCACCCATCACTTCTGAGTTACCAAGCTTGGTCTTGGTCTGACCTTCAAACTGCGGTTCCTGAACTTTAACGGATAAAACAGCAGTAAGGCCCTCCCTGAAATCATCACCGCTGATGTCAAATTTCAGCTTTGCTGTTGCCCCTGAGTCTTCTGCATATTTCTTTAGAGTCCTGGTCAATCCACGTCTGAAACCTGCAAGATGTGTTCCTCCTTCAATGGTATTTATATTATTGACATATGAATATACATTCTCTGAAAAAGAGCTGTTGTACTGAAGTGCTATTTCTACCGGGATATCCGTCTTTTCAAAAGTAATATTTATAGGTTTTTCTATTATTCTGTCCCTGTTGGAGTCGAGGTATTCAACGAATTCCATCAAGCCGAGCTCAGAATAAAATTCTTCATATCTCGGCTCTCCTCCGTTACCGTTTTCAACCATTTCCCGCAGGTCCTTTATAGTCAGGATAATACCTTTATTAAGAAATGCCAGTTCGCGGAGACGCGCAGACAAAATCTCAAAATTATATTCAGTGGTCTGAAATATCGTTCCATCCGGTTTAAACGTTATTGAGGTCCCTGATTTACTGGTTGAGCCAATCACCTCAACAGTTGACAGCGGTTTACCTTTGCGATACTCCTGCCTGAAGATCTGTCCTTCACGCATTATCTCGGCAGAAAGATGTTCAGAGAGAGCATTAACACAGCTAACACCCACACCATGAAGACCTCCGGACACCTTGTATGAATCCTTATTAAACTTACCCCCTGCATGCAGGACTGTCATAACAACTTCAAGTGCTGATTTTTTTTCCTTCTCCATAATTCCGGTAGGGATACCTCTGCCATCATCCAGCACGTTGACCGACCCGTCTTCCAGAATGGTTACATCAATACGCGAACAATAGCCCGCCAGTGCTTCATCAATTGAATTATCAATCACTTCATATACCAGGTGATGCAATCCTTTGACACCTATATCCCCGATGTACATCGCAGGACGCTTCCTTACAGCCTCCAGTCCTTCCAGCACCTGGATATTATCCGCTGAGTATTTCTTACTGTCCTGCAATTTTTTTTCGTTTTCACTCATACTTGTTAATGTATTTAATCATTTGTATTCCTTTACCATAACCTGCATCCACAAGAACAACAAAAAGACAGGCATCCTTACACCTGATTTTGCCTCATTTTCTGACTTTACATGTACCAAAAGGGGAATGAAATCAGGAAACTCCTTTTAATTCTTACAACCTTCAGAATCAACTTCACTTTTCCTGCTATAAATTGTTGATTTTATGAATTTTAATTATCCGGGCAAATATACGGATTTTAAACGATTTTAAATCATTTCAGGGGCAAAAATAATGCACAATTCCGAACTAGAAATTAACAATTTAATTCCAATTTCCAGGCTCCGGGGAAATGGAAGATTATCATCTGTAAATCAATACTATACAAAAGCCGGCAAAAACATTAAAGGTATGCCATTCCAGATATTTTTATAAAACTAGAGGCTGTAAGTGAACCCAAACATGAAAAGGAATCTTTGGGAGGGGTAATAGACCCATTCAAAATACCTGTCTGTGGAAATATTATTAAGCCTTGTCCAGAAGGATAATATCTTTGAATACCTGTATTCTGCACTAAAATTAAGATTGAAATGAGCCGGAAGATCAGTTATGATCCTTGAACCCGGGACAGGAGGTTCAGGAAGGCTCTGTGAAGCAGGAATTACATAGCCGTTAATTATTTCATGCCGCATACCCTGACCAGTAATATCTATTCCGGCTATTATCTTGTCACGGAGGTTATACTTGAATCCTAACTTACCATCCCAGCCGGGTTTATCCCACGCATACTCATAGGATGTCATGGTATACTGGTAATAGTTGCCTTCGGCATAAAAAGATAGCTTTTCACTTAGCTGGCCATTTATCTCGCCATGCACCTTAAGAAGATCTATGTCATCCGGTATCACTGCAAACAGATTTCCGTAGGCAGGAGGAGTAAGAGTATCATTAACAATATTCGAAAAAAACAGCATATTCTTTATTGCCGAATAGGATGTTGATATCAGGTAACTTCCGTTAAATCCTGTATTCCCTTTAAGTCCTGCGGAAATAATAAGCTGATGATCGGTATTGGGTACGGAAAGTAGCTTTTTATTACTGAAAATGAAGGGATTTTTGTCAGCAACATGCATCGGATCATTATTCTCCAGCTTCCCTGACAACCCTGCAAAGAATCTTATGTAAGAAGGTACTATATCAAAAGCCAGATTAACATCAGGATAGAAATGCAAAACAGGCTGTGAAGTCATATTCCTCTCCAGCATAAGCTGCAATCCAAGGGTAAAATACCACTGATCACTTCTTTTTTTAATATAGGGACTTACAGCTGCCAGATACTTTGCTTCAGATGAAATGTCCTCCGGCATAGTATAAAAATCGAATGATAATCCTGAACCAACATAAAAACCCTCATAGTTTTTAGCTACATGTCCGTTCAGTCCGAAATTGTTCTGGGTAACATTATCTTTTGTAAAAAAGTAGTTATAGGCAAGTCCAAAATCATATGAAAGATCTGCTGAATCAAGGTTTAATGAAGACAGGGCAATCTTGGCGCCAGCATTATTAAATTCCTTCCTGATGTCCTTTTTTGACGCATCGTATGTGAGATATGACGGGTCATAGCCATATGCATACCTTGTCTTTCCGGTATAATCAAGAGAACCTTCGAGAACTGCTTTCCTGAACAATTCACGACCATACAGGGAAGCATTGTTATCCATATACCCGGCAAACACCTTCTTAAGGTTTGGCAGTTCAACCTTACCATTTGTTGAATAATGCCTGGCATAAAAACCAATGTTACCATTTTTTGACCGTTCGTTACTTATGCTTATCTCGGCAAAGGGGGTAACATAATTGCCAAATCCTGCATTCAGGTAGCTCTTGTAAAGTTTTGGAAGCGGTTCGGGAAGCAATGTTGCTGCTTTTATTGGACTGATAGTATATTCCGGCATGAAATGTTCGGTGGTCACATCATAATGAAATACGGGACGTACCTTCGACGTATCACTCATGTCAGGAAAATAACTTATCTTCCTCGACTGCTGGATAGAAGGTTTATATGGATTATAGAGGGTTACCTCCCTTTGCATGGATTGGTCCTCCTTCTTTTCCTGTGCTGAAACAGGGAGGGCGATAAAGATAATTAAGACTGCTATCAGTAGGTTTTTATTTATCATGTCAATTTAGTTTCTTTTCCGTTTTTGCTTTTATCACAGTTCACAGTGACAGAATTCATTCAACATCAATTATTAACATTGATGCTGTCTGTTGTTTCTGCTTTCCTGTCGGTGTTCAGGCTGTCAAGTTTTGCTCTCACCTCATCAAGAATACCATCATTGTCAATTGTGTAATAATCCCTGAGGCTCTGAAGCGTAGCACGTGCCTGCAGCATATCACCTTTTTTGATACTAATATCGGCAAGCAACAGGAATATCCTGGCCATCCAGTACTGATGTGGTGTATTCAGGTTCACAAATTCATTTATAACTTTCTCGGCATCTGAAATCTGTCCTTTTTTATACAATATTTCTGCCACACGGTATTTAGATTCTGCACCTTCATCTGTAGTGACTTCAGTAGCTACCCTCCTGAAGTACTTAAGTGCATTATCCATATTATTCTGGCTATAGTTGGCTTTTGCATCCATAAAATTAGCTTCCCGAACCAGTTCTTCAGGCATATTGGGTGCAGCGATTATTTTTCCTGCTGCATCAATCGTTTTGCCGGCATCTTCAGCCTGGTATGCCGATCGCAGTTCACCGCGCATAGCCTTTAGCTTATCGGCATCTGTCGTGGCAACAGCATCCAGACGCCGGTAATATTCATAAGCCCGGTCATATTCCTCGTTACCGAATGATATATCAGCAACTTCAAGAAGCGAAGGTTCAGTAAACTGGTTATTGGGCTGATCTGCCACAGCAGTATAATACTTAAGCGCCTCATCCTTATTACCTGATGATTTGAGACACTCTGCCAGGTAATACTGTGCATTCTGTCTGAAACTACCATTTGGAAATTCAGTCAGGTAGTTTTTAAAGATATCGCCTGCCCGGTTGTAATTACCCGAGATATACAGGTTTTCCCCGGAGGTATATAAAAGCGAATCCTTCTCTGACATATTAACGTCACCATATCCGTTCAGTGTTTTCACATACGTAAAATATGCCTCAACATCATTTTTATCCACGTAGGCGTTCCTCAATCCGGTCATGGCTGCCCGGGCCTCGGGAGTGGACTTGAAATCATCCACTACTTTCTTGAATTCAGCTATTGCTTTATCGTTATCGCCCAGGTTATAATAGAGCAGGCCAAGCTGAACCATTGCGGAAGGCACGTACTGGCTTACAGGATAGTCAGAAATAACCTTCATAAAATCGGCTTCGCCACTCTTGTAATTCTCCATTACGACATATGCCCTGCCTCTTTCAAAAATAGCTTCAGGGACATACGGTGAATCAGGATATCTTTTCGTCAGCTCGGTAAGCACATCCACCTTACCCTGCTCATCATTCATGAGTCCCAATGCAAAACCTTTCTGATACATGGCATAATCAGCATCCATTTTCCTGTAATCTATCACTTTATCATAATAGGTTACTGCCATCCTGTAATCGGTTGCCATAAAGTAACAGTCTGCAATCCTGTCCCTCGTATCAGTAAGAACATCAGGCTGTATATCTGAAGCTGACGATTCGAAAGCCCTGAAATGATTAAGTGCGGCAGCATAGTCTTTGGTGTTGAACAGGGCATATCCGAGGTTGTACCGTACAAGTTTATATTCAGGAAGCATCATAGCTCCCGGTATTCCCATAAACATTTCATAGTCATCAATAGCTTTTTCGTACTGACCCATCCTGTACCATGCTTCTCCCCTCCAGTAGATTGCCCTGGCTCTTAAATTCCTGTTGTATTTTTCATACTTGAGTGACTTATCAAACATATCTGTAGCAGCCTCAAATTCAAGGTTCTTAAACAGTTCCAGCCCCCTGAAAAAGGCGACACGCTGATAGGCTTCCTGAAGCCGCGGATCCTTATTCGGAATTTTATCCAGGGCAGCAAGAGCGGCTTTATAATTTTTCAGCTGTGTAAAAGTAGCCACAAGGTAATTATATGCTTCCTGTATCCGGGGAGATCCGGGGTAAAGATCGATATATTCCTGAAATGCTGCAATTGCTTCTCCAAAAGGAGAATAAGATATATCATATGTCAGTTTGGCATATGTCAGCAGCGACTCCTCCTGTATCTTTTTGTCAAAGGAAAGCTTTGAAGCCTGTCCGAAAGCGAGCTGGGCTCGTTTCTTATCGCCTTTCTGCAGGTAACAATCACCGAGTATATTCCAGATATTCTGGCTCAACAGGTCATTACCGGGCCTTATCTCAAGAAAAATCTTTATTGCTTTATCCGTCTCACCAGTCTTATAATAGCAATATCCCAGTTCGTATTTATCTTCCCGGGCACTGGCCCTGGCACCTTCAGCGTACTTTTCAAGATAGGGTACTGCTTCCTTATAGTTACCTTTGTTATAATAGGCATCTCCTATAAACCTGTAAAGTTCAACCACACGCTCACGTCCGGCCGATTCAACAAGTTCAGGAGCCATTGATAATATCCCATCATAGTCCTTCTGCATATACAGCATCTGTACAATATAGAAAGGAACAATACTGCCGAATGTCTCATCATCCTTCAGCCTCATAAACCCTTCCATCGCAGTCTGGTACATCTTCTGTTCGTAAGCAATCTGCGAGAAGTAGTAAACAGCAGGAGGCGTATAATCTGTATCAATATCCTTTATTTCAGAGAACATTAACAAAGCCCTGGGCTTATTGCCCCTCATGTACAAGGAATAACCCAGCCTGAAGAAATATTGCGGCAGTTCATCCGGCTTAAGTTCCTGCCTGTTTACTGCTTCGTACCACTTTACAGCATTCCTGTAGTTCTTGCTCTCGAAAAAATAATTACCCAGTTCCAGACGGGCAACATTGAGCCGCGGACTTTCAGGATGCTTGTTAATATACATTGCCATCCTGTATTCGGCATCCCTGTTATAAAGCCGCAAAGCCGACAGGGCACTGAAATATTCTGCTTCGGCAGCAAGAACCTGGTTATTACTTTCATTCCTGCTGATATATGAATCAAATAGCTTTATGGCTGCCGGATATTTCTCCTTATTAAACAAATCCATCCCCATGTTATACTCCGAATTCAATTCAGTAGCAGTAAAAGGAGCCTGTGCATGTACTGTCATTGTGAATGAAATCAGTACCAGTACCGCCAGTAAAAATTTACCTGCATATTTGTTGATACCTGTTTTGATATAAAAATTCATAATAGCCTGAGAATCTTCCGACAAAGGAAAGGTTAATACGCTCCTGGGAGAGATGCAAATGGCTCTGATGCATTTAAATGATCCAGGCATGTATATCATTTTGTTGTTCATAACTTATTATTTATGGCATTGCTCAATTATGCCGAAAACTGTGGGTATATATGGTATTTGCACTGTAATCAGCTAATTTATAGCCCTATATATTATAATAACTTTTTTCAAATCAAGGATAAAATTACAATTATAAAACGCCGTCAACGGGGCTTTATTACTGATTTTATTAACATATAAATGTTAATTATCAATTCTTTCCTTATTTTGCAGGATAAAAGAAACGTAAATGAGCGATAATCTTCCCCTGGATGTGATCATCGAATTGAGCAACTGCAAGATCTGGCAGCAGGACCATCTTGTTCTCTCCGATGTTAATCTTAATGTCGTAAAAGGAGAATTCATTTATATGGTAGGAAGGGTAGGAAGCGGCAAATCGAGCCTGATAAAAACGCTTAATGCCCAGATCCCTCTTAAAGACGGAACCGGTATTGTAGCAGGATATGATCTTAACAGGCTTAAGAAGAGAGACATTTCTCATCTAAGAAGGAAAATAGGTATAGTATTCCAGGATTTTCAGTTGCTAATTGACAGGACGGTCAACCAGAACCTTGAATTTGTCCTGAGGGCAACAGGTTGGAAAAACAGGAAGGAGATCGAGATGCGCATAGCCGATGTCCTTGAGAAAGTTGGTCTTGAGAGAAAAGGATATAAAATGCCTCATCAGCTGTCAGGTGGCGAGCAACAAAGAGTTGTGATAGGACGGGCTTTACTTAATGACCCTGAAATAATCCTTGCTGATGAACCAACAGGAAATCTTGATCCCGAGACATCTGAAGGAATTATAAAGTTATTGTTGGACATCAGTAAAACAGGCAGGGCTGTTATAATGGCTACACATAATTACACCCTTGTCAAGAAATACACTGCCAGGACACTCAAATGTGAAGAAGGCAGGCTTGTTGAGAAGATGAACGATGAGGAGATAGAGCTTCTCGAAGAATAGCAGCAATTTTTGAGATTATCTGAAAAGTTAATATAACCAAAAAGAACGCCGGGACAAGATCCTGATTCACATCTATTGTTTAAGCGCAGCTTTGGTAAAAATATATTCAGGTATTTTCTGATCAAATCTGACAGAATTGAAAATGAATTCAGTTCCATCACCCTGTTTCAGCATATCCTTGTAAATAATCCTTGTGGGGAACCATCTGCCCTGGATCTGCTTTACATGAGAGAGAGTGGTTCTTTTCAGCAGCTGTCCACTCCTTGCGTAAAATTCCTCTTTCAGGGGAATAAACCTTTCGGTATCAACCCATAACCTCTGGGTATAATACGCTATGTCTGTTACGGTCGCGGTTAGTTTCAGAATAACAGCATTTCTTCCGTCAATAAGTTCATTCCCTTCCTTTACGGCATCATAAACATCTGTAAGTTTCCTGTCATCCATCATGTCTTCATATGAGAGATCCGAGCCCATAACCGATTGTCTCAGCAGGCTTCCCGATATCTGTATTATCCTGTCTGTTGACGGTGAATAGATCCATAACTGGTTCTCAAGTTTAAGCATCTTTGTTCCACGATCCCTGGGAGGAGACAGGTACTCGGTAAATGATTCCTTTGTTCCTACCGAATAAGTCTTAAGGGTCATAGTCCTGGTATTCCTGATACCATGCACAATCATAGTAGCCTCAAAAACCCTGTTATCCGAAGACATATTGTTTTCAACCTTTTTGAGAATTGCATTCCCATCTTCCTGGGAGTATGCGGTCAGACCCGCGGCTAACGCCAATGATAATAAAAGTACCTTCATGATATTACTATTAAGCTTCCAATTCCTTGAACAGACTTGCTGTCTGTCGTTTATATATTCCTATACCTGATAACACCGTACCTATAACCGTTGAGAGCAGGCCTGGTATGAAACCGAGGTAAAAATCCACCGGTGATATCCTTGCCCGGATAACAGACGGTAGCATGGCAGATGAACCTTCCATCATTCCTGAAATATTAATTCCATGTTTCTGTATTAAATATGCAAAAAACAGGCCAACAGCAGTTCCCACTACTGACCCGGCTATACCGATCATAACCGATTCATATATCATTGAACGGTATACATGTCCTTTCTCCTCTCCCATGGCAAGCCTTATACCTATTTCTCCATACCGTCTCAATCCACCCAGCAAACCTGCATTCCATAGAACCAGCGACATTGCAAATACAAATATCGAGGCCACATAAGTGGACCAGTACTTTAACATATTCACATAAGTGGCCATATTGGGCTGTTCTCCCAGGCTGACCATTACAGGGACAAATTCTCCTTTGACTGATTTCAGCGGATCATTGAATTTTGCGGCATCTGCTTTTGCACGACCGTCATCATAGTATCCGTCATCAAAGAAGCCTGTTATCTCGCCGGCTGCATTATCCATATTAAGTGCCCGCCTGACATCCCTGATGTCAGCGAACATAGCTCCCCTGTCTAGTGCATCATATCCGATGGAAACTGTACCTGAAACAACAAAATTGTAAAATGCCATACTACCATCCATACCCGAACTAATAAGCGTTACAGTATCGCCGGGATTAACTTCAAGTTTCATGGAAAAGTCTTCGGTAAGAAGAGCCTCACCCTGCTGTGAAGGCAAAGCACCTCTTATCAGTGAGCGATCAAGATTAAGCCTCCTGACCTCGGTTGATCCCTTTCCAAGCAGATCGACACCCATGCCAATCACAGGTCCCTGTGATCTTGTTTCACCTTTTTCATCAGGAACATCAATCAGTCCACCAAAATGTATTCTCGGAGACCACTCCACTCGCGGAAATTCCTTTCGGAGTTTCCTCAGAAGAGAATCAACATCGGTAATTGCAAGATCATTTGGCACCTGGTCTTCATCTTCTGCATATGCCCTGGTCATGACTTTAAGATGACCTGTGAAAAACCTGGCATTTACATCGATGGTGTCACCCATTATTCCGGTGATATATGCATGCATCAGGACTGTGAGTGCTACTCCAGCTGAAACTACAATGATTGGCAGGCGGCTTCTGCTGCTATCTCTTATAAGGCCTTTTAATAGAAATCGTATCATTGTATTCTCCCCCTTAAAGCTTCAGTTGGATTCATTTTTGCTATTCGCCTCGACGGCAGGTAACTGACTAAAGCAGTTGTTAGCATAACAAGCATCACAGTTGCAACTACAAGCCCGGCGCTGTATACAGGATAAAGTGTCTGTGCTATGGCCACACCAAACTGGCTTGCGTCAATCGGCAGGGTCCATCCATGTTTTGCCTGGTATAAAAGCAATGGCAAACCGTATGCAGCCCCCAATAAAGCCGCAAAAACAGAGTGCATGGTTCCCTCAACTGTAAAAAGGCCCACCACTTCCTTCCTGGTATATCCTAGTGCAATATATGTCCCGATCTCCTTCTGACGACGGAATATCGACAATACCTGGGTATCGAAAATTGCAAGCATTGCAAGCAGGAGAAGTATAAAATAAAGTATCGACTGGCCAGTCGACTTCATCTTAAGCATCTCATCAATTGATGCAGTAAGAACTTTCACAGGTTTATTTATCCAGCCGGTAACGTCAGGTCTTAACTGCTTGCTGTCACGGTAGGTGAGTATTGTTGCTTCACCAGGAAGACCCAGCATCGACTGAAGCTTTGCGAGGGGTATATATATCTGTCCCTGGTCAGCAGAAGGAACACTTACCTTGAAGACTCCGGTGATAAGTACATCAGAGGCATCGAATGTTCCGTTGGCATCCCTCCATTGAAG
>CAYYIW010000050.1:0-26717 GCA_964472085.1 uncultured Rikenellaceae bacterium | reverse complement strand
ACTTATTTAAACTTGCCTGTTAACAGTTCAGACAGGCCGGTAAGAGCAACAATCAGTGTTGACGGGAAACCGCTTGATCGTTTTACTATCAATCTCGCAGAAGAGGATCCTGAGTTCTGGACATTTTTTGATGTTACTGCTTATCAGGGAAAAACAATAACAATTCAGATAGAAGATGCACCCGGCAGATTTCCGGGCCGGAGCACCCGGAATGAAAACAAACCTGATGAGATATCTCTTTTAAAATCAAAAGGTTTTTATAAGATTTTTGCCGATTCAAAATTCCCGGGTCAGGATAGCCTTTATAAGGAAAGAGGCAGGCCACAGGCTCATTTTTCCGCACAACGCGGATGGATAAATGATCCTAATGGATTAATCTACAATAATGGTGAATACCATATGTATTTTCAGCATAATCCTTATGGATGGCAATGGGGCAACATGCATTGGGGCCATGCTGTAAGCAAGGATCTGATTTATTGGAAGCAGTTGAGCGAAGCCATCTACCCTGTTATAGATGAAAACTCCACTGGTTTTGGTGACGCTGCATTTTCAGGATCAGCAGTCGTTGACCCGATGAATACAGCCGGATTCAGAAATTTATTCTTAAGAAGCTGGAAGTACATGAACTTAATTCAATATGGAATACCGAAGACGAGAAATAGTTGATTTATAAGTTTATTATTAATTCGAAGTCCGGAGGCGGGTATGTTAATAGATCTGTTAATTGTTTTATAAATGACACATCATTATGCGAAACCTATGTATTTTAATTGTGGTGTTAGTGGCGCTTATTTTCAAACCTGGCTTAGCGCAACAACCCGAACCGGTTACAGTTGAGAGTGGATTGTTACAGGGAACATCTGAAAACGGCCTGACAGTTTATAGGGGTGTCCCCTTCGCCGAACCACCTGTTGGAGATCTCCGATGGCGGCCCCCGCAGCCACCTGCGAAATGGAAAGGTGTGCGGCAGGCTACCAGGTTTGCTCCCGGCCCGATTGAGGGTATTAAATTTGCTTTTGGAAATAGCGAGGACTGTCTTTATTTGAATATCTGGACACCGGCTAAATCGGCCAGTGAACGTATACCCGTGCTTGTCTGGATCCATGGTGGTGGATTCAGCATGGGGTCCGCCTCAGAAGCGATGTTCAGCGGAGATAGTCTGGCCAGAAAGGGAGTAGTGCTGGTCTGTATTGCATACCGTGTAGGGCAGCTTGGTTTTTTGGCACACCCGGAGTTGAGCGCTGAGAGCCCGAATCATGTTTCGGGGAATTACGGTCTATTGGATATGATCGAAGGTCTTAAGTGGGTGCAGAAAAATATTGCTTCTTTCGGTGGCGACCCTGATAAAGTGACGATTTTCGGTGAATCGGCCGGAGGCATCGCTGTTAGTATGTTATGCGCATCTCCCCTGGCCAAAGGACTGTTCCATGGAGCCATATCGGAAAGCGGCGGATCGTTTGGCCCACCACGGCCCACTCTCTTTCCGGGAGAAAATATGAAACGCCTTCCTGATGCTGAACATGCGGGGGAAGCTTACGTCAGCAGTGCAGGGGTTTCGTCAATTGCAGAACTGCGGAAGATCAGCGCCGACAAACTCCCCACAGGCAGGGGACTCGGGATGGCATGGCCGATCATCGACGGATATGTGATTCCCGACGATCAATATAAACTCTATGCCGCGGGCAAATATAATGATACTCCAATTCTTGTGGGTTACAACTCAGACGAAGGAGCGAGCTTTTCACCGCCAAAAACACCGGAAGAATATATCAAAGGCGTCAAAGAGCGTTACGGTAAATTTGCAGAAGCTCTTATTAAAGCCTATCCGGTCGGAACAAGCATAGTGCCTAAAACAGCACGTGACCTCACCCGTGATGCGGCATTTGGCTGGCATACCTGGATTTGGGCGAGGCTTCAGGCAGAGACAGGAAAATCCAGGGTTTTTTATTATTATTTCGATCAGCACCCTGAATATCCTGAAGGTTCTCCCCGCGCCGGTTATGGCTCACCACACGGTATGGAAGTTGCCTACGTTTTCCAGCATCTTAATACCTCGAATCCTCAGATTACGAAAACAGACAAGCAGATATCAGAAGACATGGCCACCTATTGGACTAACTTTGCCAGGTATGGCGATCCCAATGGCAGGGGAGTTCCTGTATGGCCAGCATTCAGTGATACTAATCCTGTTGTTATGTACTTCAATCAGACGCCGCATACAGGTCCGGTGCCAGGCGCCGAATCGCTCAAAGTTCTGGATGCCTACTTCGCATGGCGACGGACGCCTGAAGGAGAAGCATGGGCTAAATAAGGATTCTTATTTAACTGGCTAATAAGGAATTAAACCCGGGAACTCTTAAATGATATTATAGTAATATCTATGTAATAATAGCTTATCGTTCAATAAATTTATTTTCTGGCAAAGTTCAATTGATTTTTGGTAACTTACCAATTGTAATTAAAAAATATAAAACTAATACCTATGAAACAATTATTATTTATTGCAGCGATACTTTTCTATGCTGGTCCGGCTTTTTCACAAAAGAGCCAATCTGCCAAAACTCCGGCACCGGTGAATCCTTTCTGGTCGAAGCAATCTACAGAAAGGATGAAAAAGGATGGTTATAATCCTGCCGAGGACTCTCTTCTTAAAATGAATCATTTTATGACTGAGATTATGGAACCTGAGGTACCTGTTGTTCAGCCACCTGCCCAGTTTGGTGGTCCTCCATCTGATGCCATTATCCTGTTTGATGGCAAAGACATTGACAAAGAATGGGAAGAAAGTGCTGGTTGGGGACCGAATAGCGGAACAAGACCTGCAACGTGGGTCATAAAGGATGGAGCAATGCAATCAGTAAAGGGATCCGGTTCGCTGATGACTAAACGTGTTTTCAATGATTTTCAGTTGCATGTTGAATGGGCAACTCCCTCAGTCATAACAGGTGAAGGGCAGGGCAGAGGTAACAGTGGGGTCTATTTACAGGGACTATATGAACTCCAGATACTGGACAGTTATGACAACAGGACATACAGGAACGGCCAGGCCGGCAGCATATACAAACAATATGCGCCTCTTGTAAATGTCTGCCGGAAACCGGGTGAATGGCAATCTTTTGATATAGTGTTTACAGCACCACGTTTTGGTAGTGACAGCACCTCTTATTTTACTCCCCCGCGGGTAACTGTTTTCCAGAATGGTGTTTTGATTCAGAATAATGTTGCCTTACGTGGACCCACAACATATGTAGGGATACCAGAGTATCTCATTAAAAAACATGGTCCGGGAAGGATCCTGTTACAACAACATGGTAACCCTGTATCTTTCAGGAATATTTGGATAAGAGAATTATAGAAAAAACATTTTTATTATGAAGACAAATCACAAAGCGAGAGGATCTGTTACAGTTCTTCTGATCCTGTTTTTGAGTTCTTTAATAACTACGGGACTTAAAGGTCAAAGCCCGGATAAACTGCCAAGAAGTATTCCCGAGACAGAAGGAGTATCCTCAGCCGGAATTATTGATTTTATAAATGCAGTGGATACGGGGCGCCAGGAAATTCACAGTTTTATGTTTATCAGGCATGGCAAAGTAATTGCCGAGGGTTGGTGGAATCCATACGGACCTGAATACAGGCATATAATGTTTTCAGCCAGCAAAACCTTCACTGCAACAGGCATAGGGCTGGCTGTTGCAGAAAACAGGATGAAGCTGTCTGATAAGGTTATTTCCTTCTTTCCTTATTCTTTACCTGATACTATCGGTAAGTATATGAGGGAGTTGACTGTTCAGAATCTTCTTACCATGTCTGTTGGTCAGGAACCGGCTCTGATGGGTGCAGGTGTCAATGATGACTGGATCAGGGCATTTATCTCACTGGAGCCTGTTCATAAGCCGGGAACAGTATTTCTCTACAATAATATGGCAACCTTTATGCTTTCGGCTATTGTCCAGCAGGTTACCGGTCAAACCCTGTTCGATTACCTTAAACCAAGGATCTTTGATCCCCTGAGCATTCAGGGGATCGACTGGGATATGAATCCACAGGGAATAAACCTTGGTATGATAGGACTCAGGCTTCGTACGGAAGACATGGCAAAGTTTGGACAACTACTGATACAGAACGGAAAATGGAATGGAAAACAACTTGTTCCTGAACAATGGGTGAAGGAAGCAACATCATTCAAGATTGAAAGCGGGGATCCGTCGAACAAAATGCCAAAAGATAAGAATGACTGGGCTCAGGGATACTGTTACCAGATGTGGAGGGGGAGGAACAATACTGTTCGCCTCGACGGAATGGCAGGACAGTTTGTAATACTGATCCCTGATAAGGACGCAATAGTAGTGCTGACTGCCAACGCAAGAAATACGCAGGAAGAAATGAACCTGGTTCATAATTATCTGATCCCGGCAATAAAATCCAATAAATCAATTTCATCAGATCCCACCTCATATGCTGAATTACAGAAAAAGCAGAAGGCTCTGAACATTAAACAGGATGATTTAAAAAAAGCTTCATCAGATTTACCCGGGAAAATATCGGGGAAGGAGTTCTTGCTGGGGGATAATGATTTCAATATAGAATCAGTTTATTTTACCTTTAATGGTGAAGAATGCAGCTTTGCCTTAAACAGAGATAATGACATATCCGTTATCAAATGCGGATCTGTAAACTGGAAAATGTCAAATACAAAATCTTCATCTCTTCTGGCCCCTCCCCGTAGTACGTCGAAGTCAATTGATGCAAATTATAAGGTACTGCAGCCTGTGATAAAAGCGGCTGCGAGATATGCCTGGATTGATAATAATACGCTTGAAATAACTGCACGGTTTGTTGAAGAAAGTCTTGGATCTGAAACAGTCATATGCAGGTTCAGAGAGTTTAACGGGAATATTAACATTACAATTGAACAAAAACCAGGCTTTTTCATGGGCAGGCCCGGTCCTTCAATGACACCTATAAGAGGAAGTTTAGCTAAAGTTGAATAACAATAAAAACATAACAATATGAAAAGCAAAGTAATTAAGGGAACCGTATTTTCATTAATAGCTGCATTATGCTTTATTAATGTAGCGACCTCTTACGGGCAACAAGATGCGAAGAATAAAAATGCTATGCCCAGGTTTACTAAGTCACAGCTCGATTCCATTAAAAAGATTATGGATGACCGTTTGCATAATGACTGGGCCTTTTTGCAAAAATATGCTGCCGGCAATAAAAATCTTCCTGCAGTCTCTCCGGGAGAACATCGTGTAGTATTTATGGGTAATTCTATAACCGAGTTCTGGAAGACTATTGACGGGGATTTCTTTTCCACGAATAAAAATTTTATCGACAGGGGCATCAGTGGTCAGACAACGCCACAAATGCTTTTAAGGTTCAGGGATGATGTAATTAATTTAAAACCGTCTGTTGTTGTTATCCTGGCAGGCACGAATGATATAGCAGGAAATACAGGTCCTACAACGATTGAAGAGATTTTTGGAAATATTGTTTCTATGATTGAGCTGGCGAGGGCAAATAGCATTAAAGTTGTTTTGTGTTCTGTGCTACCTGCTTATGATTACCCCTGGAGACCCGGATTGGAACCGGCAGGGAAAATTATGAAATTAAATTCCATGTTAAAGGATTATGCGAATAAGAATGGTATTGTTTATACTGATTTCTTTACACCGATGGCGGACCAGAGAGATGGATTGAAAAGTGAATACTCAAAGGATGGGGTCCATCCAAACCTTGCAGGTTATAAAGTAATGGATGATCTTGTTGTAAAGTCAATTAACAGGGCATTAAAAATGAAATAAGAGTCTTTTCAGTTGTTAACCTAAAGAAGAAAGCTTATAGTCTGAGAAAATTAAAATCTGCCCGGCTTATTGAGGAAGCTGAAGGCCAGCCAAACCGGCATCAGTATCTATGTACCGGGCAGTTTATCCTGGGCCATTTCAATGCCAGAATAGACAAATGTCCTTCATTATTTAACATTTATCATTTTTTGTTTGTTTGTATAATATGAAAAATTTAAAGAAACTCTTTAAGTGTATTTGCTTAATATTTAATCAGAGTTATACATTTTAAACTTTTATTATATGCAAAAGCCAAACAAACGTTTGAGAAATCAGACAGCTATAATCACAGGAGCTAATTCGGGGATCGGCGAGGCAATTGCACTGGCACTGGGGCTCGACGGTGCCAATGTAGTTGTGAATTATATTGATAAGCCCGATGTTGCAGAAGAAATAGCACATAAAATTTCTATTCATGATAAATGTGGCGATGCCATTGCAATTCAATGTGATGTGAGCAAAGAAGACCAGGTACAGGCTATGTTTCAGAAAACAATTAGTCATTTTGGAACCGTTGATATATGTGTTCCCAATGCAGGTGTACAGCAGGATGCACGTCTTCATGAGATGAAGCTTGAGCAATGGCAAAGAGTACTGGATATAAACCTCACAGGACAATTTCTTTGTGCCCGTGCAGCCCTTCAGGAATTTTTAAGAAGAGGCATGAGACCCGATGTTTCCAGTGCCCTGGGGAAAATTATCCACATCAGTTCGGTACACCAGGTGATCCCCTGGGCCGGTCATGCCAACTATGCAGCCACAAAAGGAGCCATTAATATGCTGATGCAAAGCATTGCCCAGGGGTATGCACCGCATAAGGTGCGCTGCAACAGCATAGCTCCGGGAGCCATTAAAACGCCTATCAACAAACCGGCCTGGGATAATGAAGCTTCATTAAACAAACTCATGGAACTGATCCCTTATAAAAGGATCGGTGAGACCGAAGACATCGGTAGTGTTGCTGCATGGCTGGCAAGCGATGAATCGGACTATGTGAACGGAACCACCATTTTTGTTGACGGTGGCATGACTTGTTATCCCGGGTTTACGGAAAACGGGTAATCTTCATTTGAGTAAGTTGTTTTTGACCTGGA
The DNA here is from genome assembly GCA_964472085.1 of uncultured Rikenellaceae bacterium. GTDB lineage: Bacteria > Bacteroidota > Bacteroidia > Bacteroidales > VadinHA17 > LD21. Next base: position 19,771 of record CAYYIW010000050.1, on the reverse strand, counting down.
GACTCTTTACAAATAATTAAATTCTGAGCATATATGCCAAAAAAAGATGCCAACCTGAATGCCGAGGGAAAGCGCATAAAGGAGAAAGATGACAAAAAAAAAGACTGGCTTCGCTGGGGACCTTATATAAGTGAGCGGCAATGGGGAACGGTCCGCGAAGATTACAGTGAAGACGGGGACGCCTGGAATTACATAACCCATGATATGTCGCGTTTCAGGGCTTATCGCTGGGGAGAAGACGGGATTGCAGGTATTTCAGACAGGTATTGCAACATTTGCTTTGCAGTAGCTTTATGGAACGGGAAAGACCCTATTTTAAAGGAACGCTTGTTTGGACTGAATAATGCTGAAGGTAATCATGGTGAAGATGTTAAAGAGCATTACTTCTACCTTGCCAATGTTCCCTCTCATTCTTACATGAAATACCTGTACAAATATCCTCAGAATGCGTATCCTTATGATGAATTGGTCAAAAGAAATAAACAGGCAGTAAAAACAGACCCTGAAATTGAGATCCAGGATACCGGTGTGTTTGACGATCATCAATATTTTGATGTCTTTGTGGAATATGCCAAAAAAGATGTTGAAGATATTTTTATCAAAATTTCAGTCAGCAACAGGTATCATGAACCTGCTACACTTCATTTATTGCCCACGATATGGATGCGAAACCACTGGAGCTTCAGGGATATGAAAGAGAAACCGGTTATCCGGTTGCAAAAAGGTAGTGTGCAGGATCACCTTAGGATAGAACACGAATACGTTGGAGAATATCGTCTTTATTTTGATAAAGGTGATCATCTTCTTTTTACAGAAAATGAAACAAACGAAAAACAGTTATATCAAACTGAGAATGATCATCCATACAAAAAAGATCTTATTCATGATGCTGTTATTACCGGAGATTTCTCCGCGGCAACAGAAAAACAGGAGGGTACCAAGTGTTCTGCTTATTATCAAATGACGGTAGATGCAGGTCAGACCAGTATAGTAAGGCTTCGGCTTACCAAAGGTTCCCCGGCAGGCCCTTTTGCTGGTTTTGATGAGCTTTTTAAGATAAGGGAGGAAGAATGTACTGCGTTTTATAAAAATCTGACACCCGGTATTTCCGATGAAGAATTTCAGATTCAGTTGCAGGCATTGTCGGGATTGTTATGGAGCAAGCAATATTATAATTATGACGTGGAAAAGTGGCTGATGGGCGATCCAAAACAGCCCAGTCCGCCGGATTCACGCCTGAAAGGCCGCAATTCAAACTGGAAAACATTCAGGAACCATGATGTTTTATTGATGCCTGATAAATGGGAATATCCATGGTTTGCTTCATGGGACGCTGCTTTTCATTGTGTAACCATGGCCCTGATCGACCCTGAATTCGCGAAGAGCCAGTTACTTCTTTACACCAAAGAGTGGTACATGGATCCGGGTGGCAAGATACCTGCTTATGAATGGTCTTTTGACGACACAAATCCTCCTGTTCAGGCCTGGGCTGCTCTTATGATATACCGGCTTGACAGGCAAAAGAACAACAAAGGTGACATTGATTTCTTAAAAAGGGTTTTCAATAAACTTGCCTTGAATTTCACCTGGTGGGTAACCAAGGAGGACCTTGGGCAAAACACTGTTTTTGAAGGCGGTTTTTTGGGCATGGATAACCTGGGTGTATTCGACAGAAGCCATAACATACCTGATGGAGCCCGGCTGGAGCAGACTGACGGATCGGCCTGGATGGCAATGTATTGCCTGAATATGCTGCAGATGAGCCTGGAGATATCTAAAGAAGACCCCGTTTTTGAGGATATGGCTACAAAGTATTTCGGCCACTTCATCTTTATAGCTGAAGCACTCAATAAAATGACCTCTGAAAACGAAGGTATATGGGATGAACAGGACGGGTTCTTCTATGACAAGCTCGTTTTTAAAGATGGCAGTATGCAACCCATTAAGGTTCGTTCAATCGAAAGCATTTTATCTCTTATGGCTGTCCTTACAATTGAGGATGAAACATTTAAAAAACTGCCTGACTTTAAAAGAAGCTTTGAATGGTTTAAAGAAAATCGTTTGGATCTATTACAATTTCCTGTTATTCAGCAAGATGATAAGAAAAAGTCGGTTATGCTTTCCCTGGTTCCTCCCGACCGATTGTCCAGGCTGATCGGAGTTTTACTCAACAGAGAACAGCTGTTAAGCGAATTTGGTATTCGTTCTTTATCTAAAGAATATCTAAAACCTTATGAAATTAATATCAATGGCAAGAAATACGGAATAAATTATGAACCGGCTGAATCAACAACCGGGTTATTTGGCGGGAACAGTAACTGGCGAGGTCCGGTCTGGTTTCCCCTTAACTATATCCTCTCCCGGTCGCTCCTGGAATATTATAAATATTTTGGTGATAATTATAAGGTTGAGTTTCCGACCGGAAGCGATAACCTTTGTGATTTTAAGCAGGTTGCAAAACATATCAATGATAGTCTGCTCGGTATTTTTAAAGCCGGGGAAGATGGAGTAAGACCCGTTAACCTGTTATATAAAAATCTTTTCGCAGACGATTTTTATAAAAACCTGATTCTTTTCCATGAGTATTTTGACGGAGATAATGGTCGTGGAGTAGGAGCCAGCCATCAAACCGGCTGGACAGCTCTGGTGGCCAATATGATACACGATAACAGGAAGTAAAGGGGAAAGTGGTAACCGGTAGTAATTCAGTAGTAATTCAGTAGTAATTGGTAATAATTAGTTGTAATTGCTCCAAGATACATCGTGGTTTTTATGAAAATAAACTATATATCAGGATAACCAGGACAATCATTGTAAATATCACATACAAATAATCTTTTTGATAAAGAAACGCGATTATTGAAAATATTACCCGCAGGACCGGAGTGGCAATCAGCAATAAGATACCTAATTCTATTACATAGGAGGAGCGTAATAATAAGACATTAGCAAACAGCTTTTTAAGATTAAAAAGATTAATGTTGTTCGCCTTGAAAACATTATAATCCGGCATCTCTTTCCCATGTCTTATTAAGAACATAATTGCACCAATAATAACTACTGTACCGGCTATTATAACACCTGTCCGTAGCAGGTTACCCAGCAGAATCTCAATATAATTGTCTGTAATATTATTTTTTTTAGTTCTTTTCGTCATTTCAATCCTTTTTTAAGCATTTCATACGCCATTATCAGAATTATTACGGAGAAAATTATCTTAAGTATTTTCGAAGATGCCCTTGTCAGTATTTTAGCTCCCAGCACAGCGCCTGCCAGGACGCCAAGCATGACCGGCATTACCAGTGGAGCATGTATATATCCGTTTTTAAGGTAGATACCGGCACTTGCCGTTGCGGTAACACCAATCATAAAATTGCTTGTTGTGGCAGATACCTTAAAAGGAATCTTCATAATCCGTTCCATCACAAGCACTTTTATTGCGCCACCGCCTATCCCAAGCAGCCCGGACAATATGCCCGCAAAACTGCTAAGTCCGAAACCTAATGGAATATTCTGAACCGAATATCTTTTTCTCCCTTCCGGTGACGGATAATCTCCATTTAATTTTAAAAATGCCGGGGATTTATTTTCAGTGATAACGCTACTATTCCCTTTTTTACAGAAAATGGAGGATATAACGGAATATATCAGAACAGAGGCAAAAACTATTGAGATGACCTTTACAGGGAGCAATCCTGCAAGTAAAGCACCGAATACGGCCCCGATGGTGGTAGCAATTTCCAGGAACATGCCTAACCTGATATTTGAATACCCCTCTCTGACATAAGAAGATGCCGCACCCGATGAGGTGGCAATTACCGAGATTAAAGATGCACCTGCTGCAATATGGATATCCACACCAAACAGGATAGTAAGCATCGGAACTACAATCACTCCTCCTCCAAGACCTGTCAGAGAGCCAAGTATCCCGGCAGAAAATGAACCTATTGAAACTAAAATTGTAAAAATCAGGTTATTCAGTTCAGGCATAAGCAGGTTATTCAGGTTAAGTAATAATTTTTCATATTTGATACATACAAAGTCAGTCAATATTATTTTTCCAGGTGCATTGAAATCTATTTTGCGAAAATAAGAAAATCAGCCTGTGCGAAAGTTAATACACCTGTGATTCTTAATAAAAAGAATTAGAATTATATAAGATCGGTTGCCCTGCCTGTAACCAGCGCATGTGATTGCTCTCATCCCGGCATGATATAAGTTTTGTTTACCTTTAAAAGCATATAATCTTAAATTTCGATAGACATACTTCATTATGAAAGTCATCTTGTCAGGGGAGAATAATTTGCAAAACAATACTCTTTTGTAAAATCTTCCCAGTGGTTTGTCAAAAAAAGGCAGATACAGGTTTTGATTCCGTTTACTTTTTTCTATTGTTTGATAATGTTATCATGGTAATTATGGTTAGTTTTTGTATTATTCTTCATATAATGCTTCTGCAGGCTTAATTCCTGCTACTATTGTTGTCGGTAAAACTGTACTTATAAATACAAACAGGTAGATTAATAATGTGGCTGTGAGTATTGCTGAAATAAATATTCCGGGTTTAATATTGAATGCTCCCAATAGCGGAAACTGGAATGCAATAATCACTCCGGGAATTATCCCAAGCGTTGTAAGGGCGAGCATTTCACCAATGAGCTGTTTCTCTATTTTTCCGGTGGGTGCTCCAACGGATTTCCGCAGTCCTATCTCCGGTTTGCGAAGGCTTATGTTGTACCAGAGTAGACCCATCAAACCCAATAATATGTTAATAATAAGGAAAGCACTAATAATACTTATAACAATAACCGGCATCCAGTCAATTTGAAAAGTCCTTTTTCGGAAATCTGAAAGTTTACCAGCTGTTATCGTCCAATCCTTTGCAATCGCTGATGTCCGGGTAATTAAGTCGCACCTAAAGGCTTCACCCGATCCCGGTCTGGATCGTATCAATAGCTGCCATGGCATATCACCTGGTTTCATCATTATAAAGAAATGTGGTGTGTTTTCCGTAAACTCACCCCGGATTTTGAAATACTTTACAACACCGATTACCCTATACAAGCCAGACTGGATTACTTTATTCAACGCCGGTTCTTCACCGAAAAAAGACTTTTTAAGAGCCTCGTTAATAACAATGGGAGTCTCATTTCTGCCAATATCGCTTTTTTCAAACCACCGGCCTTCCTGCATTTTAATATTCATGACATCGGGATAATTGGCATCTGTTGCAGAATACGTTACATTGTAACATGATTTATCTCCGTACTTTAATTCACTTCTGTAAATATCACTGTAAGGTATATTATACATATTTTTAGCTGCAGCAACTACTTCCGTATTGTTTTTAACCTCTCTTTCCAGGAGATCAGCTATTTGCAGGCCCTCAAGAGAATCATTTTTTATTTTATCATTGTTGTCCGGGCTTATTCCGGTATTTATAGATAAAATCCAGACATTTCTGTAATCAAACCCCAGTGGTATAGTGCGATTACCCGATATTTTAAATATGATCGTGAGAAGCACGAACAGAAGAATAAAGGAAACAAACATTTCTGTCAGCATCAGTCTGACTCTTTTCTTCGTTTCCACATCATTTTAAATATTGATCGTATCATTATATGGTTTCATTTAAGGATTCAACAATTTGAAATTTTGACATTCTGGTTGCTGGCAGAACCCCTGATATGAAGCCAAAAAGCAAGCATAAACCAAGGCCGGAAATGAATATCCTTATATTGAATGGGAATATTCTTGCAGTAATCAGATCCAGTGTCTGAAGTTCTTTCAAAATTAAAAAGGAGAGAATAAATGCAATTAATCCACCTAAAAGTGTCAGAATAATGTTTTCTGCAAGGAATTGGATAAACAATGCTCTGTCCGGTGCTCCGAATGATTTTCTGATGCCGATCTCTGATGAACGTTCTCTGATCCTGGTTGAATTGATTGTAGTTAAATTCAATGATGGAATTAATATTATGCTTAAGATGATTACTGAAAATATAGCATACATAACCGGGCCCTTTACAGGTGCATATGGGTGGTTGAATACCAGGTCGCTTTGCCTGGTAATTTGTGTTTCTATGAGATTGATATCTCCGACTGGATAATTAATCCTTTTAATGGATTGCTCCAATTTGTTTTCAAGTTTAGTGATATCGGCTTTTCTACGCACAAGCATCATTGCCGCCAGGTTACCACTAAGACTTTTGTCTTTCAGATCGATACCGGATGTGGTAATCGGGGCCCATAAATTCCCGAAAGCACTTATACTGATCTTTGGGACATCCTTTACGACGCCGATGACCTGATAGTTTATTTTATTGGCTGTTATATATCTTCCAATTGCTGACCCGGGATCGTTAAAGTGTTCATTAGCCATGGATTCGCTGATGACACATACCTTTTGTGCCTCCTCTACTTCCTTTTTGCTGTAAGGTTTCCCGGCTATGAATTTGAAATTTAAGATCTTCCAAAACTCATTATCTGTATATTTAATATCCACTGTAATGAGGTTTGAATTTACCGATCCATTGACTGTATTTGAACTCCTGGTGTAAACAGATACATTTAATGGCGTCTTCATGGTAGTCACATAATGAGTAAGCAGGTAGTAGCTCGGTGAAATAGGATACGATTTACCCAATTGCCCATTTTCAAGTTTTTCATTCCATGCCTTTGCATAGATCAGGTAGGCAATACGATTCTGATGGGAAGCCGGATAATTGGATTGTGTGAAATCGTCCAGGAATGATGCTCCCACTATCAGGATTGTAAGGGAAAAGCTTATGCCAAACAGGCTTATCAGAGTAAACAGTTTGTTCCGCATAAGGACTTTCCATGCGAGTTTAATGTAGCTTTTAATCATAGTTCACGGTACTGTAAGTTTCAATATTTGTAAATAATTTGTTTATTATTCCTGAAATCGAAAAGAGTAATTCTTCTGATCGAATAGTATGTTAGCCAGTAATCACGAAGTGCAACGATATGATCACGTCTGGCCTGGTCCTTTTCCTGCTGGGCAATGTTGTATTCGGTTAAGTTAATATCTCCGGCCAGGTACCTTAGTATTGCTATTTTATATCGTTCGGCTGCTGTACTGTCTGCTTCAACGGTAAATTTTACAAATTTCTGTAACATTCTGAAATTTTCTACTACGGTCAGAATTTCCTGACGAAAATTGATCTCCTCCTGTTGAATTGTATAATCAGTAAGTTTCTGATTTGCTTCTGCCGTTTTACGTTCAGCATTTGACCGCCCCCAGTCAATTATCGGAATAGATAACTCTATCTTAAGCATCTTCATATCCCGGGCATTTGTATAGATATCCGGGACAGTACCTGCGATATTTGTTTTACCATAGCTTACAGAAAGACTGGCTGTAAGACCGCTCTCCCTGCGGGCCTTTATTGCAACGCGCTTCGATTCTATTCTTTCTCTTCTGAATTCAATTGAACGCTGACTGTCTTCAAGACCCCTGGTCAGTGCAAGAGTATCCTCAATGGTAAAAGTATAGATGCAATCCGGTAAAGACATTATAATGTTGTCATTTATCTCCATTCCTGTATAAGAATTCAGCTCAAGCCTCGAAGTTTTGATAGCCAGACTAGCAGTCTCCATTGCTTTCTGCGATGATATGACACCATATTTGAGTTGTAATAATTCATTTTTTGAGATTTTTCCCTTCGAGTACTTTTCCATCCCCACTTTATAAATTGTATCCGCATTTACATTGTTAAGACCGGCAATCTGAAAATTAATCTGGGCTATCAGGAGGTCAAAGTACTTTGAAGTTGTATTGTAAGCAATTTCTTCATTTCCTTCAATATATTCTCTGTGAGATTCTTCCAGTTTAATCGGCTCTATAAGACGCATCCATTTTAATTGATTATAAGCAAACAAAGGCTGTTCAATACTTATATAGAAGGGAGAGCCGCTATAGCTTGTAAAATCCTGTCTGAAATCATCAAAACGTGTGAGATCCGATGTTAAATAAATAACCCCCCTGTAAATCCTATATTCTGTTCAATTGACAGGCTGCCAAAGGAATTGCTTTGATCTATTGTCTTATATAAAACACTTCCGTCCTCCTGTCTTACAGGTATATTTTGTTTCTGAAAATGAGGCATATCCAAATTCAATACAAGCTGAGGCTTATATTCTGATTTGTATTTTTCCCATTGCCAGTACTTGTTATCTTTTGAAGTTCTTATCTGCAGAGCTACCGGTGATTTTTCCTGGGCGATTAAAATGGTCTGGTTAAGTGTTAAAGACTGACAGTAGGATGGACTACTGAATATTGCTGATTTAAAAGTGATGAGTATAGCAGAAATTATACACACTCTTCTTATCCTTTCATGATGCCTTTTTATCAGATTTCTGTCCCTCATCATATTAATTACCTGCTTTTTAAATAAAATCTTTGTTACTTTTCTTTTAATCTTAAGCTGTTATGTTTTTCATAATCGGACATATCGGATATCACCACTTCATCTTTATCCTTAAGGCCGCTGACTATTTCGACAAAATCAACACTATGATCTCCAAAGCTAACCTGTTTGTTTATAAGTTTATTCCCCCGGATGACAAAAACAGGCTGCTTTATTCCTCCCTTATAAAATGCTCCGTTCTTAACAAGAAGTACTTTTTCTTTAAGGGATGTGATTACCTGAACATCAACCTTCAAATTTGGCCTGAGTAATGGACTGGTTTTGCTTTCCAGGCTAATATTAAATTTGATGTTATTGTCTGATACAGAAGGTGAGATATTGACTATTTCGCCTCTCAGATCAGTGTTTTCATTTAATCGTACAATGACCTTCTGTCCTAAGCCAAGATTACTTGCATGAATATCTGATATGCTCCCAATCACCCTGTAACTCTGCAGATCAGATATTTTAACGAGTTCATCACCCTGATTAATGTTTTTGCCAATCTGGTTATTTATCCATGTTATTATTCCTTTCTTATCTGCTATAATGGTTGAATGATTAATCTTATATTGCAGCTCATTTACGTTCTTTTGCTGTATATTTATCTCATACCCCAGACTACTGAGATTTGTCCTCATGGTTTTTTCCTGGTATTGTATGCTTTGACTGATTTGTTCCAGTTCCAAACGGGATATTTTAAGGTTCAGTTCCGCTTTTTCAGTATTTTCCCTTGTACCACCGCCTATCGTGTTCAGGTATTTTTCTGTCTCAAGTTCGGATGCCATGTTTTGAACCTGTAGTCTTTTAATATCATATTGAGTCCTGAGATCTGAAATATTCTTTTCCTCTTGTAATTGAAGCTGTCTGATATTATCCTTCTTAATATTCAATTCATCCCTGAGTTTCTCAAGCTCATATAATATCAGCCTTGTGTCAAGTGATAAGACAGAGTCTCCGTTCACTACTTCGTCACCTGTATTTCTGTAGATTGCTTTGATACCGGATTGTATCGGACTGGTTTTAATCTCCTCGAATTCCGGAACAACAATACCTGAGGCGGTTACTGAGGATTCGAGATTACCTGTTTCAACAACTGCTGTCCGGATACCGCTTTTTTTTATAGAAGGTTTGATGACAAATCTTAAAGAAAAGATGATTATGACAGGGATAGAACAAAATAATGCAATTTGAATTATTCGTGTCAGTTTCTTTTTTTGTATAACTCTATCCGGCAATTCCCGATCCATATACAAAATATTTATTGATGAAAAGGCAATTCGTATGCCAGACTTAGTATATTGCTGATAATTAGTGGAATATAAATATTGCATCAATGGAAAAATGTCCGGAAACGGACAGTGTGTCCGGTCACAGACAATGGAGTTCAGTTTTATAAAAGTGGAATGATATGGCTGTGAATTTTATTTTCCATTTATTTAGAATTTGCATACCTTGTATCGTTTTGTGAAGAGTGAGAGTAAGTCCGGGAAACATAGTTTGTTTTTTATATAGCCATAAAAATGGTTGCTTTTCCTATGTGACTGACAAGGCGGAAGCATGTCAGGAATGAATGTATAACAAAGTATTCGATTTTTGAATTCCTTTAAATTTTGTACCTGTGCCGATAGCTGTCGGCAGGCAATTAGCAAGCCACGTAGGTGTCTGAGGTACAAAACCTTCCTTTATTGCCGGTTAGCATTTTTGCACTGCCACTTTATGGAATTTGTTTAAGTTCTTCAGATTTCTGGTATAAAATTTGACGCATAAACTTCGAATGCTAATCTTCCTATAAAAAGTTCTGATGGGTATTACCAAGTTCACTGCTATAGTATTGTTGTCTTGTTACCTGTCTTATCCAGCTCTATCCCAAAGCACAGGGCCAGGTTTAATATCATATACTCCTGAGAAAATTTACCTGCAACTTGATGGCAAGGTATATACAACCGACAGGACCATTTGGTTTAAAGCCATTGTTACAAATGCTCTTGATAACACTCCATCAGAATTAAGCGGAGTACTGTACGTGGAATTGATAGGTCCGGATGAAAAGGTTATTGAGAAGAAATTAGTAAAATTAGAGAATGGTATTGGAGACGGATTTTTTGATTTGAATAAAAGTTACACTGAAGGAATATCCGGTGGGGAATTACATGCTGAAGTCAGAAAATCTGTACCAACACTTGTGGTAGTGGATGGTAGTGCAATTAATCATTTCGACTATAATTCAATTCCTTATATCCCATCCAGTGAAATAAGCAGTTTTGAAATCATTGAGAATGTTAATAACAGATCAAAAGTCTGGTTCGAATTTTGCCCTGAATGTGTTCCATCGAGCTTACCACCAACCATAGATATTATTGCAATATACACTTATGGTGGTAATGGGATATATGGAATACGAAAGCCCAAAGGTATAATAAAAGCTGTGGTACCAGTATTTTCAGCATCTCGTGAATTTTATACTCCAAAGTACGCAAACCTGACATCCAGTGACTGGTATAAACCGGACTTACGTGCACTTATTTATTGGGGACCAAAGCTCATTGTTGATAGTCTTGGTAAGGCTTCGGTAACTTTTTACAATGCAGATATTACAGGAGAAATGGAAGTAGTTGTGGAAGCTATTTCTCAGGATGGTAAAATAGGTTATAAGGAGATTACTTATAATGTTAAAACAAGAAATTTTGGAAAATAACATAAAATGATGGCAAAAACACATGCTTCTCGCCAATGCAAAGTCTTCAAAATGGAATATAATAACTTAATCTATTGGTGCCATCAATATCTATTTATACGAAAGGATTTCGTAGTTGAATTATTTTAGAAGTATTTTAATGGAAATTCACACTAAACTAAATGGTTGCAAATTTCATCAAATCTGCACTAAGATTTTTAAAACATAACAAAGTTTTTGCTTTAATAAATCTGACAAGTCTTTCAATTGCACTGGCAGTATCTTTTATAATCCTGCTTTATGTAATAAATGAACTTAGTTATAATCATTTTGATAAAAAAAGACACAGGGTATATAGAGTGTTAAGTAATTATGTAGAATATAATTTGACATTTGCTGAAACTCCATTTGTCCTGGCAGAAGTTATGAAGGATCAATTTCCACAGGTTGAAAAGGCAATTAGAGTTAAACAAATTAGTGGCTTTAGCATAATGTTAAATAATGATCTGATAAATATTGAAAATGCTATTGCGACAGATTCTGAGATATTTGACATTTTTACATTACACCTGACACAGGGACAAAATAATAATGATCTGCTTGACGACAATAATTCAATAGTTCTATCACAAAATCTGGCAGAAAAGCTTTTCCCTGGGCATGACCCGACAGGACAAAAAGTTGCCGTATTCATAAACAATAAAGAAAATATTTTTACAGTAACCGGTGTTTTTAAAGATATTCCGGAAAATTCCACATTGAAATCAGATTGTTTTATAAATAGTAGCTGGACTATTGAGCCAATCAACAGAACTTTTAAGATTAATGATGCGGATCAAAGTTGGGTTTATCCTAATTGGCAAACATGGGTTTTATTGTCAAGAGATTATAATCCTGAAGTATTTGAAAACCAATTCAGATCAATCGAAGTTAAATATATGGGAGAAAAACCCCGTTATCATTATTATCTTCAAAGATTAGATAATGTCTATTTGGGCTCCGACAATATTATTAAGGCCGGTATAACAGGTAATAAAAATAATCTAAGACTTTTCTCCGCAGTAGCGGTTGTGATTTTAATAGTTGCTGCTTTAAATTATATCATTCTCTCAACTGCCATATCAACTGGAAGAGGACGTGAGATTGCAATAAGAAAAACCTTTGGTGCCAATAAACGAATCCTTAAGATTCAATTATTAAATGAGTCAATAATATTAACAATGATTGTATTCCCCGTTGCCCTCATTTTAATGAAAATTTCTCTTCCCTTTGCTGAAAAATTGTTTGAAACACAAATAAACATTTTCAGATCAAACATATTGACTTACGTTTTTGTATATCTGTCGCTTATATTAATTATTGGTATTATCTCCGGACAATACACATCATCATTTTTGTCAAAGCTTAAAGTCATGGAAATACTAAGGGCTAATTATTTATATGGTAAAAGTAAGCAGCTATTACGTTCTTTACTTATTATAATACAACTTGTTATTTTCAGTGTTTTAGTATCTTCAACATTAATAATTCATTCACAATATCGTTATGCTTTAAACAGGAATCCTAATTTTTTTCAACATGATGTTATAATGATTGATCTTGGAGGAGAATTCAAGGATTATTCAACCTTTCTTAATAATATAAAATCAAATCCTAATGTAATAATGGCCTCAGGTTCATTGTGGAGTCTTCCAACCTCAAATCGTTCAATTGACAGGGTCCCTAATTTTCAAAATAAGGATAATATTGTTCAGGTCGAAAGAATGAAGGTGGATTATAATTTCCTTCAAACATTGGGGGTTCCACTGGCAGAAGGACGGGAATTTTCAAAGGATTTTGGTAGTGATATTGATCAATCTGTGATTCTTAACGAAACAGCTGTCAAGACCCTTGGCATAACAAATCCGCTAGGCAAAGTCATTGGAGGGAGTACAATAATTGGAGTGGTTAAGGATTTTAATATTCATTCAATTCATTCTGACATTCCACCTCTTCTAATTTCAGTTAGTAATCAAAATATTCAACAGTTAGCTGTACATTTCAAACCAGGGACTTTAAATGCGATTCTGCCAATGTTTGAAACAGAATGGGGAAAAATTAATACAGACAAGAAATTTCAGTATACTAAAATTGAAGATATTATTAGAGAATTATATTCTTCAGAAAGTAACTTAAATCTTATTATTTTCATATTTACAATTTTCACACTTATTATTGCAGCATTTGGGTTGTTTGGTTTGTCGCTTTTTATTGCGAAATCCCGAACCAGGGAAATAGGGATAAAGAAAGTCCTTGGAAGTTCTAAAAAATCCATTTTATATTCTTTTTTATTAAAAAATATAATTCTGGTTACTCTGGCGACTCTGCTTTCTATACCAATAACAGTGTATCTTATGACAAAATGGTTAATGAATTTTGCGTATAAACCAGGTATACAATGGTGGATTTTCTTATTCTCCTTCATCTTCTCTTTAATTGTAGTAATTTCAGCTGTATTTGGTCAGGCTTTCAGAGTTTCACGTATTAATCCAATTAAGGCAATCAGGTATGAATAATATCCTATTCTTTACCAAAAGATGCGGGAATAAAAAGTCAATAAAAATGTTCTGTTTATATAAATCAATTTATAGGATCTTGAAATTATGACTGTCCATCGAATGATGACAAGTTTTTGTAATTAGAACACTGCCGGAATCCTATTCTGGTCATATTCACTATTTTAAATAAATAGCAATGACACGATTCTTAATCCTGATTTGTTTACTATTTTCTGTTGTTCTTCCTTCAGTTTACTGTCAGCAGTATGGTTATATATTCGGTGAAGTGATTGATTCCAAAACAACAGAACCTGTGCCCTATGCAACAGTGCGCCTTAAGAACTCTCAGGTTGGAATACATTCAAATGCTGAAGGTGATTTCAGAATATTAAATGAGCCGGAATTTCAATCAGACAGTCTGATCGTGACCTGCATCGGGTATAGAAGACTTTCAATGCCTTTTGACAGGTTGAAAGCCAGCAGATTTAACTATCTTAAGCTTGAACCCAATATATATGGCCTGAATGAGGTAACGGTCACTGCACGAAAAAAAAGACTCAGATCGGAAATTATGATAGCAAGGGCGCTAAGGGATATCAGGAAAAACAGTCCGGAGACACCTTATGGTTATGTATCATATTACCGCGATTATGTGAAGGACAGCAGTAATTATCTTAACCTGAATGAAGCAATCATACAAACCCTGGACATGGGCTTTTCATATCCATCCGATTCAAACCGGTACAGGTTGCTTGAAATCAGGGAAAATATGGATTTTAAGAGAATAAGCATCTCTCCGTATTATAATGTCGAGGGATCAGAGCATACAGACATCTCCTTTAAGCAAATGCCTATGGCTTCTGTAGGCGACCAAAATGGTAATGAGCTATTCATTTTACTGGCCCATGATGCAATAAGAAATTTTGACGGTAATACATTCTTTTTTATTGATACCTTATCCAGGAAGTTACTAAAGAATCATGTATTTTCCAGCCCGGAAGCGGTCTGGGACGGGAATACATTACTTTACAGGATAAATTTTGAAGCAAAACGTAAGGTAACACAGGGTAAATACCAGGCAAGAGGGACAATATTCATACAGCCAGATGATTATTCAATACACCGGCTTGAGTATTCAGCTACGGGGATTGATAAAGAAAAGAGGAAACATAAAATTTTCAATATTGAGATTGAATATGGACATGAGCCATTTTTGAATGACAAAATGTGTCTCAGATATATATCTTTCAACAATACATTTATCATGCAAGATCCTGCCGATAGTAATTATTTTAAGATCACAAGCGGAAGATGGGCCTCAGGGGGACTTTACAAAGACTATTTTTCAGATCTGACAGCCGCTATTGTTTTCAATCATGAAATTGATTCATTGTCAGCACAAGACAAGAATCACTATGATATTACTATAAGAGGAGAAAAGGCAAGAATCAGAAAAATTAAAGCGGTTGGTAAAACTTTGTATCTGACCATACAAAATAATAATTATAATATTGTGCAGGATTCGTGCAGAATTAATATCAACGATTTGAAAGATACTAACGGCAATATTACTGGCAGGCATAGAGATCTTGTGCTTCGTCAGTTCAGGGAGCTTTTTGTCCAGGAGTATAATAAGCAGCTTAAATTTCAGGATTCTAGCTTTATACAGTCTATGCCCCTTGAAAAGAACGATATTTCAATCTCTGACAATTTAAAGAGATACTGGATGAATACTCCATTAAAAACCGAAGAAAAGGAACAGGATTCACAAAATCAATAAAGGTAACAGAGAGTTGTAAACGCGGTTGTTTGTCCAATAAGGTGATATCATTACATTAAAATCTTTATCACATCAGGATAGAAGAAAGACTCTCTGTAAAAACTAGTTGGAAGTAAGCATTATCACGATGATCTGGCTCACTTTTTGTTAATAAAATCAGAGAATCTGACCATTTATGAATAAGTCTACCTATTTATTATTTATTTTTTTGATGCTCTTTACTGCATGTGATAAGGGGGAAACAGAAATAGTTGTTCCTGACTGCATTAAATCTTTAATCGGATCCTTCTGGTTTTGTCAGGGCTCAGGTTCAGTGGGCCAATACTCATTTCAAGGCCAACTCGTTTATCTTTTTGATCCTGGAAACTGTGGTGCTGATATGACTGGTCCCATATATAATGAAAACTGTGAACATATTGGATACTTGGGAGGAATTGCTGGGAATAATATAGTTAATGGTGTGTTGTTTTCAGAGAATGCCAAATTCATAAAAAAAATTTGGGAAAACGGTGCATTTATAACCGATGACTAATAGAGCAAACAAAAATGTCTAATTGTTCTTACAGACAATAGGGGGTATTAGGTTACACATCTGTCCTGATAATTAAAAAATTAGTTGTAAATTAAATCGTCAATAACAATCTTCAAACCATTGAATATGAATATTAAGTATGTATTTATATTATTGTTGAGTCTGTTAATCACTCAATTAACTTTTGGAAGGAATTGTGGGATTTCCAGCGATGATAATGAAGATACCACAGGAGTTATTGAGAAGGTCTATCTGCATGTGGATCGCGATATTTATTTCTCAGGTGATGATATCTGGTACAAAGCTTATTTGATAGATGCTCTCGATCACACACTAACAGGCCACAGTGGAAACCTTCATGTGGAACTTATTTCTCCTGATTCAAAAATTGTACTAAGTAATGTTACACGTTTAATAGGGGGATTAGGGAATGGAGCTATCAGTATACCTCAGAATCTTAATTCCGGCAGATATTTAATCAGAGCTTATACAAACTATATGAGAAATTATGGTGATCAGCTTTTTTTCACGAGGGAGATCAGGATTATTAATGGTGCAGGGGACCAAAATACGGAATCAACGAGTTTAAGACATGTGGATAGAAAATACAGGTTATACTTTTTCCCCGAGGGAGGATCCCTGATTGATAATGTATCTTCACTGATTGCCTTTAAGACTGTTGATTGGAATGGAAAGGGGTTTGATGTTTCCGGTAAGGTATTTTCCTCTAATGGAGAATTAATTACGGCATTTAAATCAAGTCACCTGGGGATGGGTTTATTTCAATTTAAGCCAACGTCTGGTTTAACCTATTACTGCATATATAAAGCTCCAGATAGTACTGAAATAAGAGCTGAATTACCTCGGAGTTTTTCAAAAGGAATCACATTCAGTGTTATTAAAAATTCAGGGAGTGATTTACTGCTTGATATCAAGACAAATGCCCAATCATTGCCTTTGCTTTCTGATCAGGACTTAGTGCTTAATGTTTCAATAAGAGATGAAGTTATAGATACGTTAATTATTCCGATCAGATCTACTGAGAACCGGGTGGAGGTTCCAACATTTTATTTACCCGATGGAATTATTGAGTTAACACTTTCGGCAATAGATGACCTTCCATTATCTGAACGGCTGGTATATATTGAAAATGGAATCCCGACAAGCATTAATATTGAAACGGATAAAACTATCTATAATAAGAGGGACCAGGTCAAGTTGAGTCTTTCTGTCGCCGGAGATTCAACCTCTGAAAATAGCTTTGTATCATTATCTGCTGTTAATGATAATTTCCTGAATAATCAATCTTTATTTCCACGAAGTATTTCATCATGGTTTTTGCTTGAATCAGATGTTCATGGCACTGTAGAGGAACCTTCCTATTACTTTGATCCCACTGAACATGACCGGCTTAAAAATCTCGATCTTTTACTTCTGACCCAGGGATGGCGTGACTTTGCGTGGAAGTACAGCCAGCACTATTTTCCACCGGAAGATGGCTTTAGTGTTTCAGGCAAATTGCGGGGAAATAACCGTAATAAACCAATTTCAGATGCCAGGGTGAGTATTGGGATCTTCGGAAATGGAAATCCGCTTTTTTTGACAATTCCGGTAGACTCATCAGGAAAGTTCAGACTATCAGGTATAGATCTCTTGGGTAAAGGAACAATCATTATAAGCGGCATTGACAAAAATGATAAATTGAATGGAGTGGTGGCTATAGATTCAAATGTTTATATCCCGCCTAAAGTAGCTTATAGTTTTAACAACGTTTTTATTCCTGATAAAGAGAAACAAGCAGATCTTAACTCCTACTATCTGATTAGTGAAGCATTAATAGCTAAATATAAAATATCTGACACAGTTATGCTTGGTGGGGTAAACATTATTTCCAAACGTAATGATGCTCAAATTGAGAGAATTGAAAGAGACCGTACATTATATTTAAAACCGGATAATGAATTAATAGTAACTGAACAGATGGAAAGCTATCGGAATCTTCCCGAGTTGATCAGAGGTAAAATACCTGGTGTTGATGTCTTTGGCCCCAAGTATGGGCAGTATGTAATCTTTATTAGAGGTGTAACTTCTCAAAATGGAGAAACACAACCGCTTATACTGATTGATGGATTCCCTGCAACAATGCGTGATTTAGAAAGAATGCCTGTCACATTAGTTGACCGAATAGATGTTCTGAAAATGGTTTCCTCAACTGTTATTTATGGAATTCAGGGAGCAAATGGAGTTATAAATATAATTACTAAAGCTGGTGGTGGAGAGGCTAAATTTAATTCAAACGAATCATCAGTGAACCATAGAATATCTGGTTATAGCATGCCACGTATTTTTTATTCACCGAAGCATTTATCAGATTCATTGTCAGCTTATAAGCCAGATTTTCGAAAGACGTTATTTTGGAAACCAAATATCGAACTTGAGGGGAACAGTAAAAAAGAAATAAGCTATTACAACGGTGACAACACTTCTGTTGTCCGGATTATTGTTGAGGGTATAACTGAAAGCGGTAACCCGATTACCGGGACAGCGGAATATGAAGTAAAATAGGGACATTATGATGAAGAGACTTGCATTATTCTTTCTCTTTATTAGTTTTTTCAGACCGGCATTTTCTCAAACAGTCAGGGGAATTGTGATGGATAAGTCAAATAACAAAAAAATTGATTTTGCCTCAGTATATATTAACGACACATATATAGGTACCAATACTGATAAGAACGGGTATTTTGAACTGGATATTTCCAGATATAAGACTCTTCCATTGACTATCAGTGCACTGGGATATTACTCACTAACTCTGACTGAATTTAGTACAGACAAGATTATTGAGGTTTATTTGAAACCAAAAATATTTGAATTAAAGGAAGTGGTGGTAGAGGCTAAATCTCCGCCTAGAAACCGAAAAAAAAATTTAAAGATTTTCAGGCAACAGTTCCTTGGAATATCATCGAATGGACAGAAATGCGATATATCCAATGAAAATGATATTGTCTTTAGAAATGCAGGTAACACTCTGATAGCATACGCTTCTAAGCCACTTATAATAACTAATTATGGATTAGGATATAAGCTGACATACTATCTGGACACATTTGAATTCAACAGAGGAGAAAGATCATTTTTGTATCAGGGAAACGCTATATTTAATGAAGATCTGTCCAAGGGCCTGGCAAAGAAGAAGTTCTTTGATAAAAGAAGAAAGAAAGCATATCTCGGATCACGAAACCAATTTTTTAGTTGTCTGTGGTCCAATTCCTTAAAAGAAAATGGCTTTGTTATCATGAATTCAGAAGGTGAAAACATAAGATATAATGATATTGTAATAGTCAAGTCTGGAAGTAAGAAATATCTGTCATATAAGGGGCGAATCTATATTTATTACCTGTCAAAATCACCTAACAGCTATTTAGATCTTTTAAAGAATAAAGTATATTTCGACAGAACCGGTTATTTTGACGGCTCCGGAGTGAAAATAATAGGACAGATGGCTCAACAGCGTGTTGGAGATCTGCTGCCATATGATTATAAGGTTGAATAATCAGGGGAGGTGATGAGAATTTGGATTTTATTTTTTCTTCCTTATATCAATTATCTATTGAACCGGATATTTAATCTGCGTTTGGAGAGTTTGAGTTAGAAAGAGAGTCCCATCACCAGAAACCTCATACCATAAATTACCTGTTACAACTAAAAAAGCAAAAATGAAGCCGTAGGCCTTTCATACTCTACTTTCAATTTAGTATGAATTTGCATACCTTGTATCGTTTTGTGAAGAGTGAGAGTAAGTCCGGGAAACAT